>CANRJJ010000004.1 GCA_947630895.1 uncultured Wohlfahrtiimonas sp. | reverse complement strand
ACAACATTATGAAAATACTGTCGCTTTAGCTTGTGCTTATATTTGGCTAAAATTATGAATGTTCAACACGCCCTAGTTAATTCGAATTGATTAGTTGGTATTTTTTTACCTTCTATTATTACAAAAATGCATATCTTAAAACCAAGTAATAATTGTTTTTATGACACCTTATATACGTGTGTTACTGAAGGCGTGCTATTACAATAGCCTAAATAGATTTATATAATGATTATGTATTATTATATTTACAAAATAAATCCATAACTTATAACCATAATAGATTATAGTTATTACCATTACTCATAAATAGCTATCTATTTTTACTACATATTAGTTACATTATTTTTTAAATAAAAACAGTGAGTTAAACACACTCTTGTAATTTTTTTATTTTCAAAAAAATAAACTATTTTTAACATGCATTTTTTTTTACTCAAATATATAAAATTAATCATAATTTTTGAATTTTTATCTTGAGTCGCCATGCATTTTTGATATATTGCCAGCCTTTCGGAGTAAAATCTTCAAATAATCGTGCTATCATTGAGACAATTTTATTTGTTAGACAGATAAATTTTGTATATATCTCAATAAGGTAGAGATTAATACAGTCACATTATTTCATATAGGTGAAAACATGAGCGATTTAAAAACTATCCAAGATATTGATCCAATCGAAACCCAAGATTGGATTTCCTCCATTGACAGCGTTATCAAAACTGAAGGTAAAGAGCGTGCTCGTTTCCTTTTAGAAAAAGTAATTGAACGCTCTCACCGCGATGGCATAAGTGTTCCGTTCTCTGGCACAACAGAATATATCAATACAATTCCTGCACATGAGCAACCTGCTTATCCTGGTAATTCTGATATTGAACATAGAATCCGTGCGTACAACCGCTGGAATGCTATGGCTATGATTGTGAAAACGAACTTAGCAGATTCTTCTTTAGGCGGACACATTGCAAGCTATGCTTCTCTTGCAACAATGTGGGAAGTTGGCTTCAACCATTTTTGGCATGGCGCTGATGGCGACGATCATGGTGGAGATTTGATTTTCTTCCAAGGTCACTCAAGTCCTGGTATTTATGCTCGTGCTTTCTTAGAAGGCCGTATCACTGAAGAGCAATTATTAAACTTCCGTAAAGAAGTTGACGGTAAAGGCTTACCTTCATATCCTCACCCTTGGTTACAAGAAGATTTCTGGCAGTTCCCTACTGTTTCAATGGGTCTTGGTCCAATTCAAGCAATCTACCAAGCTCGCTTCTTAAAATATTTACATGCTCGTGGTTTGGCAGATACTTCAAAACGTAAAGTTTGGTGTTTCTGTGGTGACGGCGAGATGGATGAGCCAGAATCATTGGGTGCAATCTCTTTAGCTGGCCGTGAAAAACTAGACAACTTGATTTTTGTTGTTAACTGTAACTTACAACGCCTAGACGGTCCTGTACGTGGTAACGGTAAAATTATCCAAGAATTAGAATCTAACTTCCGTGGTAATGATTGGAATGTGATTAAATTAATTTGGGGTAATGGCTGGGATGCTCTATTGGCACAAGATCACGATGGCATCTTACGTAATCGTATGATGGAAGCGATTGATGGCGATTACCAAACTTATAAATCAAGAGATGGCGCATATGTTCGCGAACATTTCTTCAATACTCCAGAATTGCGCCAAATGGTTGCTCATATGTCTGATCATGACATTTGGCAGTTGAACCGTGGTGGTCATGATGAAAACAAAATCTATGCTGCTTACGATGCTGCAACTAAGCACAAAGACCAACCTTCAGTATTGTTGATTAAAACAATTAAAGGTTACGGCATGGGTCAAGAAGGTGAAGCACAAAATACTTCACATCAACAAAAGAAAATCAGCGTAGATGCATTGCGTAAATTCCGTGATCGCTTCGAAGTTCCAGTAACGGATGAAGAAATCGAAGAATTGAAATTCATTCGCCCTGCTGAAGATTCACCAGAGATGAAATATCTACGTGAACGTCGTGAAGCATTACATGGTTATTTACCAAAACGTCGTACTAAAACAGATAAACCATTACCAGCGCCAACTTTGGATGCTTTCAAAGGTCAATTAGCAGCAACACAAGAAGGCCGTGAAATTTCTACAACAATGGCATTCGTACGTATTTTAAATACTGTATTGAAAGATAAAGCTATTGGTAAAAATGTTGTACCAATCGTTGTGGATGAGTCTCGTACATTTGGTATGGAAGGCTTATTTAGACAATTAGGTATTTGGTCACAAGCGGGTCAAAACTATGTTCCTCAAGATGCTGACCAATTGATGTACTATAAAGAAGCAAAAGATGGTCAAGTACTACAAGAAGGTATTAACGAATCAGGTGCTGTGAGCTCTTGGATCGCTGCTGCAACATCTTACTCTGTAAGTAACGTTCCAATGATTCCTTTCTTCGTTTGTTACTCAATGTTCCAATTACAACGTTGTTTAGACTTAGTATGGGCAGCAGGCGACCAACGTGCACGCGGTTTCTTAATGGGCGGTACTTCTGGCCGTACAACATTGAATGGTGAAGGTCTACAGCATGAAGATGGTCATAGCCATATCCTTGCTCAATTGATCCCTAACTGTGTATCTTACGATCCTACATTCCAATACGAATTGGCTGTAATCATGCAAGATGGCTTGAAACGCATGTATCAAGATCAAGAAGATGTATTCTATTACGTAACAATCATGAACGAAAACTATGCTCACCCTGAAATGCCACAAGGCGTTGAAGCAGACATCCTAAAAGGTATGTACTTGTTGAAAAAAGGTGAAAATGCTGATTCTAAGAAACGTGTTCGTTTATTAGGTTCTGGTACAATCTTCCGTGAAGTGATTGCTGCAGCTGACTTATTGAAAGCAGATTGGGGCGTAGATTCTGATATCTATAGCTGCCCAAGCTTCAATATTCTTGCTCGTGATGTTCAAGATGTAGAACGCCACAACATGCTTCACCCAACAGATAAACCACGTGTTTCTCATGTTGCTGAATTATTAAATGATTCAAATACACCTGTTGTTGCTGCTTCTGACTATATCCGTTTATTCGGTGAGCAAATCCGTCCTGCAATTAAAGCACCTTACAAAGTATTGGGTACTGATGGCTTTGGCCGCTCTGATTCACGCGAAAAACTACGTGAATTCTTCGAAGTTAACCGTTACTACGTAACTGTTGCTGCATTGAAAGAATTGGCTGATACGGGCGTAATTGAAGCGACTGTTGTTGCTGAAGCAATCAACAAGTATGGCATCAATCCAAACAAGAAAAACCCAATCACTCTTTAATTTTATTTAATAGAAAAGGATAAAATATTATGGCATTAACTGATATTAAACTGCCTGATATCGGAAATTTTGATGAAGTAGATGTGATTGAAATTGCTGTTGCTGTAGGTGATACAGTAGCAGTAGATGACACATTACTCACATTAGAATCAGACAAAGCTTCTATGGATGTTCCTTCAGATGTTGCTGGCGTAATTAAAGAAATTTTAGTTAAAGTTGGTGATAAAGTTAAAGAAGGGGATTCGGTTTTCCGTATCGAAGCAACTGGTGCAGCTACTGCTGCGCCAGCAGCTCCTAAAGCTGAAGAAGCACCTGCTCCAAAAGCAGAAGCAAAACCAGCTGAACCTGTAAAAGCAGCGGCACCAGAAGTTAAAGCTGCACCAGTTGCTGCGCCTGTAGCGTCTACTGACAATCAAGCAAACTTAGATTTCTCAGGTGTTCATGCTTCTCCTTCGGTTCGTGCATTTGCACGTGAATTAGGCGCTGATTTAACGCAAGTTAAAGGTACTGGTCCTAAATTACGCATCGTGCGTGAAGACGTTGTTGCATTCGTGAAATCAATCATGACTGGCTCAAACAACGCTGTTGGCTCAGTAGCAACAACTAATGGCGGCGGTTTAAGCTTATTACCATGGCCAAAAGTTGACTTTGCTAAATTTGGTGAAGTTACACGTCAACCATTATCACGCATCAAGAAAATCTCTGGCGCAAACTTAGCGCGTAACTGGGCAATGATTCCTCACGTTACTCAATTTGATGAAAGTGATGTGACTGATTTGGAAGCATTCCGCGTTCGCTTGAACAAAGAAAATGAAAAATCTGGTAAAAAAGTAACAATGCTAGCTTTCTTAGTAAAAGCTTGTGTTCACGCTTTACAAAAATTCCCTGAATTCAACAGCTCATTAGATGGCGATGATTTAGTATTGAAAAACTACTATCACATCGGCTTCGCAGCTGATACACCAAACGGCTTAGTCGTTCCTGTTATTCGTGATTGTGATAAGAAAAGTGTTATCGAAATCGCTGCAGAAATGGGTGAACTGGCTAAATTGGCACGTGATGGCAAATTAAAACCAGATCAAATGCAAGGTGGTTGTTTTACAATCTCTTCATTAGGTGGTATCGGTGGTACAGCATTTACACCAATCATCAATGCACCAGAAGTTGCAATCTTAGGCGTTTCTCGCTCTGCTATGAAACCAGTTTGGAATGGCAAAGAATTTGAACCACGCTTAATGATCCCATTATCTTTATCATACGATCACCGTGTGATTGATGGTGCAGCGGGTGCAAGATTCATTGTTCACTTGAACCAATGTCTAGCTGATATGCGTCGCGTTTTAGTATAAGGAACACAAATGGCTATTGAATTAAAACTCCCAAATATTGGCGATTTTGATGCTGTTGACGTTATTGAAATTTTAGTAAACGTTGGCGATGTTATCGAAGTTGACCAATCTCTTCTAACTTTAGAATCAGATAAAGCATCTATGGAAGTTCCATCTGATGTTGCTGGTAAAATCACTCAAATTTTAGTAAAAATTGGTGATCAGGTTAAAGAAGGTGACGTTATTGCTTTAGTAGAAGCAAGCGATGCTGTTGCAGAAAAGCCTGCGGCAGCACCTGCGCCTGAAGCTAAATCTGAACCTGCAGCACAAGCAGCACCTCAAGAAACAGCAGCGGCTCCTGCAGCTGCTGCATCACAAGTTATTGACATCAAAATTCCAAATATCGGCAATTTTGATTCAGTAGATGTGATTGATGTTGCGATCGCTGTGGGCGATAAAATTTCTGTTGATCAAAACTTGTTAACTTTGGAATCAGATAAAGCATCTATGGATGTTCCTGCTGAAGTTGAAGGCGTAATCACAGAAGTTTTAGTGAAAGTTGGCGACCAAGTTAAAGAAGGTACAACGATTGCTCGTGCAACAGTTGGTGGCGCAGCAGCTCCTCAAGCTAAAACAGAAGCACCTAAAGCTCAAGAACCAGCAGTAGAAGTTGTACCTGCGACTGCTGCACCTGCTGATGTTGAATTTGATGTGGTTGTTATCGGTGCTGGCCCTGGCGGTTACTCAGCAGCATTTAGAGCAGCCGATCTTGGCTTAAAAGTTGCATTAATCGAACGCTATTCTACTTTAGGTGGCGTGTGCTTGAACGTTGGTTGTATTCCATCTAAAGCTTTATTACACGTTGTTAAAGCTAAAGAAGAAGCTGAAATTCATTTGAAAAATGCAGGCATCTACTTTGATGCCCCTCGCGTTAATTTAGATGAAGTTCGCGACTATAAATCATCAGTGATCGGTAAATTAACTGGTGGCTTAGCTGGCATGGCGAAAATGCGTAAAGTTGAAGTGATTCAAGGTATCGCATCGTTTAAAGATGACCATCACTTGAACATCGCACTAGCAGATGGCAATACTCGTACTTTATCATTTGATAAAGCAATCATTGCAGCGGGCTCACACCCAATCAAATTACCATTTATGCCAGAAGATCCTCGCATCATCGATTCAACAGGTGCATTGGAATTACGTGAAATTCCTAAGCGCATGTTAGTAATCGGCGGTGGTATCATCGGTTTAGAAATGGCAACTGTTTATTCCAACTTGGGTTCTGAAGTTGAAATCGTTGAATTCACAGAAGGTTTCATCCCTGGTGCTGACCGTGATTTAACTAAAATCTTTGAAAAATACAACAAAGAACGTTTTAGCAAATTAATGTTTAAAACTAAAGTTGTTGGTGCTGAAGCATTACCTGAAGGCATTAAAGTTAAATTTGAAGGTGATAACGCACCTGCTGAAGACCAAGTATATGACTATGTATTAGTTGCGATTGGTCGTGCGCCTAATGGCTTAAAATTAGATGCTCAAAATGCTGGTGTTAATGTAACTGATCGTGGATTTATCAATGTTGATAAACAAATGCGCACGAACGTTGGCAATATCTTCGCTATCGGTGATATCGTTGGTCAACCAATGCTTGCGCATAAAGCAGTACACGAAGCCCACGTAGCAGCTGAAGTATGTGCTGGTCACAAACGCTTCTTTGATATCAAACAAATCCCATCTGTTGCTTATACTGATCCTGAAATTTCATGGGCAGGTTTAACGGAAACTCAAGCGAAAGCAGAAGGTATTCCGTATGAAAAATCTGTATTCCCATGGAGTGCAAGTGGTAAAGCATTAGCAAGCTCACGTGAAGAAGGTATGACAAAGTTAATCTTCGATCCTGAAACTAAAGTGATCTTAGGTGGTGCTGTAGTGGGTATCAATGCGGGTGACTTAATCGGTGAAATTGCATTTGCGATAGAAATGTCTGCAGATGTGACTGATATCGCTCACACAATTCACCCTCATCCAACATTGATCGAGTCAGTTGGTATGGCGGCTGAAGCAGCTGAAGGTGCTTGTACAGATCTTCCACCAGTAAAGAAAAAATAATTTCTTTATATCATTGCTAAATAAAAAATGGCTTTAACTTTTAAAGCCATTTTTTTATCTTCAAAATTAAAAATCTACATATCTCACTAAAAATATATGTATACTTAGCAAAGATTAAATGTAAGGATAATTTTACAAAATATTTATATAACTAATTAAATAAGAAATTATATTTATGTTTACTTGATCATGTTATAAAATACTAAGGATTATATTGAGGATAAATCAGATGTTTGGGAAAATTACACTCACAATTTCTACATTCTTGATCTTGATGTTTGCAGGTCTATATTATTATCAACGTGGTGTTAATCCCCCAACCGAATGCATTGAGTTACAAAAAGATTACGCCAAATTATCGTCACTCATTGAATCGAATGAATACAAAGAAATCGCTAGAGAGCTGTTGCCACCCAGTAAAATTGAATCTATTCACACCATTGATAAACATTATCAGACTTTATTGAAAAAACAGTTTCGTCGCAGTGGATTCGAACAGTTCAAACAAACGTGCATCCAAGCTCAAAAGAGCCTCGATATCGACAGCATTATCCAATCATTCAAACAACACAAAAACAGCGTTACTTAGGCCTACAAACATAAACGTAAGCTGGCGGGAAGTTTTTCACAACCAACTTTCTTTCCCATTCAAAATAACGAGATAATATTTTTTCCATACGTTGCGTGTATTGAAACAAAATAAATGTACCATGCGTATTGGCCAAAATTTGCAAAGTCGCTTTTAAAATTCTGAGTGAAATTCGCAGCGGCAACGATAAAAATGGCAAGCAAGAAAAAATAATATCGTATGGCTGATCCAATATTTCTGCAGATACTTTTTTTACAGAGAATCGCTGATCCTGGATACCTTCTAATTCTTCGAAAAATCTTGGATTAATTTCGTATGAGGCTAAATGAGCATCTTTGCCCATTGCACGCAATATGTGTTTTGTTAAAACACCATCCCCTGCACCTAATTCGGCAACAAGTAACGATGAATGACTCCAATCCACTTCTTTAACCATAGCGTCACATAAAGCTGGCGACGAAGGCATTAATGTACCCATACTTCTTGGAGACTGAATAAAGCTATTAATATATTTCAAATGTTTCTTTAATCTTGGGTGTGCCATATCCTGCACTTATCCTCTCTATTCTTTCATGTTTGCGATTATATCAACTATTTTTAAGATGTGATGATAATTCATTTCCACATTAAAAATCGGGCATTAATTAATATAATCGGTATAATGCCTGCTTTAAATATTATGTAATTTCAAGCGCATATGAACTTCTCTTTTTCAAACGACGCAAAGCCGTTATTTTCATACAAACCTTATTGGGCTAAACGCTTTGGCCCTGCTCCTTTCTTACCAATGAGCCGCGAAGAAATGAATGAGCTCGGCTGGGACAGCTGCGATATCATTTTAGTCACTGGCGATGCCTATGTTGATCACCCTAGCTTTGCTATGGCTATCCTTGGTCGTTTACTAGAAGAGCAAGGCTTCCGCGTTGGTATCATCTCACAACCAAATTGGCAAAATACTGATGATTTTATGAAATTAGGCAAACCTAATTTATACTTCGGTATTTCAGCGGGCAACATGGATTCCATGGTGAATCACTACACTTCTGACAGAAAAATTCGTCATAATGATGCTTATACAGCTGGCGATGTTGCTGGAAAACGCCCTGATCGTGCACTTTTAGTTTATGCTCAGCGTACTAGAGAAGCCTATAAAGATGTACCAATTATCGTTGGTGGCATCGAAGCATCTCTTCGTCGTATTGCGCATTACGATTATTGGTCAGAAAAAATTCGTCGCTCTGCCCTATTAGATTCTCGTGCAGACATGCTGTTGTTTGGTAATGGCGAACGTAGCTTGGTGGAGATTTCACATCGCTTGGCAAAAGGTGAAAAAATCCATGAAATGTTAGACATTCGTGGCTCTTCACTAAATTTACCTTATCAACGTAATCATTTTGGTTTAACGGAATTGGATTCAACCACTTTAGATGAAGTTGGCAAGATTGAACCATTGATCAATCCATATACAAATCAAGTGATTGGCTCAGAAAATGAGCACACACCAAACTTCCCTGATGATAAAAACTTTAATGCTGCATTAAATGAGCCTGAAGCTGCGCATATTGGTACAGATTTAACTGTTGAAGAAAGAAATCAAAAAAGAGAAGTCAAACAGCAAGCTCGTCGTGAAAACTACATTCGTTTGCCAAGCTTTGATCAAGTTAAAAACGATAAAATCTATTATGCGCACACAAGTCGTTTATTGCATTTAGAAACAAATCCATACAATGCTCGCCCATTAGTGCAACAGCATGGCGATCGTGATATTTGGGTAAACCCACCGCCATTGCCATTAGATACTCCTGAAATGGATGGTGTATATGATCTACCTTATGCTCGCGCTCCGCATCCTTCATACAATGGCGCAAAAATTGCTTCATGGGAAATGATTAAATTCTCAGTGAACATCATGCGTGGTTGTTTTGGTGGTTGCTCGTTCTGCTCGATTACAGAACACGAAGGTCGAATCATTCAAAATCGTTCACAAGAATCTGTGTTGCGTGAAATTGAAGAAATTCGTGATCGCACAGAAGGCTTTACAGGTATTATTTCAGATTTAGGTGGCCCAACAGCTAATATGTATCGCTTGGCTTGTAAAGATCCTCAAATTGAACATAACTGCCGTCGCTTCTCATGTGTATCACCAGATATTTGTAAAAACTTAGATACGAATCACAAGCCTTTAATCGAATTATATCGTCAAGCTCGTAATGTTAAGGGCGTGAAAAAAGTTCTAATTGCTTCAGGCTTGCGTTATGACTTGGCAATTCGTGATCATGAATATGTAAAAGAATTAGTGACTCATCATGTCGGTGGTTATTTGAAAATTGCTCCTGAACATACAGAAGAAGAGCCTTTGGCTAAAATGATGAAGCCAAGCATTTCTAACTATGACAAATTCAAAGTATTGTTTGAAAAATTTAGTAAAGAAGCAGGTAAAAAACAGTACCTGATCCCTTACTTTATCGCTGCCCACCCTGGCACATCTGATGAAGACATGATGAACTTAGCATTGTGGCTAAAACGCAACAATTTCCGCGCTGATCAGGTTCAGGCATTTATTCCTACACCAATGTCATTGGCAGGTGCAATGTATCATTCAGAGAAAAACCCATTGAAACCTGTGAAAACAGATTCAGAGACAGTTTTAACACCAAAAGGTTTAAAACATCGCCGTTTACACAAAGCGTTCTTGCGTTATCATGATCCTGAAAACTGGCCTTTATTGCGCGAAGCGTTGAAAAAAATGGGTAGAGCTGATTTAATTGGCAACAGTAAAAATCATCTAATTCCTTTATACCAACCAGCTGGCACTGGTTATGCTGGCGGTGAAGGCAAACGTTTAGGCAAAAAGCACAGCCAACAATCTTTCACGACGAAAGGCGTACTTTCACGCACTAAGTCAGGCAAGCTTTCTGTATCTAAAACATCTTCACCATCACAACGAACAAAACGACAAAATCCATAAATTTTAGTCGTAAAAAAACCCATTTTTTCAAATGGGTTTTTTTTATTAACCTAAATTTTACATAGGCACTACGCGAGCTGTACCATCTGAGCCAGTTGTAATTCTTACGCGCTGACCATTATAGAAAGATGTTCCTTTCGCCGTTTGAACATAAGCACGAGTTGTATTTGAACCATCTAATTTAACCATTACCTCTACACCTTGAGTTTTAGTTAAACCTTCTTCAGCAGCTGCGCCTGCAAAGATACCAGCAGCAGCACCTGCGATTGTTGCTAAAGTTTTACCTTTACCACCGCCAATTGTACTCGCTGCCACACCGCCTAATGCACCGCCAGTCACAGCACCTAAACCTGTTTTTGTTCCTTCAATTTGCACTGCGCGTGTTCCAACAACAACACCTGTTTGAACTGTTTGAGCCTGTCTTGCTTCTGATCTTGAATAAGTATCGCCACTCAAAGAAGATGCACAGCCTGAAAGCAATAATGTGATTGCAGCTACAATAATAAGACTAGAATTTTGTTTTTTCATTATATTCCCTCAATTTAAATAATGCTCCCCGAAGCATTATATAACTTGAAAATAAAATCACATAACAAATAACTGTAAAAATGATTTATATGGCGAAATTATCAATACTTTTATTTGCTAGAATGCTTCATTACTTCCTCTCGAGTTGAAAACATGAACAATACACTCATCATCTTTCTTTTAGTCTATCTAGCTATGGCACTCGGAAAATGGCCTGGTGTAAAAGTTGATCGTACAGGTGCAGCACTGATCGGGGCTTTAGCCATGGTCATTTTTGGTAGTATTTCAGGCAAAGCAGCTTGGGATTCAATTAGCTATAGTACGCTTGGGCTATTATTTGGTTTGATGGTCGTTTCGGGGGCATTTAGCGTCTCAGGCTTTTATCAATGGGCTGCCGCATCAGTTGCAAAACTCAATGTCAGCCCTCCAAAATTATTGGCCATATTAATCATCGTATCTGGCCTGTTATCCTCAGTTTTAACCAATGATGTCGTGGTTGTAGCGATGATTCCATTATTAATCTCGCTAACACTTGCTCGAGGACTAAACCCTATCCCTTTCGTATTAGGATTTTGTTTCGCAGCCAATACAGGATCAGCAGGCACATTAATTGGTAGCCCCCAAAACATGATTATTGCCCAGCAATTGAATCTATCATTCATAGACTTAATCAAAGTAGCAGGAATTCCCTCTATTTTATCTTTGTTAATCGTATGGGCTTCTATTTCAGTGCTATACAAAAACAAATGGTTATTAAATAAACCAAAAGCCACCAACTCTAGCACACCTATGATTACATTAAATAAATTAGAAACCGTTAAAGCAGCTATCGTTACGCTTTTTGTCATTACAGCTTTCATTCTTAACATCTGGCCACAAGCCGCTGTAGCTTTAACTGCCGCTGCAATTTTATTAATCAACCGCCAAGTATCCTCTAATGATGTGCTCAAAGAAGTTGATTACAACCTGCTTATTTTGATTGTTAGCCTATTTGTCGTAAATGCTGCTATGGCAAATACAGGTTTACCTCAAACTTTATTGGCTGATCTAAAACATATTGGGCTTAACTTAAATGATCCAATTTCACTTTTCTTTTCTAGTGCAATCCTCAGCAACATCGTTGGCAATAACCCTGCTGTAATGCTATTGACACCTTATTTACATACTGGCGCTGAATCAGATATTTTAGGTGCCGCACTCGTTTTAGGCACAGGATTTTCAAGCAATCTTATTGTATTTGGCAGCTTAGCTGGGATCATTGCTGTCGAGCAATCTGCTCGCTATGGCGTTGCGATTTCTTTTACAGAGTTTGCTAAGGCAGGCATTCCTGTTGCGATCTTATGTTTAGGCATGGGAGCACTTTGGATTACTTTTTTATAGAACCATTCACACATCTCAGACAATTTTATCTGAGATGTGTTTAGCAAAATATCATTAACCTAACCAGCCCATCGCGATTCCTATGCGGTAAGCAACACTCGACATTAATAAACAAAGCACTGTACGGACAAACCACAAAACAATAAATTGCCATATTTTCATTCGCACTGAAGTTGCCAAAATACATGGAATACTGCCAGAAAAGAACAACACACTGCCAACTGTTGTGACTGCTGTTATAAATCGAATAGGAAGATCAGCATCTTTAAGCAAAATAGATGGCAAGAACATTTCCGCTAAACTCGATGCCAATGCACCGCTATATTGCTGCGCATTTTCAAATCCTGTCATCCATAAAAATGGTTTTAATACGACACCCAACCATTCAAAAATTGGCGTATATTTCGACAAGATTAATCCTAAAAAGCCTATAGCCAATATTGAAGGTGCAACTACAGAAGACATTTGCAAACCTTCTTTTAAATTAGTCCATATTAATTTTAATACATTAGGATTTCGTTCATATTGCTCGATGCCCAACTTTGCCGCATGCCTCCATTTATCCTTTTTCGGCGGTTCTGGCAATGGATCTTTTGCAACATTATCAAACAAGCTAATTGGCGGAATATAAGCGGTAATGGATGTTACAGCGAATGTCACAAAGAATGTACTCCAAAAATAGAAGTTCCACGAGCCCATGATACCGAGTGTTTTTGCAACTATAATCATGAATGTGACAGATACAGTCGAAAACCCTGTAGCAACAATTACAGCTTCTCTATGTGAATATTTTCCTTGTTTATACAAGCGATCTGTAATCAATAATCCAATTGAATAACTTCCCACAAATGAAGCCACTGCATCTACAGAAGATGCACCTGGTGTTCTAAATAATGGGCGCATTAGTTTTTCCATAAATACAGAAACAAATTCTAAAAGACCAAATCCAATCAAAAATGTCAGCGCAACAGCACCAACAGGAATCAATAATCCAACTGCCAAGGCTAATTTTTCAAATAAAAAAGGGAGCATATCTGGTTTCATCGCCCACTCAGGTGCAAAACCCGTCAAATACATTATTCCTAAAATTAGCCCTATAACCTTAAAAACCGAGAAAATCATATCGCTAATCGAGTTTTTATACTTACCTGTCACACAAGGCATTAAAGCACCATAACTCATAATAAGTAGTATTAATGTAAGTGCTAATGGTCGTAAATTAACAACGACAAAGCTTGCAATATGATCAATTAAAATTGTTTCTTTCCCACCCAAATTAATGGAGATGAAAAACATAAATACACCTATACTGCTCAATAAAAATATTTTTACTAGCGTTAATGCATTGATAGCATAGCCACCAATATTTTTTTCCTTAGACTCCATATCCATCTCCCCCTATCCTCTCAGATTATTATTTATGCTTTTAAATATTCATCATTAATACCAACATACCCTGTCATTTGTCTATACATATATTGTTAAAATAAATATTATCACAATAAATTATTACTCATAATTATATTTATCTTTATAAAACAATATATTAAAAATATTTAAACTAATAATAAAATTACACATAAGCTACATATAAAACATATATGTTATGATTATTAATAACTTAACTCTTGACACTATTTTGATTAAATGATTTGATGCTTAGCACGTTTATTCGAGAACCAAAAAATGAATACCACCAATTTACAACCAATGATGATGCTTTAGAGAGTTACTCAGCGAGTGACTCTCGATCCCAACGAATAGAGTCACTCTAAAGCGCAGCATTAGTTATGCAGTTTAAAAAACCAGAGTGATCAAAACTCTGGTTTTTTTTTGGAAATTATTATTGTAAGGAGAGAAAGTCATGCCTGTAATTATCCCTGAGGATTTACCCGCAACCCAAATATTAAAAGAGCACGGCATTTTTGTGATGAATTCAGAAAGAGCACAAACTCAAGATATTCGCCCGATCAAAATTTGCATCCTAAACCTAATGCCTGACAAAATCACAGCTGAAACTCAACTGCTCAGCAAACTCAGTAATGGTATTTTGCAAGTGGATATTACACTTATGGCGATTGAAAATCACATCTCTAAAAATACCAAACAAGCACATTTGGATGATTTCTATAGCTATTTTGATGACATTAAAGATGAATACTTCGATGGAATGATCATCACAGGCGCGCCAATTGAGCTATTAGAATTTGAAGATGTGACTTATTGGGATGAACTTGTCAAAATATTTGAATGGAGCAGAGATCACGTATTTACGTCACTCTATGTATGCTGGGCTAGCCAAGCAGCTTTAAAATATTTCTACGATATTGATAAGAAAATTTTCCCTGAAAAATTAACTGGTGTATTCCCTCACATTAAAGAAAAACCTGAATCACAACTATTGATCGGTATAGACGACATTTTCTATGTTCCACAGTCAAGAAATACAGAAAGTGATCCCATTGCTATTCGCAATCATAAAGACCTTGAAGTCATCGCAAGCTCAGAAGAAGCCGGTATCCATATTGTTTCTAGTAAAAATGGCAGACAATTATTCATGAGTGGGCATCCTGAATACAATAAAGAAACGCTTTTGCTAGAATACCAACGAGATGCAGCACAAGGTTCTACTGTGATTCCTGTGAATTATTTCAAAGATAACGATCCTAGCAAGCCGATTGAAACTAGATGGATGAGTGCTTCTAGCCTATTCTTCCAAAACTGGTTGAACTATTTTGTTTATCAAGAAACGGATTACGATTTTACTTCTCGTCATTCAAAGCCTGAATAAGCAAATATATATAGATCAGAAGAGTACTTCTGATCTATAATGCCAAAGTCTCTACTTTTAATTTTAATTTATGAAAAAAATACTGACTTTAATGACAGTTGCTCTATTAGCAACCGGTTGTGCCACAGCCAATAAAGATAAAACTACACAAGGCTCTACAAAACAACATACTCAGTTAAAAAATAGCCAAGTCGTGACGACAGAATTAAAAAAACAGTTAAAACAATGGCAAGGCACACCATATAAAATGGGAGGAAACACTCTCAATGGTATTGACTGTTCTGCTTTTGTACAAAGAACATTTAATGATAAGTTTGATATCGCCCTTCCAAGAACAACGCTTGCACAAACAACTCAAGGCATACAAATTCCAAAGAACAACTTAAAGCCTGGAGATCTAGTATTCTTCAAAACTAATTGGCGCGGTGGTAGTGGTTTACATGTTGGCATTTACAATGGCAATAACCAATTCATCCATGCATCTACATCTAAAGGCGTAATGACTTCATCATTAGATGAAAAATATTGGAAACAGAGATTCTACCAAGCGCGTAGATTACAAACGCCATCGATTACATAATTCGAACAATAAAAAAGAGTGGTCACCCACTCTTTTTTACATTCTGAAAAATAATTATTCTGTAGAACTCATATCAATTTCAACATCTATCAATTGGTAATTGGCATCATATTTCAAGATTGCACGATTACGCCACAATAACTCTAAATCATCTGTATATAATTCAATTTTATCAGCGTACATAACAATGGCATCCAACGATACAAAGTCACAGAACTCTTCTAAAGTATAAGCAGCTTCATCATCATTCAACCAATCTTTATTCTTGATCTCTAAAAGCTTTTCTAAACCTTCAATAAAGGCATCTTCAAATGCTTCACTCTCCAAGAAATCAATGAGTTTATTACCCAAAGACTCTACTTGTGTACTGTCGGCAACGAGATTAATTTTCAAAGGCATTTCTGACAGCTCAATGCTACCCACATAACCTTTCAATAGCTCTTCATATACCAACTCACCCAAAACTGGATGACCTACGATTAATTCGCTCATAATCAACGTTCTCTCTCTGGGTGATGTCCCCAATTTAACTTTGCTCTCAAAATTTCAAAATAACTATAATCTGGTGGATGAATCAATGTGATTTTTGCAGCGCTACTCATCAAATTCAACTCTTCACCCGGCCAAAAATCAAACACCACTTGCCCATCGCAACTGACTCTAGCTGCTTGATCTATATTACCCTTTAGCATGACTTTAATTTTTCGGTCTGTCGGCAACACAATCGGTCGATGACTAAATGTATGCGGAGAAATTGGCACAATCAATACAGCTGATAAAGTTGGATAAACCAATGGCCCACCAGAAGACAATGCATAGGCTGTTGATCCTGTAGGGGTCGCAAATATTACACCATCCGCCCAATAACTGGTTAAATATTTTTCATCCACAAAAACATCTAACTCTATCATTCGAGAAATACTGCTTTGATGAATAACAATATCGTTAAGCGCAAATGAATCAAATCTATCTTTGATCACAACTCTAATCAGCTCACGCTCTTCGGTTGCATAATCTCCATCTAAAATTTTCTGCAGACTCTCTTTTAATTCGGTTTCTCTAATATCTGTTAAAAATCCTAAGCGACCTAAGTTAATGCCCACAAATGGAATATTTAAATGACAAGCTTTACGTGCAATACCTAAAAACGTCCCATCGCCGCCAAAAATTATGATCAAATCACAATCTTTAACCGTATTTTCTAATAAACTTTTTGTCGCCTCATTATCGCTTGGTGGCAATGATAATGTCACAACTTCTCGATCATTCTTAAGTAGAACCTCTTCTGCTGTTTTAATAACAGAGGCGAATGATGGATTGCTGACATTACTGCGACTAACCAATGCAACCTTTTTAAAATTATTCATCTCAGCTTATTTATCTAGTAAGAAAGTGATAGACTCTAACCTATTCTTAACCGTTTTAAAAGTAAAGATAATGTCTAAAATTAAATTAACTCAATATAGTCATGGTGCAGGATGTGGATGCAAAATTGCACCTAAAGTTCTGGAAAAAATTTTAGCTGGTAGCGGAATTCAAACCTCTGATCCTAATCTTTGGGTTGGCAACCAATCAAAAGATGATGCTGCTGTTTATGGAATTGATGAAAATACCGGCATCGTTTCTACCACAGATTTTTTCATGCCAATTGTAGATGATCCTTTTGATTTTGGTCGTATCGCCGCAACTAACTCTATCAGCGATGTTTATGCGATGGGCGGTAAACCTATTATGGCGATTGCAATTTTGGGTTGGCCAACAGATAAATTAGCGCCTGAAATTGCCAAAACTGTAATTGAAGGTGGTCGTGCTGTTTGTGATGCTGCAGGCATTGTATTAGCAGGTGGGCACTCAATCGATGCTCCTGAGCCAATCTTTGGCTTAGCAGTCACAGGCGTAGTTAATAAAGCCAATTTGAAACGAAATAATACTGCCAAAGCCGGTGATTGTCTTTTCCTCACAAAGCCTTTAGGTATTGGCATTTTAACGACTGCTGAAAAACGAGCACTTCTTAAAGATGAAGATCAAAATCGTGCTCGCGATGTGATGCTTCAATTAAATAGTGCTGGCGCTGAGTTTTCAAAATATGATTACATTCATGCCATGACCGATGTAACTGGCTTTGGCTTAGCGGGTCACTTAGTAGAAATGGCGGAAGGTAGTAATGTATCAATTGAGCTAGATAGCAATAAGATTCCTTTAATTGATAATGTTCGCTACTACGAATCTTTAGGTTCTGTGCCAGGCGGGACATTAAGAAACCTCGAAAGCTATGGTCACTTAATTGAGAAAAATGCCATTTTTGATAACTTCAAACACATTATTAGTGACCCTCAAACTAGCGGCGGACTATTAGTTTCAGTATCACCTGATCATATTAATGACTTCTTAGCGCTAACTAAAAAGCTAGGCTTCCAAGATCTCCAATCAATTGGACGTGTGATCCCATCGACTGAGTGGAAAATTAATTTGCAGTAATTACTCTAATCAATCGCCTTATTTAATAATAAATAAGGCGATTATCAAAACATATAAATAACAGCTAATGAATATAATAAAAAATAACTTCCTATCCCAAGAATATTTACATAGAGCAATTTTCATCATTTTTGCTTTTTGGATTTTTATCACATTTGCCAGCCTAGATAGCCTACCTTTTATGGGTGACTATTATAATGTGTGGCGCATGAATCAAATTTTCTTGCTAATCATCTGTGGACTCGCTTTTTTAATACAATCAACATCACAACTCGCACAAATACCGATAAAATTTTTAGTAATCATTTCTATAATTTCTACCTGCTATTTTATTAGTTACTTTACAGGCATTAAAAATACGACAGCATATCTAACCATTAGCTTAAATATACTCATTCTGATATCACTGATCTATTTTGCAAATAATCTTGCTTCAGACTTTATGTGGCATGAAAAGCTATTAGCCATTTGCACATTTTTACCAATGCCTGCGATTATTTATTTTTTTACAGGCGTCATCATTCAATTTTTTGATCCAACCTACCAAGATCATGGCCATAACCATTTTAATAATATTCGCTATTTCAATGATGCCTTATTACCAGTATTAATTCTTCTCTGGATACGCCCGAGCTTTCTAGCCCAAGAAAAATATAATAAGTTAATCTTAGTATTAAGCACTTTATATTTATACATCTTCTTAAGTGATGGCGCTCGAGCAATTATGCTGGCTTTTTCTCTAGCCATCTTAATGATTTTACTATTTGATCGCCAAAGAATGAGACAAATTAAAATCCCATTACTTTCTTTAATATTAGCCGTATCATTTTTCTATGCCATACAATACCTCATCATATGGATTCATGGTGAAGATATATACAATCTAAGCTTAGTAAGAGCAACTAGTTCTGGTCGACTAGATTTATACCTATACTCTATAGAATCTTTTATTAAAAATCCTATTCAAGGTTTTGGAGTTGCAAACTTTACATTACCTTTAGATACACCAAAATTTCACGGTCAAGGACATCCACATAATTTATTTTTACTTTTACTCAGTGAGATGGGCATTCTTGGATTAGTGATAAGCATTCTGCTCTCTCTTTGTTTACTATTTCTCTTTATCATTCGCAAAAACCTACCAACATGGGGCTGGATTGGCGTATTTATGATAGCCATCAATGGAATGTTATCAGGCTCACTCATATATCCATTTAGCCAAATGCTCAGCTTATTATTAATTATTTATTTATATGCAATATACCAAAAAAATAATGAAACTATAGCTCAGGTAACTGCGACTGCTAAATCGATTATTTATTACAATAAAATTCTAGTCATCATCTCAATACCAATTTTAGTACTGACAACTTATTGGATCTTGCCTTATTTACAAGAAATGCCAATGAATGCTCAAGACGTAATTTTAGATGAGACTCTTATTTATAGAGCCAAAGGCCCATCAACCTGGCAACAAAATCCTATTATGAATTTTCCTCAGCAAAGCTCAGCAGATCAATAAAAAAACCCCTTTTAAATAAAGATTTAAAAGAGGTTTTCATTACTTAGTCTTTTAATGCTTTCAGCAACTCTTTCGTTAAGCTATAGATCTCTGCAACCGCAGGAATATTAACTTTTTCATCTGGTGAGTGAGCGCCTTTGATTGTCGGGCCAAAGCTTACCATTTCTAAATCTGGATATAATTTACCAATCAATCCTGTTTCTAAGCCTGCATGAATGACTTCAACATCCATAGTTTTGCCATGTTGCGCTTGATAAATTTCTTGCAACACTTTAAGTGGTTTAGAATCTAAATTTGGCGTCCAAGATGGGTACTCATTTTTTGCTTGCCAGAAATAACCCGCCAATTCTCCCAAATTACGAGTTTTAACTTTAATCATTTCACGACCTTCATCTGTTAAGAATCTAGCCAATAGACCAATATTCAACCCACCTTTCTCAGTGATCGAAACCGTACCAATATTACAACTCGTTTCAACAACTGGTAAAATCGCCGATTGTTTTAAAACACCTTGTGGTAACAGAGTCAAAAAAGCCAATACTTTATGCGAATCTTGAGAAGATAACGCAGGCGCACTTTCTGCCTCTGCTTGTGTTAATTCAACAGCTTCATCAATATTTTTCAATCTCAATTCCAAATGCTTTTGCCAATTAGCCAAATGCTCATTCATGAATGCCTCATGAGTTTCATCATAGGCAATAATCGCGTTAGCTTCTCTTGTTAAAGCATTGCGCAATGTTCCGCCAACGAAAGACACTAAACGAATCGGCATTTGCTGAGACAATGAGCTCAAGCACTCTGCTAACAAGTTATTGGCACTTTCTCTGCCTGTATTAATATCAATACCTGAGTGCCCACCTTTTAAACCTTTCAAAGTGATTTTGGCAAACTTACCATATTCGCTTGAATCATAATCTAAACCTGCGCTGTAACTAATATCGACACCACCTGCACAGCCAACGAAGCATTTACCTAAATCTTCACTGTCTAAATTAATAAGATATTTACCTTGCAACCAATCAGATTTCATCGCACGAACGCCGCCCATTCCAGCTTCTTCATCCACTGTTAGCAATATTTCTAAAGGACCATGTTCAGCTTCAGGATCATCCAAAATCGCCATACCCATCGCAACACCGATACCATTATCAGCGCCCAATGTTGTACCTCGTGCCTTTAACCAATCACCATCGATGTACATATCAATTGGATCTTTATCAAAATCATGTTCAGTACCATCATTTTTTTGGCAAACCATATCCGTATGACCTTGAATGATTACTGCAGGTGCATTTTCATAACCTTTAGTTGCAGGCTTACGGATTAATAAGTTACCAATTTCATCTTGCAGAACTTCTAACCCTCTTTTTTCCGCCTCTGCTTTAAAATGAGCTTGAATTTTCTCTTCTTTCTTAGAAGGTCTCGGTATTTGATTCATCTCATAAAAATGCTTCCAAACTAATTCTGGTGATAATTTCAAAATATCTGACATAACAATCCCTTCTACTCTCTTTTAAAATAAGGCCGAATAAATTCCGTCCATTAACCAACGCTCATCATAAAGAACTCTCTTACCTTTCTCAACAAAATCTCCTAAAGCCTGCCATTTAAGAGGATGCTATACTGTTTTTCAAAATTATTACCTTAGGAGAAACCAATGCGAAGCTACCGTGTTTTACCCTTTACCATCATCATGTTACTGCTGAATATCTTTTTTATTCCATCATCTTTCGCAGCCACTGAAAATCCTAACAATATTACCGAGCAACTACTGACAATCTCTACAGATTTGCAAGATTTGCAGATAAAAAGAGAAGAACTCAATAAAGAGATAAAAACAGAGACCGAAGAAGATCACAGATTAGAATTAGAAGAGAATTTAAAGCGCATCAATGCTCAAATCAGAGAATACACTGAACTCTTTGAAAAAATTTCATTGGGCGGCATCGATATTGCCCGCTTTGAAACACCTGCAAAGCAAGTTGTACAACAAACTGAAGATTACAACTGGCAAAAAGAACTCATTCAAATCGCGCAACCTGTATTTGCCGAAATGAAAAAAATTACTGATGCACCTAGAAAACGTGATCTCTTACGCTTAGAACAAAAGGAAATTGATGCTCGCTTAGATCAGTTAAACAAAGGTATCGTCACTTTTGATGCAATACAGAAAACCGATTTACCTGCAAATGCACAAAAAAGCTTACAAAGCATTCAAGAAAATTGGAGCAGCCTTCACAAAGAGTTAGAACGCGAACGTAGATTAACTGAATTAAAATTGGATGAACTCACCACCAAAGAAGATTTCTTAACTCGCTTAACCAAAGGCACTTGGGGATTCATTAAAGGTCGTGGATTGCTATTACTCATCACCATCGCTTCTGCCTCTATTTTGTTATATGGCTTTAATCGCTTGTTGGTTTTATTAGAATCACGTGAAAAAAACATCATCTCCATTAGATGGCGCATTTTTATCTTGCTCTATCAAGTGATAACAATTTTAATCATCGCGACCATCACTTTAGCCATTCTCTATTCATCTGGTGATATGGTTTTATTTGGTGTTGCGATACTCATCATATTAGCCTTCCTCGTTTCTTCTAGAAACTCTATCCCTAAATATTTTATGAAGATGCGTATTTTCTTAAATATGGGACAAGCGCGCGAAGGCGAACGCGTGCTATACAATGATCTACCTTGGAGAATCAATCGCATCAATCTTTATACTGTTTATCTTGTGAATCCTTTATTGGAAAATGGCACAATGCGCTTAACGATTGATCATCTCAATAATATGATCTCTCGCCCAATCAAAATGGACGAAACATGGTTTCCAACCATTGTGAACGATGTCGTAATTTTACCAAATGGAAATACTTATAAGGTACAGCGACAAACACCTGAATATGTTTATCTGATCGCCTCTGGTACTGAAGTCATCTACCCATCCAAAGATTTCATGAAAGATAAGATCACGAACATTACTTATGGCTACAGCACTTCTACTGAATTTTCCATTAACATTAATAGCCTTCAAAAGGGTGTTGATGAAGCTATTGAGATATTACACGCAAACCTAACTCAATTTATTGCTGATAAACAGCCTGATGCATACAAAGCAATGAAGTCATTAACCGTTGATTTCAGCCGTTTAAATGATAATGGCAATGCTATTTTTATGATTTCAGCATCCATGGGATCTTTTGCAACTGATTATAGATCTTCTCTTTTGCGCACCATCCAAAAAGGCTGTCTGCAAACTGCTAAAGAGAATAATTGGGAGATCACCTCAATCACCAAATATGCGATCGAGCAAAAATAAATTAATCTCATAATAAATCAACAGCTAAACCCCAATGCATCAACCACATTGGGGTTTTTCTGATACAATCAGCGCCTTAACCTGTTTTTCGCACCAATACTCACCATGCAACTGACTCAACAAACTGACTACGCTTTCAAAACTCTGATTTATACCTCCATTCATTCTGAGCGATTGGTCAATATTTCAGAAATTTCAGATTACTATGATATTTCCCGCAGTCATTTAACCAAAGTCATCGCAAAGCTCACAAAATTAGGCTATCTAGCCAGTATTCGCGGCAATCAAGGTGGATTAAAACTCGGCAATGATCCTTTTCACATTAATCTAGGGCAATTGGTTAGAGATTTTGAGCAAATGTCGATTATTGAATGCCACAGTGATGATAATCACTGTGTTATTTCGACACAATGCCGCATCAATAAGATTATGGCAGATGCATTAAATAGCTTCTTACAAGTATTAGATGGCTACTATTTATCAGATGTTATTGGCAACCCAAGTTTAATCAGCCTAATCAAATCATAAATAAAAGATCATTTTGTTTTATATATTAAACATTTTTATGTATAATGCATGAAAATTGTTTGAGGAAAAATATAATGATTAATGTTGCCTACATCAAAAAAATTATCAAAAGCAAAGGACTGACTTTGCAGAATGTTGCTGATCATTGCGACATGACTAAAGGCTATTTAAGCCAATTACTCAACAATAAAGTTAAAAACCCCAGTGCTACCAAATTAAATGCACTTTACCAATACCTCAATATCAATCCACAAGAGAAAAGTAAAACAGTTGGGCTGATTTTTGGGGCTTTTTATCCATTGCATACAGGGCATATTTATTTAATTCAACGTGCCATTAGCCAATTGGATGAACTGCACATCATTCTGCGTTATAACAAACAGCGAGATGACCAATCGTTTAAAGATAGCGCCATGAGCCGTCAGCCTTCTCTAAAGGATCGTTTAAGATGGTTACTGCAAACATTTAAATATCAAAAAAATATTCACATTCACTATATCGATGAAGAAAATCTAACCGATGCGATTGAAGATCAATCAATTTGGGCTGAAAAGGTTGATTACTTCCTACAATCTCACAATATCGAGCCTGATATTATTTATAGCAGCGAACATAAAGATGTCGATTTTTATCAGCAATACTTAAATCTCCCCACTAAAATCATTGACCCTGAACGCACATTCATGAGCATTTGTAGTGAAGATATTCGCCGAGCGCCTTTGGCTCATTGGGAATACATTCCAACTGAAGTTAAACCTTTCTTTGTGAAAACCATTGCAATTTTAGGTGGTGAATCTAGCGGCAAAAGCACTATGGTGAATAAATTAGCCAATATGTTTAACACATCAAGCGCATGGGAATATGGCCGAGAATATGTCTTTAAGCACTTAGGTGGCGATGAGCGCGCTCTGCAATTTGATGATTATAATAAAATTGCCTTAGGACAGGCACAATACATTGATTTTGCAGTAAAACATGCCAATAAAATCACCTTTATAGATACTGATTTTGTTTCCACTCAAGCGTTCTGCATTCAATACGAAGGCAAGCCTCATCCTTCTGTTCAAGCGATGATTGAAAACTATCGCTTTGATCTTGTCATACTCTTAGAAAATAACACCCCTTGGGTTGCTGATGGCATGCGTCATCTAGGCTCTAATCAAGCAAGAAAAGACTTTCAAGCACTACTCAAACTGATTTTAAATAAAAACAATATTCCTTATGTTGAAATCACCTCTGATCAGTATGATGAACGTTACCTACAATGCATAGAACTGGTAGATGGAATTTTAAAATCCTCTCTATAATCTCACTATCCAATCCTTATAAGGAGCACCATAATAATGACAAATATCATCCTTACCATCGGCCGTCATAAACTATACCCTTATCTCTGCTTTATATTAGTGATCAGCGCTTTTCTCTATACCGATCCTTTCACTGAATTAAACTTACGCTATTCCATCTCATTTTTTGGTGCAATTACAGGACTGCTCTGTGTAATTTTATTCACTCGTAGAAATCCGCTGGGCAATTACTTTGGATTATTAGCAGCGATTGGCGAGAGCATGGGCAACTTCTTAGGCGGAAATATTGGCGCTGGTATGCCTGCGATTTATAACTTTGGTACACATGTTTACGGGATTTTCACTTGGCGTAAAAATCATGATAACTCTGATAAAGTCATCACCCGCTCACTGAATAAACGCCAATTCTTTTATGTAGCGTTAGCCTTTATTGCAGTTTTTATGCTGACTATTTTTATTACTAATCTTAGCGGCGTTGAAAATACAACATCTCAATTAATCACCAACGGCATAATTTTTGGCCTTGCACTGCCTGCTCAAACTCTGCTAGTGCTCAGATATGATTTCAACTGGTATTTATGGATTGTTATGAACATCTTTGTCATATCTCTTAACTTCTTAGGCCCCGATCCAAATCCTGTTATTGGCGCACAGTATTGCATCTATCTCTTCAACTCTACATATGGCCTTTTAGAATGGAAAACGTTTGCCAAAAAAAATAGAGCAAGCGCATAATACCTACTCTTTTCACAATCTTACTTAGAAGTAACTCATGAATATTTTAGAATTGAGCTTATATGCAATCACGGTCATTATTATGATCGCGACGCCTGGCCCTGTGATGATTTTAGTGGCCAGCACAGGATTAAAGCATGGCTACAAAGCGGCACTTAAAACGATTTTTGGCACCAATATCGCGTCATTAGTACTCATCACATTGTCTATCTTAATCTTGAAAGGCTCACTCAGCATTAATGAGCTAGTATTTACATTAATCAAAGCCCTTGGTTCATTGTATATCGCTTATCTTGGCTATGAAATTTTAAAAGAAGCATTGACTCACAATAACAACATCGATGGTCATTTAAAACCTGCAGATGGCGGATTTAAAAAAGGATTTTTAGTTGGCATATCCAATCCTAAGGATATTATTTTCTTCTCTTCTTTTTTCCCACAGTTCATCAATGTACATGACAATATAAATGTGAGCTTATCGATTTTAGTGGTCACATGGATTATTTTAGACTTTTTAACTTTATCGATCGTTTATCTTGGATTTAATCAGCTGTCTAAAAAGTCCATTTATCCTAAAGTACTCGGTGCTTGTGGCGCATTATTAATTGCTATTGCTGCTTATGGACTCTTTACATCCATCCAATCTTTTATGATCACAATTTGATTTAAGGCACTCTAAAAATACATACCTAAAGTAAGTACAGTGAAGATATCTACTTACTGCTCAATACAAAACTATATTATTCAATTATCCAGACAATAAAAAAGCCCCATCTTACGATGGGGCTTTTTTATTGTCTTTTACTGTAAATTATTCAGCAACTACGTTTACTTGAATATTTACGATTACATCTGGGTGCAATGTTAATACAACAGCATGATCACCAATGCTACGGATTGAACCGTCAGCAATGCGAATTTCGTGCTTGTCTAATTTAACGCCTGCATTTGTAACAGCTTCAGCGATGTCTTGGCTAGTTACAGCACCGAATAAACGGCCTTCTGAACCTGCTTTAACTGACATTGTGATAACGATGCCATTTAATTTTTCACCACGTTCTGTAGCATCAGCCAAAATAGCTGCTTGCTTAGCTTCTAATTCAGCACGTTGTGCTTCTAATTTAGCCAAGTTAGCTGGTGTTGCTTCAGCCGCTTTACCTAATGGTAACAAGAAGTTACGAGCATAACCTGATTTTACTTCAACTGTATCGCCAAGCTTACCCAACTTATTGATTTTTTCTAATAAAATAACTTGCATGATTGCTCCTTAAAATTAATGCTGGTCAGAATATGGAAGCAATGCAATATAACGAGCGCGTTTGATCGCAGTCGCTAATTGTCTTTGGTAACGAGCTTGCGTTCCAGTTACACGACTTGGGATGATTTTCCCAGTTTCAGTAATGTAGTTTTTTAAGGTATTGATATCTTTGTAATCAATTTCTTTTACATTTTCTGCTGTAAAACGGCAGAATCTTTTACGACGAAAATAACGTGACATAATTTAAATTCCTTAGTGCTAAATGATGAGATTATTCCGCATCCGCTTCAGAAGACTCATCATTTGAGCGTTCTTCACGTTGTGGTTTAATTAAAATAGATGGCTCAGTGATAGCTTCATCTTTTTGAATAATCATGTTGCGTAAAATCGCATCATTGAAACGGAAAATGCCTTGTAATTCTTCAAGAGCAAGATCATTACATTCAATGTTCATTAAAACGTAATGAGCTTTGTGTAATTTTTGAATTGGGTAAGCCAATTGACGACGACCCCAATCTTCTAAACGGTGAATTTGACCACCTTCGTTAGTAATAACTGAACGATAACGCTCAATCATTGCTGGTACTTGTTCGCTTTGATCTGGGTGAACAAGGAATACAACTTCATAATGACGCATATTCATAATTCCTTATGGATTTATTAAACAAATAAAGTCTCCAGAAATCATCTTCTGTAAGACAAGGAATGTATTTCGCTAAAAATACAAGCGGTGAATTATAGTACTTTACTCTGAGGATTGCAAAGCTTAAATAATGTCTCGCCCATTTTAATGCCAACACCTTCTTTTAAACTTTCATTCAGGACTAATTCACTATTTTTTTCCAACAATACAATCGCCGTTGAACCCATATTGAAACGCCCCATTTCAGCGCCTTTATCCAATTCAATATCACGATCATATGTTTGATACTCGATCACTCGACCATAAGGCGGCGTAACATCTCCACCCCATACTGTCGCCATACTAGAAACGTTGATTGCTCCAACTAAAATTACAATCATTTTTCCGTACTCTGTATCAAACAAGCAAACATAGCGCTCATTTTCCGCAAACAATGTAGGAATCTGCCCTGCTGTTTTCAATGAAACGCTGTATAACTTTCCTGGCACATGAATAGTTCTTAACAGCTTTCCTTTTGCTGGCATATGCACACGATGATAATCACTCGGCGATAAGTAAACGGTCGCAAAACTTCCATCTTTAAAATCTCGTGCCAATTCAGGATCAGCTATCAAACTTTCAACAGTAAAATCATGACCTTTTGCTTTAATGAATCGAGTATTTTCTAGTTGACCACATGCAGCAATTTTTCCATCTGCGGGAGATACCAATGGTGAATCTGCAATTGGTCTTGCATCTGCTTCTAATTGTCGTGTAAAAAATTCATTGAAGGTTTTAAAATCCTCTGGCGAACTATATTTACTCTCTTCCCAATTAATTTTATACATCTTGGCAAATACTTTGATGAATAAGTTTTTGAACCAAACTGTACGAATTCTCGTCAATTTACGAATGCACCATGAGCTTAAACGCTGTGGTAAAAAATACTGAATTGACATCTTATGCCCTTTAAATTTACTTAATGATTATCTGCGTACCATTGACGCGCTTGTGCTAACTCAACTTCTGTATCAATGCCAACAGGAGGAATCGTATCCATGTGCTCTACAACAATTGAATACCCATTAGACAATGCTCTCAATTGCTCTAATGACTCTAATTGTTCTAATGCTGATGGCTTCAATGAAGGATAAGCCTTTAAGAAAAATGCACGATATCCATAAACACCAATGTGTCTTAATGGATGCATTGTTTCTGGTAGCTCGCCCGTCGATATTTCAATACCTCTTGGAAATGGTATCGGTGAGCGCGAAAAGTATAGTGCTTCATCTAAATTATCATGCACTACTTTTACAACATTTACATTCAAAAAATCTTCCCAAGAATCAATCTTAGTCGCAAGTGTACTCATTGCAGCCTTAGGATTATCTTCTAATTTATTGGCAACTTGCTCAATGTATTGATATGGCAAAAATGGCTCATCTCCTTGCCAATTGACGATAATCTCTTCATCATCAAAGCCACAAAGCGTTGCAACTTCTGCCAATCTATCTGTGCCAGTAGGATGATCTTGAGAAGTCATTACAACTTCAGCACCAATCCCCTGCATATGTTCAAAGATGATTTCATTATCCGTCGCCACAATCACCTTTTTCGCGTTAGCGGCTAGCGCTTGACGCCAAGTATGCTCTATTACAGGCTGATCACCAATCAACAACATCATTTTATTAGGCAAACGAGTCGAATTCATTCTTGCCGGAATCACAACAGTAAAGTTATTCATAATATAACCATCATACAATTTTAATTAAGGCGCTCATTCTAGCAGAGCGACACAAAAAAACCGAAAACTGAGCACAAGGTAAATATTCACACACTTTACCTATTGACTTATACCCAAACACACCGTAGATTCGATAAGATCTGACCTACAATATTGTCAAGACAAAAATCACTCTTTACACTCGTAACTTATTGATTTCGAAAATTATATATTTTTGATCAATTAATAGACATTCTATTGACCTCAAATAGCCATGCACCTTTCGAGTGAGATTTTGCGATTATTCACATAGTTATCCACAGTTACTGTGGAAACTATTTTGGCTGAAATATGTGCAGTAAATTACATTCTCTAACCCTTCTAAATACATACTATTGATCATTTTTACAGCACAACTTACACTCGGCTAAATTCTTATATACAATAATATTTTTGCACAACAATAAAGACATATATGAAAAACCTAGCAAATCTACTATCCAATCATCCTGTCATTCCAATTGCGATGATTGACAATATTCAAGATGGTTTAAATCTATCAACCATTTTAATTCGCGAAGAATTACCAATTTTAGAAGTGACATTCCGTTCTAAAAAAGCTTCCGATATTTTAAAATCCATTAAAGATCATTATCCTGATTTAATTGTTGGTGCTGGCACTATTCTGAATCCTGCACAGGCTAAAACAGCTTACATCTCCGATGCTGATTTCCTAGTTGCACCTGGCTGTAATCCACAAACAATTCAAACCGCTCAAGATCTTGGCATGCCAATTTTACCAGGCGTTAACAATCCTTCAGCCATTGAAACAGCACTGAATTATAACGTTACAACATTAAAATTTTTTCCAGCTGAAGCTTCTGGCGGCACAGCAATGATTAATGCTTTACTTGCGCCTTACCAAGACATTAATTTAATTCCATCTGGTGGATTGCATCACAACAACTTCAAAGACTATTTAGCCATTAATAGAGTCATTGCTTGTGGAATGAGCTGGATGGTTAGCAAAGAACTCATCCAGAATGGTGATTGGAATGAAATCACTCGCAGAGTTCGTTTAATCAAAGAATTATCCGCATAATATTTTAGTTTCATGCATATCCTGTTAGTCCTGTTAGCTCTTTATTTTTCTAACAGGATATTAATTTACTCATGTAAAATCGCACGGCATTGTATTGGCAATACTTTCGAAACCTGAGCTCCCTTTGAAGGCGCAGTTTTTTTGATGCCTAATGCTATTTCTTTCTGATCTTTCACCCAGTTTTTCAAATCAGCATCACACCCTGATGTTTTTGCAACAGGCGCTTGTGCAATACAGTTTGGCTGATTTTTTGGGCAAGCCAATCGCACATGAAAATGTGAATCATGACCAAACCAAGGTCTTATCTTATATAACCAATCCTTATTTTTCTCAGTCTCACACAGATGTGCTTTGATGACAGGATTCACAAAAATACGTTCAGTTTTAGAATGCTTCGCTGATTCATATAACAGGTCTCGATAATATGAACGCCAATATTCAGAAACCTCTCCTTTTTTAGCATCAACTAATGATGGCGTCACCAATCCTTCTCTTTGCTGTTTATTCAAGCCTTTTGAGCCGATTGATTCGAACCAAATATCTACATCCAACCCCGTTTGATGACTGGAATGACCAAAATTCATCGGACCACCTCTTGGCTGCGACAAATCTCCTAAAATAATCATTTTATCTTGCTGCTTGGCAAACCTCCCAATTTCCTCAATAAAAACCAACAAAGACTCATCACCGTAATGCCTATTTCGACTCGGCCTTACCTGCTGAAATCCTTCACCATTAATAGGAATCACAACCCCCCCAGCAAAGCAACCATTCGCATGACCACCATAAATTTTTGTCTCGCCTTTCGTTGGCTTATGAACTGTGTGCCACTGATTACCTGCCATTGTTACAGAACATAGAGCGATTACTATTGGAATTAAAGACTGAGTTATTTTCATTATATTTTTCTCAAAAAAAATCTGCCATGGCAGGCAGATTATCATATTTTTTCAGAATAAAACTATACTAAAGCTTTAATCCATTCTTCTTTGCTACCTTCCAAGAAATCCACCATTGGAATTTCAATCAAAGTATATGCGCCAGTTTGCAAACGTGTTGCAGCACGGCCGCTTGATACCATCACTTGTGCTGTTAATGCTGGATTATCGATAGACATTTTGAACATGAAGTTCTGATTACCACTTGAACCCGACGCACCTTTACGCGTTAACTCAACACCATGACCAACGTCTTTCAACACATTAACATCATCCACAAAGCGAACATGCGTTTCATCATTAATAAAGTATGGATCTGTTTTAATAGAGTTTTCTACAACTTCTTTAATTGCGCCATCTGCCAATTCAACATAAACCAAACGACGATGAACACCTGCACCTGTTGGCATTGTCATTGAGAGCGCATTTTTAACGCCTTCAATCGCTTTAACAGCCACTGTATGCCCCATGCTCATGCCTGGACCAAAGTTCGTGTACGTCATACCGCGTGGCGCCATTGCCAATAACATTGCACGCACGATTGAATCCGTACCTGGATCCCAACCTGAAGAAACAACAGCGACAACATCATTTGCTTTCGCAACTTCAGCCAACTCATTTCTAACTTCTAAGATATTAGAATGGATATCATAACTATCGACTGTATGAATGCCTTTTGCCAAAAACTCTTTAGCTTGCTGAGGAACTTGACGCGTAGGAATCGCTAAAAATGCAACATCAATTTTTTCGCTAAATTCACCAACAGATTTTTTCACTACCACATCTGGGTACTGCACAAGTGCTTCACCATTACGGCGAATCACACCCACCAAATTAAAATCGTTGGTTTGCAATAAAATATCGATAACTTTTAAACCTACGTTACCCGAGCCGACAACAACAGCATTTATTTTACTCATCTAATTATGCTCCTTAAATAATAAACTAATTTGAATCCATGATTATTTGTTTCATCATTGCAATGTGTGTAGCTTCAGCATTTAAACATGGGATAAACTGATAATATTCCCCACCTTTCTCAAGAAAATAATCTCTATTCTCTACACCCATTTCTTCAATTGTCTCTAGACAATCTGAACTAAATCCAGGACAAAATACTGCAACTCTTTTAACACCATTGGATGGCAATGCTGGCAAATACTCAAAAGAATATGGCTTCAACCATTTTTGAGCACCAAATCTTGATTGAAAAACTGTGGTGATTTTCATATCTGGACGATTCAATGCTTCAGCAATCAATCGAGTCGTATCAACGCACTGATCATAGTAAGGATCACCCTTGTCATATGTTACTTGCGGCATACCATGATAAGAGAAAACCAATTCATCGATTTCCACATTTTCTAGATGTTTTTCAAGCTGAACTTTACAAGCCTCTATGAACAATGGATGACGATAATAATCACCATGCATTTGTATCTCAGGAAAATATCTGCGCTTCATCAATGTTCTTGCTGTGCTATCAAAAACAGTTGCTGTTGTTGCTGCACAATACTGAGGATACAGTGGCAAAATTTGAATTTTATCTACTTTTTTAGCGATTAATTCATCTAAACCATCTTTGATTGAAGGCTGTCCGTAGCGCATTGCAACCACAACTTCATAATTATCAGGTAAAACTTCTCTTAATGCGGCAGCTTGATCTTGCGTATGAAATAACAAAGGTGAACCTCTATCTGTCCAAACAGTTTCGTAATTTTTGGCAGAAGCTTTAGGTCTAACCACAAGAACAATACAGTTCAAAATAAAGAACCAAATAAACTTAGGTATTTCTATGACTCGAGGATCACTTAAAAATTCTCTAAGATAAGTCCTGACATCTTTTGCTGTTGGAGAATTAGGCGTTCCTAAATTAACAAGCAACACACCAATCTTGCGTTGAGACATATCAATTCCTCTGTTGAATCAAAAGAGAACCATTATGCATAAATTATGCTAAATGTGAAACATTCTCATATTATATTTATTAATCATTTTCATACATAAAATAGATAATAAAAAAGCCATCATACATAGATGATAGCTTTATTCATTCAAATCTTTGAATTGAAATTAGCTTTCTTTTTTAACTTCAGGCAATTTCACTTCAATAGACAATTCTTTCAATTGTTTAGGATTCGCAACTGAAGGCGCATCTGTCATTAAACATGAAGCTGTTTGAGTTTTAGGGAATGCAATCACTTCACGGATTGATTTAGAATGCGTCATCAACATAATTAAACGATCTAAACCAAATGCGATACCACCATGAGGTGGTGCACCAAATTTCAACGCATCCAATAAGAATGAGAATTTATCTTCAGCTTCTTCTTTAGAAATACCCAATAAATCGAACACTTGATATTGAACTTCTGGTTGATAAATACGGATTGAGCCACCACCCAACTCAGTGCCATTCAGCACCATGTCATATGCTTTTGCCACTGCATTTTCAGGATCATTTTTCAATGAATCAATGCCGTGTTTTGGCGTTGTAAATGGATGATGAACTGCAACATAACGTTTTTCATCTTCATCGTATTCAAACATTGGGAAATCAATCACCCACATTGGCGCCCATTCACAAGTGAATAGATTTAAATCTTCACCTAATTTAATACGCAACGCACCAATTGCATCATTCACAATCTTAGTTTTATCTGCACCAAAGAAAATGATGTCATTGTCTTTCGCATTCGTTGCTTTAATCAACGCTTCGATTGTTGCATCATCTAAGAATTTAGTGATTGGAGACTGCAAACCTTCACGGCCTTCAGCCAAATTATTAACTTTGATGTATGCCAAACCACGAGCACCATAACGGCCAACATAGTTAGTTAATTCATCAATGTCTTTACGAGATAATTTATCTGCTGCATTTGGCACATTCAATGCTACAACGCGGCCTTTTGGCATATTTGCAGCTTCACGGAACACTTTAAATTCCGTACCTTTCATTACTTCTGTCACATCAGTAAATTCTAACGGAATACGTAAATCTGGCTTATCTGAACCATATTTATACATTGCATCCGCATAAGTCATCACTGGGAATTGCTCAGTTAACTCAACATTAATCGCTTGCTTGAATACTTTGCGCATCATGTCTTCAGCCATACCCATGATGTCTGATTCTTCTAAGAAAGAAGTTTCGATATCGATTTGTGTAAATTCAGGCTGACGATCAGCGCGCAAATCTTCATCACGGAAACAACGAACAATTTGATAATAACGATCAAAACCACTCATCATTAAAATTTGTTTAAATAATTGAGGGCTTTGTGGCAATGCAAAGAATTCACCAGGATAAGTACGTGATGGCACTAAATAGTCACGTGCGCCTTCTGGCGTTGCTTTTGTTAAGAATGGCGTTTCGATATCCAAGAAACCAGCATCATCCATATAATCACGAACAGCGCGAGTTACTTTTGAACGCAACATTAGATTACGTTGCATTTTTTGTCCACGTAAATCTAAATAACGATATTTCAAACGCACTTCTTCTGAAGTTGCTTCATCATCGATTTGGAATGGCAATGCTTCTGCTTTATTTAAGATTTTTAATTCTTTTGCAATCACTTCGATTTTGCCTGAGATTAATTTTGTATTAACCATATCTTCAGGACGCAAACGAACATCACCAATCACTTGAATCACAAATTCATTACGAATGCGTTCTGCTTCTTTAAATTGATCCGCAGGTGTAAATTCAGGGTCAATAACGATTTGTACAATGCCTTCACGATCGCGCAGATCAATAAAGATCACACCACCGTGATCACGACGACGATGAACCCAGCCAGTTAAAGTGACAGTTTGATCCAAAAGAGCTTCCGAAACTAAGCCCGCATAATGAGAACGCATCATATTAAGATTACCTTTAAATATTTAAATTAAATGAGTATTTGTCAAAGCGAAATCGAATTATTTGATTAAGAATTTGTATCTTTACTCGCTAAATTCTTCTGATTGCTCGATTTAAAATCAGTTTCATACCAACCCTCACCCTTCAACCTAAAGCTTGGGGCTGTTACCTGCTTCACTAAACGACTCTCCTTACATTCAGGACAATCCACTAATGGCTCAGCAGAGATTTTTTGCAACGCTTCTAATTCGTGGTTACAGTTTTCACATTGGTATTGATAAATTGGCATGCTTTCCTCAAACAAACTCACAACATAACAAAATCCGATAATTATACTGAATATTTTTGTTTTTTTCAGCAGAATTATCGCATTTATACATTAAGAACACTGGCTTTATAATAATATCCATAAAACTAAAATCCCTTCCGAAGAAGGGATCTGGAATTAATGAATTTTGAACTTATTACGGCTATCGTTCACTTGCTCTCTTAGCAATTTACCTGGTTTAAAATGAGTTGCATATTTACCACTCAATTCAACTGCATCACCAGTTTTAGGGTTGCGACCAATTTTAGGATCACGGTAACGCAATGAAAAACTACCAAAACCACGAATTTCAATACGGTTGTTTGCAACCAATGTATCACTCATTTGTTCTAAGATAAGTTTCACACCCTTTTCAATTTCAGCGGCAGGTATGCGCGGGTATTTTGCACTTAACTTCTCAATTAATTCGGACTTTGTCATTCAATAAACCTCTTATACAGATTAACTCACACATCTTAATACAGAAATTAAAACGATATTGCCTACATAGCCAATATGATAATAATTTTACTATTAATATCATATTTTTAGCCTATATAACAAGCATCTTAATTAAACATTATTTCAAATAAATTTAAAATAAAAAAAGCCATCACAAATGGAATGGCTTTTATATAAAATTCATTCAATAAAGAATTAATTATTTATTTAATTGCTCTTTCAACAAATCACCTAAAGTACCACCCACTGAGCTCTTAGCTGCGCTTGATGAGTAATCAGCGATTGCTTTAGCATCTTCAGCGTGATCTTTAGCTTTAACAGAAAGAACGATTGTGCGGTTCTTTTTATCAACGTTTACGAATTTAGCTTCAACTGAATCGCCAACATTGTATACGTTACGAACATCTTCAACTTTCTCGTTAGAAACGTCAGCTGCACGTAATGAACCTTCAACGCCTTCACCTAAATCGATAGTTGCTGATTTAGCATCAACAGCGATTACAGTACCAGTCACGATGCTGCCTTTTTCATTCGCTGCTAAGAAGTTTGAGAATGGGTCTTGGTCTAATTGTTTGATACCTAAAGAGATACGCTCACGTTCTGCATCAACTGCCAATACAACTGCTTCAACTTCGTCACCACGTTTGAAGTTACGAACAGCTTCTTCGCCAGTTTCGCTCCAAGAAATGTCAGACAAGTGAACCAAACCATCAATACCGCCATCTAAACCGATGAAGATACCGAAATCAGTGATTGATTTGATTTGACCTTGTACGCGATCATTTTTGTTAAATTTGTCAGCAAATTCGATCCATGGGTTAGCAGTTACTTGTTTCATACCTAAAGAGATACGACGACGTTCTTCGTCAATTTCCAAGATAACAACTTCAACTTCTTCACCGATCGTTACAACTTTAGCTGGGTTAACGTTTTTGTTAGTCCAATCCATTTCTGAAACGTGAACTAAACCTTCGATACCATCTTCGATTTCAACGAAACAACCGTAGTCAGTAATGTTGCTAACAGCACCTTTAGTTTTCGCACCCGCTGGGAAACGAACTGATAATTCGTGCCATGGATCGTTACCCAATTGTTTCAAGCCTAATGAAACACGGTTACGTTCACGGTCGAATTTCAACAATACAACTTCGATTTCTTGACCGATTTCAACGATTTCAGAAGGATGACGAACACGTTTCCAAGCCATATCTGTGATGTGTAACAAACCATCGATACCGCCTAAATCTAAGAACGCACCGTAATCAGTTAAGTTCTTAACAACGCCTTTAACTTTATCGCCTTCTTTCAAGTTAGCCAACAATTCTTCGCGCTCTGCTGAGTATTCTTTCTCAACAACTGCTTTACGAGATACAACGATGTTGTTACGTTTAGGATCTAACTTGATTAATTTAAGTTCTAATTCTTTACCTTCTAGGTAAGAAGCATCACGTACTGGACGAACATCTACTAAAGAACCAGGTAAGAACGCTTTGATCTCACCAATATCAACAGTAAATCCACCTTTAACTTTGCCAGAAATAATACCCTTGATGATTTCATCAGCTTCAAGAGATTTTTCAAGACGACCCCAGATTTCTGCTTTTTTAGCTTTTTCGCGTGATAGACGAGTTTCACCCATACCATCATCAACTGATTCAAGAACTACGTCTACTTTATCGCCTACTTGAACTTCCACGTCACCATTTTCGTTGTGGAATTGTTCTGCAGGAATGCGGCCTTCACTTTTCAAGCCTGCATCAACGATAACGAATTCTTTACCAATAGCAACTACTGTTACTGAAATGATAGCACCAACTTCTGGTTTCTCTTGGATCGATTGCGCGAATAACTCAGCAAAACTTACTGTCATAATATGTACTCTGTAAATGATCGCCTCAAATACTATATTTGGTATTCAATTTGATCGGTTAAATTAAAAATAAAAAGGTAATAACAATCGTTATTACCACCGGTCATACTGCAATTAATTTTCTGTCTAACAATAACTGCCAAACTTGATTAAACACATCTTCCCTCGTACTTTCAGAGGTATCGATGATTACAGCATCATGAGCTGGAACTAATGGAGCAACTGATCTATTACGATCTCGGTCATCTCTCGTTTGTATCTCACTCAAAATCTGCGCAATATTAACAGATTCTCCAAGATCAATCAACTCCTTATGTCTTCTTTCAGCTCTAACTTCGGCACTAGCAGTTAAGAATATTTTCAGTGGTGACTCAGGAAAAACGACTGTTCCCATATCTCTTCCATCTGCTACTAAACCTGGAGCGATTGCGCTCTCGCGCTGATAATGAAACAGCGCTTCACGAATCTTTGGATGCTTTGCAATAATTGATGCACTGCTACCCGTTTCTTCCAATCTTAAACGATGAGTAATATTTTCACCGCAAACATAGAATTGTACTTTTTCATTTTCCACTTTCGCATTCATTTCAAACTCAGCAACTTCAGCAATCAATGCATCCTCATTTTCTAAGTCTAAATGTCTATCCAAAGAAAAAATAGCATAAGCACGATAAATAGCACCTGAATCCAACAGATGCCAACCTAGTTTTTGAGATAATTTTAAAGTCAATGTTCCCTTACCTACACCACCAGGACCATCAACCGTTATGACTGGGATACTCATCCAGTACTCCTTCTATAAATTGTAAGAACCGCCCATACGAATGCTACCATAAATCTCTCTTTCACTGCCGCCACTTGCATTAATGTTGGACGTTCTATTCATCTTTCCACTATTAGAAGCACAACCCACAAGAATGATTGCAAAAATCAATAGCACAGTATTTTTGTAATATTTTCGCATAATTTTTCTCCTAATTTTCTTTCAAAAAAACTCAGCATTGCCCATTGTATAACTAATGGCTATAAGTTTTATCCCAATTATTGTATTCTATTCGGGTTATACAATTTATATGATGAGAATGTGAGATGTCCTTAAAAACCCTAACAATTGCAACTCGAGAAAGCCCTTTAGCACTTTGGCAGGCTGAACATGTGAAAAGTAGAATTCTCGAATTTTATCCTGATTTAGAAGTAAAATTACTTGGTATGACAACAAAAGGAGATCAACTCCTTTCCTCTCCGTTGAGTAAAATTGGCGGCAAAGGTTTGTTCATTAAAGAATTAGAAGTTGCTATTTTAGATGGTCGCGCTGATATCGCCGTTCACTCTATGAAAGATGTTCCGATGGCTAAAGAATTGCCTGACAATTTAATCGTTCCAGTGGTATTAAATCGTGAAGATCCTCGTGATGCTTTAGTGAGCAATCACAACTACACCATCAAAACATTGCCTCAAAATGCTGTTGTCGGTTCTTGTTCATTGCGTCGTAGAGTTCAACTTTTAGCCATTCGCCCTGACTTACAATTGAAAGATTTACGCGGAAATGTGAATACTCGCTTAGCAAAATTAGATGCAGGTGAGTTTGATGCAATTATCTTGGCAACTGCGGGCTTAAAACGTTTAGGCTTTGATCATCGTATCAGCGAAGAAATCTCTCAAGATCTTTCTTTACCAGCCGTTGGTCAAGGTGCTATCGGTATTGAATGTCACAAAGATAATGCTGAAGTGAGAAAAATTATTGCATCATTAAATGATGATGAAACAGCAATCCGTGTTTCAGCTGAACGCTCATTCAATGCAACTTTAAACGGCGGATGCCAAGCACCTATCGCAGGTTATGCTGAATTAACAGATGAAGGTTTATGGATGCGTGGCCTAGTTGGCAACATCGAAACCAATGAAATCTTGTTTTCAGAAATCATTGGCGATCCATTAGATGCACAAAACATCGGCCAACGCTTAGCACAAGATTTACTTAATAAAGGTGCGGATGCCTTTTTAAGGAGTATTTATGGCGAAAAAATCTAAAAAAAATAGCCATATTACTAATACCAACTCTGTTAATAGCACCAATGACATCGTCGATTTAAATCAAATCGGCGTTGTCATTACGCGCCCTAAAGAACAGTCTGAATTTCTGATTCAAGCCATTCAAAAAAATAATGGCACAGCATTCTCTGTTCCATGCATTGAAATTCAGGATCCTATCGATCCTGAATTGGCTCGTAAAGAGTGTACAGAAATTGCAGACGATGCTGATTATTGGGCTTTCACAAGCCCAAACTCTGTTGAGTATGCATTAAAATTTGGGATTAATTTTAGTGATAATAAGCCATGCATTTCAATTGGCTCTGGCACTACAAAATTACTCAAACAGTTAACCACCGCAGAAATTATTCAAGGTGAGAAGCCCTACACAACTGAAAAATTATTAGAAGCCCTTCAATCCATTGATTTAACGAATCAAAAAGTTTCAATTTTTAGTGGTGAAGGTGGTAGAAGATTACTCGAAAATGCCATGAACGCTCAAGATGCTAATGCACACTATGTAGATGTTTATCGCCGCGTACCTGTACAAAATATTGATATCACCAAAGCCGTTGAATATAGCCAAAATCATCCTTTAGTGATTTTCGTTTCTAGCCAAGAAGCTTTTGGTGCATACCACCAAGTTGCAATTGAGCAAGATACCAAAGCATTCGAACACACTTTAATTGTTGCCAGCGAAAGATTGGCAACATTTGTTACTCAACTAGGTTATCAAAAAGTATATATTGCAAAATCTGCTGTCAGCACAGATCTTTGGCAAAAACTCGTAGAAGTTAGTCCAGAACTAACCTTGTCTAATATAGATTCACATTTAGAGGATTCATCCATGACACAATCGAACAATAAAGATAATCCAGAAATTCCAGAAGAACCTGTTACAACTGTTGAAGAGATCAATCCTGAGCCTGAACATAAAAAAATAGAGTATTCAGAGCAGCCTACTCCTCAGAAACCAAATCACTCATTATCTTATATTGCGCTTGCGTTAGGCATTGTCGGCATTGGAATTGGTGCTTTTGCATTTTTACAATCTTCTCAGGAAGGCACTAATGCTCAAGACATGCAACGCAATCTCACTGAGCAAATTAAACAGCAAAATACTCAAATTGAGTCTTTGACTCAATCATTAGCATCATTCAAAAAATCAGTGGATGCAGAACGTGGCCAATCTTCTGACTTTACTGATTTGGCTGATGCTCAAAAGAAAAATCAACAATCAGTTTTAGCACTGCAAGATCGTCTTTCAACTTTAGATGCATCTCTTAATAATCTACAAGCAGACAATGGCACTTCCCTCACTCGATACAATCAATTAAAAGATCATTTGAATGAGTTTGAAAAAATTGTCACTAATTTAGACCAATCCATTAACCAAATTGGCAAAACAGCCAATGACGTACAAAATGATGCTGTTAAAACACAAAATCGCCTGACATCACAATTGGTGGAGATTAATAGTAAGATTGCCTCATTAACGGCATTGGAAGCACGTCTTTCAGCATCAACAGATTTAGATCTATTGAATCTCAGCCAAGCAAAATACTTATTAAGACTCGCTAATTTCAAATTGATGTTTGAAAATGATACTTCTGAAGCTAGCAAAATTTTGAGCGAAGCAAGTGAACGCTTAATGGCAACCGCTAATGCAAAATTCAGCGAAACTAATAACCTCATTCAAAGTGAGATCGTTAAGCTTAAAAATATTCCTACAATCGATCATGAAGAATGTGCTGCTCGCATTCAAAAAATCTCTGAATTGATCCCATCGATTGATACAAAATCAGATGACATTTTAGGTGATTTAAAAAATACATTCCAAAATGAAATTAACAATAAAAAATCTGCTACTGACCCAGATGCTGCACCTTGGTACCAAAAAGCTGTCGATAAAATCAAGCCCGTATTTATCGTGACTCAAGAGCGTACACCTGCTCCTGAATTAATGTCGATTACTGATGAGTCATTATTGAAACAAAACATTCAATTACAATTGGCAACAGCTCGCTTGGCATTGTTACAAAATCAAGCGCAAACGTATCAAGAATCACTCAAAGCTGCGCGCACATTGTTAACAAATTATTTCAGCCCAAATGATGAAAAATATCATCAAGTTTTGGCGGCCATTAATGAGCTTTTAAACGTTAATTTAACTACAGATGATTTAAATATCACGCCTATTTTGAAATCATTTGATGCTTCTATGTTGAACTATAGAGGAGAAGGTTTATGATCCGTTTAATCAAAGCCTCCGCCTACTTTTTAGTCTTATTTGCCATTCCTCTCTTGCTATATTTTTTGGTGAAAGATGATCCAGGCATGGTGATTATCAGCGGACATAACATCATCACACAGAAAAAATTCACATTAATGATGACGCTTTCTGGCTTCGTTTTTGGTGGATTATTACTGTTTGTTTTGGCTTATGTGGTTCTGCGCTTCTTATTCAAAGTATTAGGCTTACCACAATTCCTAAAACGTTCTGCTGAAGCTCGCAGTGAAAAAAGTGCAAGTCGTAAAGTTGCGCGTGCTGAATTGGCTTTATTAGAAAATAAACCTGAATTAGCCGAAGCTCTACACTTATCAGCAGTGAAAAATAGCGCGAATCCAAGCTTTAGTTACATCGGTGCTGCGCGTGCGGCACACATGCAAGGCAAGCCTGAATTGCGCGATCAATATTTGCGTGCAGTAGAAACTGCCGAAGATCATCATAACCGCCTACATTCAGGCATTATGATCGGTGAATTGCTCAATCAGTGGGGCGAGCATGAAAAAGCACAAACTGTTTTAGAACGCACTAGAAAAAGCAAAGGTGATCATCATCGCGTGTTATCAGCTTTGGCTAAATCGTATGAAAAGCAAGGATTGTATGATGAATTATTAAAAATCATGCCTGCTTTACATAAATCACTGCCAAAAAATGAACGCCTTGAAGTTGAACCTGAACTGTATGTCACATTGATTGATCACATTGGTGAAAAACACGAAGGTTATGAGCTTAAAGCTTTGTGGGCACACATTCCTAACAACATCAAAGTCGTACCGAGCGTGGTTGTAAACTATGCTGAAAAACTACTATACGCAGGTGAAGTTGCCGAAGCTGAAGAAGCATTGCGCTACTCTTTGAAAAAAGATTGGAATGATTTAGTGATTACAGCTTATGGTCATTTATACAAAGGTGACTTTAATAGCTATATTAAACACGCAAAAAGCTTTGCTAAACAGCATCCTGAAAGTGCTTATGCTGCGCTTGCTGTTGCTCGTTTATATTACCAAACTAAGCAATTAGAAAATTCTTTAGAGTATTTACAACAAGCCCTTACGATTGATGATCAAATTCCTGAAGTTCATCACTTATTGGCTGAAATTCTCTTAGAAAAAGGTGAATACGAAAGATCCGCTTTGGCATTTAAAGAAGCTGGCAAACTTTCTTATGCAAAACCTTCTGCTGAACTATTACAAGTGGAAGGAGAAGTGCTAGATCATACGCATGAAGCCTTACCAGAAACAATTGAAGATGAACAAGTTAAGTAACCGTTAATATGGATAAAGCTTGACCTTCTATGCCAACATAGAAGGTCATCTTTTTTGAAAGATATGAATAAACCAACTTTGAAACAACTCTTAAATAATCCCTTCCCAATTATTATGGGAATTTTAAACGCAACACCAAACTCTTTTTCTGATGGTGGTGATTTTTTTGATCCAAACATTGCGATCGCTCGCGCTCACGAAATGGTAGCCGAAGGCGCAACCATTATTGACATTGGTGCTGAATCTTCCAATCCAAAAGCTCAGCTCATTACACCTGATGAAGAAATTGCTCGATTGACACCAATCGTTCAATCACTCACTAAAGGTCTTAATGCGCTCATTTCTATCGATACTTATCATCCTGAAACTATGGCAGCAATGGTTGATTTAGGCGTAGATATTATCAATGACATTAATGGTTTTAGAAGCGAAGCCGCAATCAATGCTGTAAAAGATAGCAATGTCGATTTAGTTGTGATGCATTTGGATAATCCGATTGAAAGCATGCATGTAGATACTGAACATGATGACATTACACAAAGCATTGCTGACTTCTTTATCGAGCGCGCAGAAACGTTTGCTAAAGCAGGCATTCACTCAGATCGACTCATTATGGATCCTGGCTTTGGCTTTGGTAAAACCATCGATGAGCAAATCGAACTTTTACAGCAATTAGATCGCTTATCTGCCCTACCTTATCCGCTGTTAATTGGCTTATCTCGCAAACGTTTGATTGGTCATTTAACCAATGTTGATGTCGCTAAACAACGCACTATCGGCAATGTTGCATCTGAACTTTGGTGTTTACAAAAAGGCGCAAAAATATTCCGCGTACATGATGTGAAATCAAGCAATGAAGCATTCCTTTTCTGGCACAAACTCTCCTCTTAAATATTGAAATATGATCGAATTTAATCAAATCACGCTCCGCGTTGGCACAAAAGTTTTAATCGAAGACTTCTCCACACAAATTCACAACAAAATGCACGTTGGCCTTGTGGGCAAAAATGGTACAGGCAAAACTTCATTATTCAATATGATTTTGGGTAATTATGAATCTGATAAAGGTTCTATGCACATTCAGCCACATTTGCAAATTGCTCATGTAGAACAAGAGATCACTAACATTGATCAATCAGCTTTTGATTATGTTTTATCAGGTGATACAGAGCTAATCGCCCTGCGCAAAGCAGAAGTGATTGCCCTAGAAAAGAATGATGGATTAGAAATCAGTAGAATTCATCAAGAGTTAGATCGCATCGATGGCTATCGTGCTGACAGCAGAGCTTCAGCATTATTGATGGGATTAGGATTTGAACATAATGACATCACCAAATCAGTAAAAAACTTCTCAGGTGGCTGGCGCATGCGTTTAAACATCGCAAAAGCATTAATGTGTCGTTCAGATATTTTACTGCTCGATGAACCGACGAACCACTTGGACTTTGAAACGGTTGTTTGGCTAGAAAATTGGTTAAAAAGCTATCAGGGCATTTTGATCATTATTTCTCATGACAAAGAGTTCTTAAATCATACTTGTAACTACATTTTGCACTTAGAAAATCAACGCGCCATTTTATACAAAGGTGGCTACGATGACTTCCAACGCTTGCGTGCTGAAAAATTAGCGCTTCAACAAGCAATGTATGAAAAAAATGAGAAAACCAAAGCTCACTTAGAAAACTTTATTCGCCGTTTTGGTGCAAAAGCCACAAAAGCAAAACAAGCACAAAGCCGTGTTAAAGCATTGTCAAAACTTGCAGACATTGCACCTATTGTTGCAACAAATGAATTTCATTTCTCATTTCTAAAACCTGATCGCATTCCTGATCCTTTATTAACATTCGATAATGTCAGCATTGGCTATGAGCCTAATAAGCCGATCTTAGAAAAAGTTCAAATGACATTAACGCCTGATACTCGCTTGGGTTTATTGGGTAAAAATGGTGAAGGTAAATCAACTTTAATCAAAGCGATTGCTGGTGAATTAACTATTGAAAAAGGTGATTACACTGCATCGGAATTTTTAAAGATTGGTTACTTTGCACAGCATCAACTTGAATATTTAACCATTACTGAATCGCCAATGTGGCACATTCAATCTTTAGACCCATTAATCAGTACGCAAGACATTCGCAATTTCTTGGGTCGCTTTGATTTCCACGGTGAAAAAGCTTTAGAAAGCATTGAACGCTTCTCTGGTGGTGAAAAAGCTCGCTTAGCGCTAGCGATGATCGTTTATCAAAAACCGAACTTATTACTGCTTGATGAACCTACGAACCATTTAGATTTAGAAATGCGTGAAGCCATCGCAATGGCACTTCAAGAGTTTGAAGGCGGTGTTGTGATCGTATCCCATGATGCATCTTTGCTAGAAATGTGTTGTGATCAGTTCGCGATCGTGAGCAATCATCGATTTGAATTGTATGATGGTGATCTAGAAAGCTATCGCACTTTGGTTTCAGAGGCTCGCTCTGCATCTAAGGAAGCCAACAAATCCACCTCTACAACTACGGTTGCAAATAATGATGCGCCAAAATTAGATTTCAATGAGCGCAAAAACTTAAATTCACGTTTGAAAAAGCTTGAGCGCGATATCGAAAAATTTGAAAAAGAGATTCCAAAAATTGAAGATAAAATTCAGCAATTGGATGAAATATTAGGAGATAGCGAAACTTATACTTCTAAATCTCATGCTGAAATTCAAAAGCTGAATGACCAAAAAGATCAATTGAATAATGATCTTGCCAATATCGAAGAGTCTTGGTTAATGGCCAATGATGAAATTGAAACCATTCAACAGCAACTCGCAATATAGGAGATTCGCATGTTTAAAAATAAAGCATTTTTCGCACGTTTGTTTCGTTTATTAGGTGCAGCATTAGTACTGAGCGCAGGCTACTTTGTCTACATGGACACAAAGCTTCAATACACAACGGCGACCATCATTAGCTACGATGATAAAGCGTATCCACTCATTCGTTTCGCAGCTTCGCCGAATGTGCAAATTACTTACAAAATGACATCAACCTTTGATGAAGCAAAACATCCCGTTGATAGCCAGCTTCAAGTGAGATTCCCAACCGATGACTATGACAAACTAGAATATGTGTCACCTTTGTTACAATGGGCATTTTATATTGTATTATTTATCGGATTAATCATATTTTTCATTGGCGCAGTATTCACCATCCAATCACGCAAACAACTAAAAAAATAATCTAGGAGCCACTATGAGTGAATTAAATAATGACCAAGCGATCATCGCTCAAGAAGAACAAGTATTAGAAAAGATGCCGATTGACCATGAAAAAGTGAATGCAATTGCTACAACGATTAACATCAATGACCCCACTGCATTTTTGGCTTATGGCTCTAAACCTATGGCTGAAATCGCGAAGTTTTCAGACACTTTATTAAGTCGCATTAAAACCAAAGATGCAGGCGAAGTTGGTGGACAATTGTCTGATCTTGTTTTAAAAATTCGTGAATATGACCCATTCACTCTTGAAGAAAAATCAAGTGGCTTTCTAACAAGCCTTCCTGTAATTGGTGGATTATTTAGACGAGCAGAAAAGTCAAAGATTGATCATACAACTTTAACTTCTCAAGTGGACATCATCGCAAGCCATTTAGACAATTCTATGGTTGGCTTACTGAGAGATAACGAACAACTCGCGCAACTTTACGATAAAAACTTAGATTACTATCGTGAACTTGAAGTTTACATCGAAGCTGGCAAACAATATTTAACGCAAATTCGCACTGTGGATCTTCCTGCTTTGGAAGCGAAAGCAACAGCATCTCAAGATATGTTAGATGCGCAATCAGTGAAGGATTTATTAGAAAACATTAATCGTTTTGAGCGTCGTTTACATGATTTAGAATTATCTAAAATGATTGCATTACAAACAGCGCCTCAAATCCGTATCATTCAAAATAATAACCAACAATTGGCAGAAAAAATTCAAGGTAGTATCTTCTCAACATTGCCTGTTTGGAAAAGCCAGATCGTGCTTTCTTTATCCCTTCAAGAGCAAGAAAAAGCCGCAAAATTGCAAAAAGACGTTGCCGATACGACGAATCAATTATTGCGTAAAAATGCTGAAATGCTTCAACAAAATAGCATTGCGACAGCACGTGAAGTTGAGCGCTCAATCGTAGATATTGAAACCATTCGCGATGTGCAAAATCGCCTAGTCAATACCATTGAAGAAACCATGAAAATAGCTGTAGAAGCGCGTGAAAAACGCAAAGCTGTCGAGATTGAATTGGGACAAATGGAAAACAATTTGCGTGAACGTATTTCTGAAGCTGTCACTAAGTACCAATAACTCTATTTAAGCATGGATAAAATGATGGATTACAGTGAAAAAACTTTGCCTTTTCAAAAAAAACAATCTTCATCAGATCATTTAAATACTGAAAAAGAGTATATAAAAATCGAAGAAGTGGACTTTGGCACTGCATTCATTAAAGGTGCCAAAACTACTGCGAAACGCATGTTATTTCACTTTAAGGCAATCGCGGGCGGTTTAACGGCTCAAATATTAAAGCTATTTATACCAAGCAGCATTGATCCCTTTTATGGCGCCACATTTTTATGCTCATATATTGGCATTGTTATGCTGTTCCCGCTCCAAAAAAACTACTTTGCAACAGCACTTGGCTTACTCACTACACTACTTTTAGTATTGGTAGGAATGTGGCCAGTTGCCTTATTGTTTGGTGGTTTCATGACCATGCTTTTGGATTTAATTGAACAAAAAAATGAAAACTCAGGCTTTTGGCTTACCATTCCATTTTCATTATTGGCCATTTCATACGCCAATATAAAAATGCCTGAAACCATTTTTACAGCGATGCCTATTTGGCTATATGCCCTGCTTTTGCTCATTTTAGTCATTGGCATTATTCGCCCCAAAAAACTCCGTCATCAAGCAAATTTGTTATTAATGCCAAGCTCAGAAAAAGCAAGGTACTTAGCCAATATCGCGGAGCAAGAAGCTAGAAAATTAGAAGCACAAAAATTAGCAGAAGAGGAAAAATCTTACGCAATCTTCGCAAGACACATAGAAGTGCTCCGCTTGATTGAAGCTGAAAATGAAAATTTGCCTGAGCATTTATCGGTAGTGATTGAGCAAATCGGTCATCAATCCATCAGTATTTTAAATTTGATGCATGCAGACCCGAGAGATGTTGTCGCAGGTGGACAGTTTCTAAATCGTTACTTACCTTTAATCCATCAATCCATTGTGCGTTATAGCACGATCAAATCCCTCCATAGCGATGCAAATTTAGATGAAGATATTGATCATAAAACATTGGTCGCTTTAACAGGAATGCAGCAAGCATTTACTCAAATTCGCCAACAATTGGCAGAAAATGATGTGGATGATCTGCATATTGATCTTAAAGTCATGGATCAATTAATACGAAGCCAAGGTTTTGAGATTAAATAAACTACAATAAAAATCCCAGCTTAGCTGGGATTTTTATTTAATTACTTTTCAACTCTGTAACAAGGTTGATATGCTGATCCTGGTAGTTTCATTCGCCCTTGCTCGACAAAATCATTCAATAAATCATCCACTAAACTCATAATTTCAGAGTCGCCATGCAACACAAAAGGCCCATGTTCTTTAATGGCTTGAATGCCTGATTCTTTGATATTTCCAGCCACAATTCCAGAGAATGCCTGACGCAAAGATGCCGCCAATTTTTCTTTCGGCTGATTTTTGTGCAAATTCAAATTCGACATATTTTCATGTGTTGGCTCGAAAGGTTTTTGCAACTCTTCCGAGATCGTTAATGACCAATTAAAGCAATACGCATCTTCTCTGTGTTTACGGCTCTCTTTCACCAATGGCATCGCTTGTTTCATTTTTTGCGCCACTAATGTTGGATTATCAATGATGATTTCATAATGCTTTTGAGCCTCTGCACCCAAGCTCATTTTAATGAAATGATCCAAAGTTTTGAAATAACTTTCACTCTCTTTTGGACCTGTCAAAATAATTGGCAGCACCTGATTTTTATTCTCTTCCATCATTAAAATACTGAGGATGTATAAAAATTCTTCTGCTGTACCAACACCACCTGGAAATACAATCAAGCCATGACCCAAACGAATGAAAGCTTCAATGCGTTTTTCAATGTCAGGCATGATGATTAATTCATTCACCAAAGGATTCGGCGGCTCAGCTGCAATAATTGATGGTTCTGTAATGCCAATGTATCGATTGGCTTCATGACCTTGCTGAGTATGACCAACCGCAGCACCACGCATCGGCGCTTCCATCGCCCCAGGCCCACAACCTGTACAAATATCAAAACGACGCAAACCAAGTTCATGCCCTACATCACGCGCATATTGATACTCAATTTCATTGATTGAATGCCCGCCCCAGCAAACCACAACATTTTGATCTTGTGCGGCTTGTAGAGCTTTGGCATTGCGCAATGTCATAAAAATTAAATCTGTCGTAATTTGTTGGCGACCATATTTAAAAAAGCGCTTTTGATCGTAAGTGGCAACAACTTCACGCATGTACAAAATATCTCGCAATACTGAAAAGATATTTTTACGAATCAAACGCGTTAACTCGCCATCTACAAATACGGATTGTGGCGGATTGATTAGCTCTAATTTAATGCCACGCTCCGTACGCCCGACTTTCGCTTCAAAATCTTTATATTGCTTGAATAACTTATTGGCATCATCCGTTTGGCTACCAGTATTCAACACAGCCAATAAGCAATTTCTAAATAATTGATAGAGTTCGCCATCAACACTTTTTCTCAATAAATCGCTTTCCACTTGTGATAACAGATCTAATGAACCTCTGGGTGGATAAATATTGTAGCTTTTACTCTCTATCGTCATTATTAGTCCTTATAAAATAGCCATTCTGATGTTTGTTTTGGGTTGACGCCTTTGAAAGCATAATCATTTTCACAGAAACTTTCTAGTGTTTTCACATCAGAAAGATTATTTTCAGCGGCATAACGCACCATTGCACCACGAGCTTTTTTAGCATTAAAACTAATCGTTTTATATTGCCCATTTTTAAAATCTTTAAAAATAGGTGTAATAACAGGCACAGCTAATTGATCAAACTGTACAACAGAGGAATATTCATTCGAAGCTAAGTTTACGACTGTAGTAATGCCATTCTTTTGAATAATATCATTCAAATAATTGGTCACTTTTGAGCCCCAAAACTCATACAAGTTTTTACCACGAGTATTTTTCAGTGGTGTACCCATTTCTAAACGATAAGGTGCGATCAAATCCAAAGGATGAATTGCACCATATAATCCCGACAACATGATCAAATGTTTTTCTAAGTAATCGATTTCTGTTTTAGATAGATCATAAGCACTCAAGGCTTCATAAGCATCGCCATTAAATAAGAAAAGCGCTTCCTTGGCATTTTCATGCGTGAAAGGCACTGAAAAATTACTAAAACGTTCAGCATTCAACAATGCCAAGTTATCTGAAATTTTCATCAAAGATTCTAAATCAGCAGGCGATAATTTATTCAAAATATCGATCAATTCAACACTTTGATCTAAAAAATGAGGTGAGCGCTCACCCTTAAATGGCGCTTCTCTTTTTTCATCTAATTTTTTTGCTGGCGATAATAAAAACAACAACATGCTATTTCCTCTTCACTAATTTCAATACATTATTCGGCAAAGCTTCCACAAACTGAAAGCAAGGATCTAATTTTTTACTTCGACTTAATCTTGCATACAACAAACATACAAGTGGCACATAAAGTGTGCTCATAAAGACATCCATCGGATAATGCATACCAAATCTAATGCGACTAATGATCATCAAAGCAGCCCATAGGAATGTCAGTGAAAAGACAGCCCAATCTTTCTTTCTATTCATCGGCAAAATTAATAAAACAATCATCATCCAACAAACGGCAAATGCTGTATGCCCTGAAGGAAATGAATAGCCTGTTTCTTTAGACCAATGTTTTTTCAAATATTGAGGCATATCAGGATTATTTTTAATGGTCTTTTTGATGATTGATTTACGCACCGAGCGCTTTTCTTTATAAAAATCATCTAAATTAACACCCTGCTCAGCCAAATATGACGTATAAGGTCTTGGCTCTTTATAAAAGGATTTTAAACTTGATTTAATCACTTGAGTGCCAAGCAGCAATATAACCGCAGTCAATAGAATAAATGACCAAGACATGTTGCGCATTAATGCTAGCAGCACAACAATAAATACGGCGCTCGTTATTAATGAATAAAATAGTGAGCTACCCGTTTCAGTGATGAAGAATAAAAATTTATCCAAATCACCATATTCAGTTTTTAATGACCACTGCCAACCCACCAACCATAAAATAATGGGGATTAATAATAACTGTGATACTGCAACGCTTATGATTAACATCTTTTTACGCGAAAGCATTAACATTTATTTTTCCTAACTTTATGAAAGTGAAACAGTATAGCATTATAAATCTTGGAGCAAAGAGCACTGATTTTGTGATGATATCGACTTTTTAGTGCTATACTTTTGCACGCTTTTTTATCATCCTCAAAATCTCACAGGAGCGTGTATTGTGCATCCTATTAAAGATGTAATCTCTGGTGTACAAATCTTATTTGTCGCCTTCGGCGCAATGGTTTTAGTGCCATTATTAACAGGTTTAAATCCCTCCATGGCACTTTTAGGTGCTGGAATCGGCACTTTGCTCTTTCAAATTGTGACTAAACGTAAAGTTCCAATTTTTCTAGGTTCTTCATTTGCCTTTATCGCCCCAATTATTTTCTCCATTCAAACTTGGGGAATGGGTTCAACCATGTTCGGCTTATTTGCCGCAGGTTTTATGTATTTCGTCTTTGCTTTCATCATTCGCTGGCGTGGTATTGGTTTAGTCAATACGTTAATCCCACCTGTTGTGATCGGTCCTGTTATCATCGTGATTGGTTTATCTGTTGCAGTGACAGCAACGCAAATGGCAATGGGCATCAGCGGTGGTCAATCCATCATGAATGATTCTATGGCCATCACATTATCCATCGCAACATTTGCAGTAACTGTACTGATAACCATATTTGGTAAAGGTTTATTTAAATTAATCCCAATTTTAGGTGGTATTTTTGCGGGCTATATCTTGGCATTTTTATCTGATTTCACAGGATTATCTGCTTATTTAAACAATGGTCAAACAATCTTGCACTTAGAAAATCTTGTGAATGCACCTTGGATCGCATTGCCTGAGTTCCATAAACCTGAAATTAACTGGTTAGCAGCTCTATTTATGTTACCTGTTGCGATCGCACCTGCCATCGAACACATTGGCGGCATTATGGCAATTAGCAAAGTAACGGGCAAAGATTACACAAAAGATCCTGGCTTAGATAAAACATTAGCAGGCGATGGATTAGGCGTTTGTGTGGCTGGTTTAATCGGCGGCCCACCTGTGACAACTTATGGTGAAGTAACTGGCGCAGTTATGATCACTAAAAATGATAATCCTAAAATTATGACTTATGCGGCTATCTTTGCGATTTTAATGGCCTTTATGGGAAAATTTAATGCATTCTTAAATTCAATCCCATTACCTGTGATGGGTGGCATTATGATTCTATTATTCGGTACTATCGCAAGCATTGGCTTAAAAACATTGATCGATGCCAAAGTGGATATCATGATTCCTCGTAACTTAGTCATCATCAGTGCAACTTTGATTACCGGCGTTGGTGGTTACACCATTAATATTGGTAGCTTCCCATTTGCTGGCGTTGGTTTAGCAGCTGTATTGGCAATCACACTAAACTTGATACTGCCAAAGTCTCAAGAAGAATCATCAATTAATGAAGAAATCTAAACAATAAAATAAGCCTCTGTAAAAGAGGCTTATTTTTTAGAGATTTATGATGCAAATACAGCAGGATTACGATTTTTAATCACAGCATTCGTGACACGAATCGTTGAAATCAAGCGATCATCTGTCATGGAATAAACATTCACATCCCAAACGTGTGTGCTTCTACCACGATGAACAATGATTCCTTTGGCAATCACCATTTCCCCGCTTTTAGCTGATGATAAATGACTTGCACTGATCTGCATGCCGACACAGCTTTGCTCAGGTAAAACAATGCTAAAAGTACCAATTCCAGCGATAGTCTCAGCCAAAGCGATCGTCGCACCACCATGCAAGTATCCATAAGATTGTATGGTTCTTTCATCCACAGGCATTGTTGCTTCTACATAGCCATCTTGGCTCACAATAAATTCTATTCCTAAGTGACCCACTAATGTATTACGAGTATGAGCATTCATTTGTTCGATAGTTAACATTCCAAATCCTTTGATATATATTATTGAGCGCTCTCATTTTAGATCAAATAATGGTAAAATTGTCAGCAATTATTTGTTAATTCCATAAGGAACTATCTTGTACTTCTTTTTATTATTTCAAGTGATCGGACTATTGATCATCATTGGCTCTTTTATAGCTTATGCAAAACATAAAGAGATCCCTATATTCTTTTTTATCTGGCACAAAAAAAGAAACTTCTTTCTATTAGAAGTTTTGATGTTTGCAGTGATCACTTTACTGTGCATTAAACCACTGTATAACAATTTTAAATGTGCTTATGCTGGCCATAGCCTAAAACAGTTGACTAAATATGACTGGTTCATTGGCCAATGCCAAGTATCATTTTCTACGGATAAAAATGGTAATCCAACTTATGTTCCATATGAAAGAATGCGTGGCACTTCGAATTCAAATGGACAAGATGGTATTGATAGCAGCGAATAGATTTAGAGAATATTATGGAAGATATTAGAAATAAAAGAGTAATTGTTGGGATGTCTGGCGGCGTTGATTCATCTGTGGCAGCTCTTTTGTTAAAAGAACAAGGCGCCGATGTACATGGCGTTTTCATGAAAAACTGGGAAGATAACTTTGAAACAGGTTATTGCTCTGCGGATGAAGATGTTAAAGATGCTCAAAAAGTTTGTGATACTTTAGGCATCCCACTACACAAAGTAAATTTTGTAGAAAACTATAAAGAACGCGTTTTCTCTTATTTTTTGGAAACACTCAAGATGGGCTTAACGCCTAATCCTGATGTTTTATGCAATAAAGAAATTAAGTTTAAAGCATTCTTAGATTATGCAAATGAAATGGGTGCTGATTATATTGCAACTGGTCATTATGCTCGTACTGAACGTAAAGATGGACAGACTTATTTGCTCAAAGGCTTAGATGACAATAAAGATCAAAGTTACTTTTTACATCTATTGAGCCAGTCACAGATCAAGAATGCATTATTTCCAGTAGGTGAATTGCAAAAACCTGCTGTGCGTGAATTAGCTCTTAAACATAAACTCATCACTTATGATAAAAAAGATTCAACAGGCATCTGCTTTATCGGTGAACGTGATTTTAATGAGTTTATTGGTCAATACATTGCATCTAAACCAGGTGATATGTGCACAGTAGATGGTCAAAAAATTGGTGAGCATCAAGGTTTATCTTTCTACACTATTGGTCAACGCAAAGGTCTACATATTGGCGGCATGAAAAGCTCAACAGGTGAACCTTGGTTTGTGGCTGAAAAAGATATCGAAAACAATCGATTAATTGTTGTTCAAGGCGAACATGATGCGTTATACAAACAATCATTAACAGCTCGTGATGTTCATTGGATCAATACAAATCTTGATTTTGATAACATCAATAATGAATTGACTGCAAAAATTCGTTATCGCCAAAAAGATGAAGCTTGTGCTATCAAATTCTTAGAAGATGGTCGAATTCATGTAGACTTTGTTAACCCGCAAAGAGCCGTGACACCAGGTCAATCTATAGTATTTTATCATAATGATATTTGTTTAGGTGGCGCAATTATAGAGAGATAATTAATCTTTTATAAAGCAACACAAAAGCCAAGGACTAGCTTGGCTTTTGTATTTAATCTTTTAATATTTAACGTCTTCTATTGCCAAAACTATTGGTACGATAACCATTAATAGATTCGCTCCATAAGTTATCAGTATTTGGTCCAAAATTACCTAAACCTTTTAACTCAAACTGAAGATATATCTTCCACTCTTTGTTGGGATCAAATAGATTATTACGATAATATCTCGCAGCAACTCTCGTTGCCACACAACAGTCACTGTATTCAAATCCAACAAATGAATCGTTCATTCGTCTTTCTTCTAAAGAGTAATTATAACGACCAACGACAGCCCAATTACTCGTTAACTCCCAATAAGAAGAAACATCTATTTGGTGAGTAATGTAGTCATTACTATAATTTCGATCTCTCGAATATCTCTGACCCACATTGATAACTTTTCTTTCTTCAGGCTGATAACGTAAATCGTAAGCTAGGCGAGTCGTCTTCTTCATATCAGGTGACCACTGCCAAGTAACTCTACCAGATAAATCTTCTGTCAATAGGATATTACTTTCAACAAACCATTCCGAGCTACGATTACGTCGACAATTATTTGCTGCATCCCATGCTCCAGCATAGGATTGATAACATTCATTACGAGTAGGCAAATCCTTGCCTGTCGTTATTCTAGGATCATCAATATAGTAAATCTGCCCCGCCGATAATCTAAAATGCTCAACACCCGTATCTTCATTAATGAATCGTGTTGTCAGCGCCATCGTTAGTTGATTCGCATTGCTTTGACGATCAGCACCTGTAAACTGATTCGTCGCAAATAGACTATCAAAACTTGGCGTCACTGATCCTGTATCAAAAATCGGAATCTCCGATTGATTACGATATGGCACATACAAATAAAATAATCTTGGCTCTAGCGTTTGTATAAAATCACCGCCACCAAATAAATTAGTGAAGTTAGTATCGCGCTCTAATACCACTCCAGTATCAATACTAAAAATTGGCAAATTTCGATGCAAACTATCTGGTTGATTAGAATGATTAATATTCGAAAATTCTTGATATTTTAGATCATAATTAGTAAATCGATAAGCCAATCTAGGCTCAAAGAAACCCCATGAATTTTCAGCCCTAAATCCTACAAATGGAATAACATCTGTTCTTATGGCTGACTTTGGTCGATAAGGACTTCGACTTGTAACATTTGTTGTAAAATGCACAGCTTCAGCTTGAATTCCATAATAAATACCACTTTCTGTCATCCAGTTACCATTGAATAGCAACTGCGGCATTCTCGCATAAGGATCATTAGGAATAATATCGCGATCCAATACTTGGAAATGTTGAAATCTTAAAATCGACTGCCAATTAGTATCAGAGTATGTTAATTGAGCAACTCTTTCCAAGTTTGTCTTAGTCAGCAAGCCAACCGCATCTTGAATATCTTCCGCATATTGATCATCAGAAACTCGTTGATACAA
>CANRJJ010000003.1 GCA_947630895.1 uncultured Wohlfahrtiimonas sp. | reverse complement strand
ATTTTGTGATCTTTTAGCATTTGCTGATTATAAAAAACTCCTACAAAATTTGCAGGAGTTTGTCAGCAACCTGAAGCGTGTATTCAATACACGCTTTCTGTTTATCTTAAACATTCATTATTTTTCTTCAGAAAAAACTGCTTCGCCCAAGTTCAACATCAAGCGATTTGCCCAACCGAAGATTGAAACCGCATGAATTAAATCTAAGATTTCAACGCTGCTCATTCCTACATCTTTCAATGCTTGAATATATGCAGTGCTTAATTCACCTGGGTTATTCGTTAACTCTGTCGCTAAATCAATAATTGCTTGGTCACGCTCTGTTTGCGCAGCTGTTTGAGGATCTACAAACATTGGCTCAACCATATCATGGCGCTTAGAAGCCATTGCAAAACGTTGTGCATGAACAGATGCGCAATACACACAACCATTAATTTGAGAAACCGCCAAAGCACCTAATTCACGCTCACCACGATCTAAACCTTCAGGCGCATACATAATCGCATTGTAAGTCGTTGAACGATGATGCAAAATTTCAGGCTGATGTGCCAATAGCAAATAGTAATCCATTCCTCTTGCTTTTGGATGGCTCACATCTAAAATTTCGATTTGCTCAGGCGTTGCTTCGTTAATGTCTAAAACATCCAACCAAGCTTTCCACCCTAAAATTTCATTGGTAAACCCATTTGCTTTTACTTTTTTACTCATCCTAAATTCTCCAATGCTTGCATTGCTTTTAACCCTGTTACCAAACGCACTTGGTACGACAAGAATGCAATTAACTGCGCCAATGCAACACAATCAGGCACAGAAACACCTGATTGCTCAAGTGTTTGTAACGCTGCTTTATCGCCTGCGATAGGATTGAGCGTTAATGTATTTGTGTACGTTAGCATCGCTTTAACAGTCGCATCATCAATCGCCGATAAATCATCATTCAATACTGCTTGTAACCATGCTGAGTTAACATTTTCTTTCTCAGCTTGCGCAACATAGTGTTGAGTTAACTCTTCTGCTTTTGATAATTTACTTGTATACACAGCCACCAATAAACGCGTTGATAATGGCAATGATAATTTATCGCCAAATACTGCTTCGTAGCTTGCTTGTGTACCTGTTAAAACTTCATCTCTAAAGTGGCGTGCAGCATAAGTGTCACTGCCACTGTTTAATCCTAATAAAGAATCGATTAAATCGATATTATCTTGCGCTATGCTCATGGCATTTTTCCTTTTACCGCTGTACTTAAAAAATCTTGAATTTCTTGCCAGCTTCGTTCATTCGAACGAGCATTGGCATCAGCTCTTCCACCGTTTGTACTGATCTTTCCTGAAACAGGATGCGTATGCACGATTTGTGTAGTTGGGATATATGGAAAGACAATCGCGTGCCCACCATCTTGAGTATCCACCCAACGCACATCATATTTAAAATCGTGCTTATCCAAATGATCCACAACCATTTTGCTGTACAAACTCGATGGCCAAGCACCATCATCAGTCGCTGATAATAAAATAATTGGTGCTTGTATTTTCTCTACTCGAATGCGAGCTCTCTCTACAGCTTCTTCATCTTGAAGAGCTGTTAATACTGCTTTTTCATGACGATGAGGCGCAGGGCCGTCATCAAAAGGTACCCAAGTGGCTGTTTTATTATTTTCCCAAACATGCGTAATTGGCTTTCCTTGATACAACCAAGCTGGACCTTCACGTCCAACTTTAGGATCAGCTGCATTTTGCCCTGAATGCACAACAGCACCTGGCACATAAGCCACAACAGCTGAAACATCTTCAGGGAATAAACTTGCCAATAATAAAACCAACTCGCCACCGCGAGACTGCCCATTAATCGCCACAAAATTATTCAAAGGTTGATAAGTTGCACGCAACCAATCCAATCCTTGTTTGAAATACTCTAAAGGCGTATTTGAAATATAGTTCGATAATCCTGGTGCTTTGAAATACGCTAAAGCAAAAGCAATATAACCTCTCGATGCATATAAAGCAGCGCGAGGCTCATTAATGCCACCACCTGAACCATTCAAAATCATCACAGCAGGATGCGGCCCTTTAGTTGCAGGCAAATATACCGTACCCACTAAGCCATTTTCTCTCACTTCAATACGCTGAACGCCATCTGCTGCAAGGCGTTGAATTAATTTGCCTTGCAAAGTCTGATCACCGATTTCGACTGTGACAACAGTTTCGATCGGTGTCAGCATACTGTCTAAAAATGTTTCACGCTCGCCTTCTACATCTGGCACTTGTGACCAGATCAATCCCATTGGATCAATGTCTTCATAACTGCCACTGATCGGAGCTTGCAGACTTATATCCACAGCTCCCTGATCATCCGCAATGAATTCAGCATAGCTTCTCCATGTAACATCATTACCGCGCAATGTTTCAGTTTGAATTTTGATTGTCTGCCCTGCTGCTAATCCTTTTACTTGGATTGTGCGAGCAACATCAATCAAATCATCAATGGGTGCAATTATCAGTTGAGCGTGTGACATTTTTCTCCCTTAAGGTTTTGTAACCATCATTGGTACAGTACGATCTGAGCTTAATGGCTTAACTTCTAAACCTTTTTTAGCTGCCCAAATGTTTTTGTAATGGAACAATGGAATGATGCCCACTTCTTCTGATACTACAACTGCTGCATCTTGCATGATTTTTTCACGCTTATCTGCATCAAATTCAACCGTTACTTCAGCCAAAGCTTTATCTAAACCTTCACTGCTGTAGTGACCAAAGTTAGAAGCACCCATTCCATTTTCAGGATCAACTGTTGCTAAAATACTTACCATTGCATAAGAAGCTTCACCTGTACCGTTACCCCAAGCAATAACAGACATCGCATATTCATTGTTACGCGCTGCACTTGAGTAAACTGCCCATGGCACAACTTCTACATTCGTTTTCACGCCAATACGCGTCCAGAATTGCGCAACTGCTTGTACTGTTTCAGGTGCTAATGGATAACGATCTGTTGGTACATGAACAGTTAATTGGAAGCCTTCAGGATAACCCGCTTCTGCCAATAACTCTTTTGCACGCTTTGCATCAAATGCAATTGGATCAATGTCAGGATTGTAGCCTGTAGAACCTTTTGGCATCCATTGGTTTGCAACCGTTACACCACCTTGCAAAATACGATCTGCAATTGCTTCACGATTAATCGCAATAGACAATGCTTCACGAACACGCTGATCTAACAATGGATTTTTATCCAAAGGCTTGCCATCATTATCTGTAATAAATTTGCTTGGATTTGGATTGAAACTTGGCTGCAAGATAAATGCACGCAAACCATCATAAGCAAATACGTCTACTTTAGGATCTTTATTCAAACGCTCTAAATCTGATACTGATACTTTATCAATCACATCAACACCACCAGACAACAATGCTGCTGTACGAGATGCAGCATTTGCCATGTAGATGTATTCAACTTGATCCCAAGGCTGTGCTTCACCCCAATAGTTAGGGTTTTTCTTAGCAATGATGCGTTCACCTGGTGTGTAGCTCACTAATTGATATGGGCCTGTTCCTACTAATGCTTTACCTGAGTTAAAATCTTCGCTCGATGCATTTTCAGTCGCATGTTTGCTTACCAAATGTACTGAAGCTAAGTTCAATGGTAAATCAGGATTCGGCACATTTGTTTTAATTTCGATCGTTTGTGGATCTTTAATCGTTACAGTATCAATTGTACGAACGTAGCTTGTAAATGGCGCAACTGATCCTGGCACATTACCTACACGATTCAATGAGAACACAACATCTTCAGCAGTAAATGGCTGACCATCGCTCCATTTAACATCTGGGCGCAATGTAAATTCCCACGTTAACGGATCAATATTTTTCCATTCTGTCGCCAAAGCTGGTAATAATTTATTGTTGTAATTCGCAGACAACATTTCAAAGAAAAATAAACCTGCTGAGCGATCGCCCGCGAAGTTATTCAACTGAGGATCCAATGAAGATAAGTTATCCGCAAATGCGATTTTCAATGTATTTTCTTGAGCAACCGCTGCGCTAGATAGCAGCCCTGCGAATAATGATGCAAGCAACAATTTTTTCATAACATTTTCCTTAAAATAATAATTAAACTGCCATTACATCATTCAAATGGCATGCACTTTGATGATGAGGGCTTATTTCCTTCAGCTCAGGCACTTGCTCTTTACAGCGAGGCATCGCATGAGGACAACGAGGGTGAAAATGACAACCTGATGGCGGATTCAATGGGCTAGGAATTTCTCCCTGAATCGCCACAAACTCTTTTTTACGATCTGTAATTCTTGGAATTTCTGCCAATAAGGCTTGTGTATATGGATGATTAGGTCGTGCAAAAATCTCTGTAGTCGATGCTGTTTCCACAATTTTCCCTAAATACATAATTGCAACGCGATCAGAAAAATGCTCAACCACGCCTAAATCATGACTGATGAATAGATACGTTAAATCCAGTTCATCACGCAGATCCATAAACAGATTCACAATTTGTGCTTGAATGGATACATCCAATGCAGCAACTGCTTCATCACACACCAACATATCTGGCTGAACAGCCAAAGCACGGGCAATCCCAATACGCTGACGTTGCCCACCACTGAACTGATGAGGAAAGCGCTTACGATAACTTGCGCTCAAACCTGCTCTTTCTAACTGCTCACTCACGTATTGATCAATGTCTTCACCTTTCACCAATCCATGAATCAAAGCAGCTTCACCAATACTGTTATCCACACGTAAACGCGGATTCAAGCTCGCATAAGGATCTTGGAAAATCATTTGAATGCGTAACTGAGCTTGTCGCCACTCTTCTGTGCTCATGTTTTTTGTGTTGATGCCATCCACAAGCATATCGCCTGAGCTTGGTGGTAAAATACCCGCAACCATTCTACCCAAGGTTGATTTACCACAGCCTGACTCACCCACTAAACCAACGACCTCACCTTTATAAACAGATAAGTCCACTTGGTTTACCGCAGCAGTTACCGCAGGTGGTTTTACAATGCCTAAATTAATGAGTTGATGGCTCAACCAATTTTGTTTTTTCTCTCCAAAACGTTTGGAAATTTTCTCTAAACGAACCAATGGCACACTCATGATTGTTGCTCCTGTGCAATGGGTGCATGATGATTTGGGAAGAAGCAACGAACCGCATGCTGATCTTGCCCTTCAATTAATGATGTTGTTTGCTGACAAGCTTCTTGTACTCGTTCACAGCGTGTCGCAAAAGCACAGCCTTTTGGTAAATCCAATAAGCCTGGCGTAATGCCTTTAATTTGACGCAAACGCTGACCGCGCACATTACGGCTCGGCAAACTATTGATCAAGCCTTCTGTATAAGGATGCTGTGGATCAGTAATCACTTGATCAATCGTGCCAGATTCAACAATCTGCCCTGCATACATCACAGCCACTCGATCTGCCAATCCCGCGATCACAGATAAATCATGCGTAATCCAAATTAATGCTGTACCGTAATCTTTTGCTAGTTTTTGCACTTCTGACAAAATCTGCGCTTGAATCGTCACATCTAAAGCGGTCGTTGGTTCATCGGCAATGATTAAATCAGGTTGTAATAACAGAGCAATTGCAATCGCAACACGCTGTCTCATTCCGCCTGATAACTCATGAGGATACAATTTCAATCTCGCTTCAGGACTAGGCACACCCATTAAAGCCAACATATCGCGTGACTTTTCCCAAGCAGCTTTTTTACTGATTTTTTCATGAGCTTGAAGCGTTTCAATCATTTGTGTGTCAATGCGCAAAACTGGATTCAACGTCATCATTGGATCTTGGAAAATCATCGCAATGCGATTGCCACGCAAGTGACGCATCTGCTTTTCAGAATATTCCAATAAATTCTCACCTTTAAAGATGATCTTGCCCGCTGATATTTTTCCTGGTGCATCAATCAAGCGCATCAATGAAAACCCTGTCACCGATTTCCCTGAACCTGATTCACCCACAAGCCCCAAAATTTCGCCTGCTTTGAGCTGTAAACTCACATCATTCACAGCCAAAATCTTGCCTTCTTTTGTGGCAAATTCTGTTTTTAAATTTTGAACATCTAGTAATAATTGCTCTGACATTAACGTAACCTCGGATTAAACACATCACGGAAGCGATCACCAATTAAATTCAGCGATACGATCGTTAATAACAACGCAATGCCTGGAAATACACTGATCCAATATTGTCCCGATAACATGTATTGGTAACCATTAGAGATCAATAAGCCCAATGAAGGTTCTGTAACAGGAACGCCTAAGCCTAAAAAGCTCATTGTCGCTTCTAAAGTAATGGCACGCGCCACTTGTAATGCCGCGATCACGATCAATGCTGGTAAACAGTTCACTAAAATGTGTTTAAGCATGATCATATACTTAGGAATCACAAGGTTATGTGCTGCTTCTACGTACTCTTTTTGGCGCTCTGCTAAAGCCTGACCACGAGCTGTACGCGCATAATATGCCCATTCCAAAATCACCAATGTCAAAATAACGTTGCCCACACCTTTTCCGATGTAAGCCAAAATCATCATTGCCACTAAAATGGATGGAAATGACAACATTAAATCCACTGTACGCATCAAAAACGCATCCACTTTTCCGCCAAAGTAAGCAGAAATAATCCCAACAGTTGTGCCCAAAATACTCGCGATTAATGCTGAACCTAAGCCAACGATTAAACTGATGCGTAAGCCATAAACAATTGCTGAATAAAGATCACGGCCTTGACCATCTGTACCCAACCAATAAGTGTAAGTACCCATACCATTTTCAGTACCTGGTGGCAAGCGTGAATCTAAAATATCTAATTGCAATAAATCATAAGGATTTTGCGGTGTAATCATTGGTGCAAAAACTGCCGCCAAAACTAAAACAAATCCCCATAAAAAGCCGATCGTTGCTAATTTTGATTGAAAGAATAAGCGAGCATTTTCTTTAAACATAGAAGGTGCTTTAACTTTTTTCGTCGTTACCGTACTCATACCGATTTCTCCTTACGTACGCGTGGATCCACGATTCTATATGCCACGTCCACCAAGAAGTTAATGGTGACAAACAAACACACAATAATGATGAGATACGCCAAAATAACTGGTCTATCTAAACTATTGATACTGTCTAAAATTAATTTACCTGCGCCAGGCCATGCAAAGATACTTTCCGTCACAACTGCACCCGCAATCGTTGCACCAAGTTCTAAGCCAACCACTGTAATTAAAGGAATCATTAAGTTTCGTAACACATGCACACTTACGATGCGCGCTGGCGATAAGCCTTTGGCTCTCGCAAATTTAATATAATCTTGTGGCAATACTTCGCGTACACCAGCATGGGTTAATCGCACAACCAAAGACATTTTAAAAAGTGCCAAGTTAAATGCAGGTAAGACCAAGTGATATAGACCATTGCCTGTTAAAAATGACCACTGCATGCCGAAAATAGTTACTGTGTCACCGCGGCCGCCTGCAGGTAACCATCCTAATGACACGCTAAATGCCATGATCAACATTAAACCTATCCAGAAGGTAGGCAATGAAAAACCAATGATACTGCCCGTCATAATCACTTTGGAAAACCAACTATCAGGATATAAACCTGAAATTAAACCAAGCGGTACACCGAAAGTTAAAGCGATGATTAGTGCTGCAAATGCTAATTCTAATGTCGCTGGCAAACGCTGTAAAACAAGCTCTAAAGCTGGCTGATTGTAAACAAAACTATTGCCCAAATCGCCTTGAATTGCGTTCACCAAAAAGCGCCAATATTGCTGCCATAACGGAAGATCTAATCCTAATTGTGCGATGATCATTTCACGATCACGCTGATCTGTCTCAGGGCCAACTAAAATGTCAGCAGGATTACCAATTAAATGTAAACCAATGAAGACAATGACTGTCATTAACAACACAATCAACATCGCTTGTGCAAAACGTCTTATCACCCAGCCGATCATAAAACCCTCTCTGGGCTTAGATCAGGTACATACCCATCTTGTGTTTTCGTTTGTTCTGTCATAAAGTACTTACCAATTCACCTGTCCAACTTGCTTAAGCTTTTGCATATTAAAGCACAATAACTTAAAAAAATAATATAATAGCATACTTATAATATATGCATTACAGGTTTGGCAAATTACAAATATTTTTATTGTGTGTCAATGGGTTTTGTTAAAAAAATTAACAGATCAGTTTTTTTATTCATTCATTACATCTTGATTGAGCCACTCATGATCATCTCTAAACCTATAGATTCATCAATATTGAATACTTATTCACAATTCTTGTGATTAAGGATGTGGATAACTTTGTGAATTATTCTTGAAATGTGAATAGACCGATTCAATAGAAGATTACCTACATGATTTTGTTAGAATTTGCTACAATGCGAGCCTTAATTAACCCTTGGAAATAGGTATTATGAGCACCTTAATAGATGAAATATTAGTTGTGTATTCAAACCGTCAGGATGCACAAACAGTCGCGCAAATGATTCGTTCATTAAACTTTTATTGTGAATTGGTTCCTGTAACTAAAGTAACTGAATCTTTAGTAGCAGAAGCACCTGCGATCATTGATTTAGCAAGATTGGATCAATATCCACAAGAAAAAACATTCACAGTTACACCTGAATCATTAACAAGCATTCATCTAAAAGCTCATATCTCTGAGTTTTTAAAAGAAAAATTAGCATTACAACCAACATGGACAGTTGAAGCATTCTCTGAGTTAGAAAGCCGTCGCATCAAAGAAATCGTAGGTGATGACGAAGTTATCCTTGCTTTATCTGGTGGTGTTGACTCCTCCGTTGTTGCAGCTTTATTACATAAAGCTATCGGCAGCAAATTAACGTGTATTTTTGTTGATACAGGCTTGATGCGCTTGAACGAAGGCGACCAAGTAATGAACATTTTCCATGAAAAAATGGGTGTAAACGTTATTCGTGTGAATGCTGAAGATCGTTATTTAACTGCTTTAGCAGGCGTTGCTGATCCTGAACGTAAACGTAAAATCATTGGTGAATTATTCATTAAGATTTTTGAAGAAGAAGCGCAAAAACTATCTCATGCTAAATGGTTGGCTCAAGGCACAATTTATCCTGATGTTTTAGAATCAGGTGATCATCACGGTGCTGACAACGTGATCAAATCTCACCACAACGTGGGTGGGTTACCAGAAGATATGCAATTTTCATTGATTGAACCATTAAAATACTTGTTCAAAAATGAAGTACGCGAATTGGGTTTATCTTTAGGTTTACCACACGAACTTTTATATCGCCATCCATTCCCAGGACCAGGCTTAGGTGTTCGTATTTTAGGTGAAGTTAACAAAGAATATGCTGATATTTTACGTTTAGCGGATGATATCTTCGTAAATGGTCTTCGTGAGCATAATTTATACAATTCAATCTCTCAAGCATTCGCAGTATTCTTGCCTGTTAAATCTGTAGGGATCAAAGATCATAAACGTACTTATGAATATACGATCGCATTGAGAGCCATTGAAACTATTGACTTCATGTCTGCTCGTGCTGCTCGCTTACCTTACGAATTTATCGAAGAAATTTCAGACAAGATTATTCTATCGATACCTAAAGTAACGCGCGTAGTTTATGACGTTTCTAACAAACCACCTGCAACAATTGAGTGGGAATAATAAAATAGTGTAATATGTCGAAAATGTATTATCACATAATCGATTTAGGAGAATGACATGCGTATCGTATTATTGGGTGCACCCGGCTCAGGAAAAGGGACTCAAGCAGCCAATTTAGTCGAAAAATATGGAATCACTCACCTTTCAACAGGTGATATGTTGAGAAGTGAAGTAAGTGCTGGCTCACCATTAGGTTTAGAAGCAAAGAAAATCATGGATGCTGGTCAACTAGTTTCTGATGAAATCGTATTAGGTATGATCAAAAATCGTATTGAAGCATTAGATGGTGGCTTTTTATTGGATGGTTTCCCACGCAATCTTAACCAAGCTGAAGCTTTGGATGAATTGTTGCAAAATCTTGACCAACCAGTAGATAAAGTAATTTTCTTTGATGTTCCTTTTGAAATCATCAAAGAGCGTTTATTGTCTCGTGGTCGTTCAGATGACAACGAAGAAACAATTGAAAAAAGACGTAAAGTTTATGAATCAGAAACAACACCGTTAATTAATTACTACACGAAACAAGGTAAATTAGTGACAGTCGAAGGTGTTGGTGAAGTAAACGACATCAGCCAACGTATTTTTAAAGCATTAAGCTAATTATTAGCCTAAAACAAATGGAATGGCAGCTAACGCTGCCTTTTTTGTGACATGAAAAAAGAATCCATCATTACCGTAGCCTGTATTATTTTTGTGGCTGCTTTTGCCTACTTTGGCTTGCCAATGTTCGCACCTCGCATCGAAAACCAAACGCATGAACTATTCTGGGAAACTTCCCTGTCTCCTGAAGAAGAGATGGAAATTTTTGGCTTAACGCTCAATGAATCGACTTTACAAGATGCTATCGCAACATTTGGCAATCGAGTGACTGTTACCATTTATGAAACTGAAGATGGTGACCAAATTGAAGGCTATTTCCGCGAAACAAAAGCCGGGCCATTTATCGGCAGAATGGCATTTACCTTGAAAGATAGCGATAAAAACTTAGATTCGATTAAGGCACAATTGGATCCTGAAATTGCTCCAATGAGCCGAAATAAAAGCTACAAAATCACTTCAAATCTAAGTCCTTTATTTTTAGATATACCTTTATTTAGCTTGGCATTTATTCCAACACAAATTGTATTAACACCAGAAGATATTAAAATGCGTTTTGGTGAGCCTGATTTAATCATGGAAGAAACCATAAATGGCAAAAATACAGGAACAATTCACTATCTTTACCCTGACAAAGGCATTGATATATCTACTGATCAGCAAAAAAGATCAATTATCCAATATATTTCACCGCGTTATTTTGAACAGAAAATTATTGAACCTATCTCTTTGAAAGATTGATCTGGATCAAATAAATTTGACATCTACAATAATAATGGTAACTTATATGTAGCTTCTGAAAAAGAGATTACTTAAAAGCTCTTCAGCTGCTCTAGGCAAAGTAACGACATAGAGGATATGACAAAACCCGCGATGGAATACCATCGCGGGTTTTTACTTGTCTTCAATATTTAAGCGATTAGTTGTTTTGACTTAAGCTTTCTAACACCGCCTCTAATCGGCTAATCATCACATCAATATGATCAGAAGTCACATTCAATGGTGGGAAGAAACGCACAACATTATCGCCTGCACCCACTAATAATAAACGATTATTGAATGCTGCATTTACGATATCTGATGCACTCACAACAGCTTCATCAAATTGAATCCCCAACAATAAACCTTTCCCACGAATTTCTTTAATGAAAGGATATTTGATGCGCAGTAAATTCAATTTCTTTTGAATGTAAGAGCCACGCTCTTGCACGGATGCCACAACACCATGATCCACTAATTCTGTTAAAACAGCATGAGCAATCGCACATACAAATGGATTACCACCGTAAGTAGAACCATGATCGCCTGGTACAATTACATCATTCGCTTTTTCACGCGTTAAACATGCACCAATGGGTACGCCACCACCCAATGCTTTAGCAATTGTTACAACATCAGGAATAACATCTAATTGTTGATATGCAAATAAGCTGCCAATTCGACCCATTCCACACTGAATTTCATCAAAGACTAACAATGCATTAAATTGATCTGCCAATTCACGCAATGTTTTTAAAAATTCAGGTGTTGCTTCACGAATACCACTTTCACCTTGGATTGGCTCGATGAAAATTCCACAAAAATCTTCATTCATCAGTGATTTAGCCATCTCAATATTATTGAATTCACACTCAACAACATCACCCATCAATGGCCTAAATTCTACTTGGTATTTCTCTTGTCCAGTAATTGCCAAAGAACCTGTACTGCGGCCATGGAAAGAATCTTTCATGTATAAAATTTTAGTTTTTGTCTCAGAAATTTTATGACCATGTTTACGCACAACTTTGATCGCTAATTCATTGGCTTCTGTACCTGAATTACAGAAAAACACTTGTTGATGAAAGCTATTTCGGATCAACTTTTGCGCCAACAATGTTTGCATATCATTTTCATATAAGTTTGAAATATGAAATAATTTCTCACTTTGCTCTTTAGCTGCTTGAACCATCGCAGGGTGCGAATGTCCTAAGCAGTTCACAGCGATACCAGATACACAATCCATGTATTCATGGTTCTGATCACTGTATAAAAATGGGCCTTTTCCACGAACAAATGTCACAGGAAAACGCTTATAAGCATTCATTAACATCAGTTATTTTCCTTTATAGTTTCCTTGATCAATGTTCCTGCACCTTCTGCAGTAAAGATCTCTAATAAAATTGCATGTGGCGTTTTACCATTTAAGATAATCACATTTTTCACGCCACAATCAATTGCATCCAAACATGTACGTACTTTTGGCAACATTCCGCCAGTAATGACTTCGTCTTTGATCAATTTCAAAACTTCTTCGTAATCCACTTCTTTCAATAAAGTCGAAGGATCGCGGAAATTCATCATAATGCCATCAACATCCGTTAAGAAAAACAAGCGGAATGCATTTAACTCAGCAGCAATCGCACCTGCAACATAGTCAGCATTGATGTTGTAAGTATGGCCATCTTCATCCATACCGATCGATGAAATCACAGGGATATAGTTATCCTTCGTCATTACATTGATAATTTCAGGGTTAATTTTCTCTATTTCACCCACAAAGCCAATATCGATTGATGTGCCATCTTTTTCAGCATATTTTTTACGTGCTGTGATTAAGTTACCATCTTTGCCACTCAAACCAATCGCTTTACCGCCTTGTCTTTGAATATCCGCAACGATGCCTTTATTAATCTTCGCAGATAAAACCATTTCTGCTAATTCAACCGTATCTTCATCGCTTACTCTTAAGCCTTCGATGAATTCTGTCGTTTTATTGACACGCTCTAACAATGAGTTAATTTCAGGTCCACCACCATGAACAATCACAGGATGAATACCCACATACTTCATTAAAACGACATCTTTGATGAATTCCTGACGAATTTCTTTATCCACCATTGCACTGCCGCCATATTTAATGACAACAGTTTTCCCATGGTAACGACGAATAAATGGCAGAGCTTCAATTAAAACCTCTGCTTTTTCTTGATTAGTAACCATCTCTTTCCTTACGTTCTATAATCTGCATTGATCTTGACATAATCATAAGAGAGATCACAACCCCACGCTGTTGCAACTTCACTACCGTTATGAAGATAAATTTCTATTTCTACTTTTTTCTCTGAGAAAATTTGTGATAACACTGATTCATCAAATTCGATCCCTGCACCATGCGCAACGATTTGAACTTTAGCCTCACCACCTTTCACATAAATCTCAATTTGATCCACAACCAAATCAGCAGCTGAATAACCAACAGCGCATAAGATTCTGCCCCAGTTTGCATCACCGCCAAAAATAGCTGTTTTCACTAAGCTTGAACCAATCACTGATTTAGCAACTTTTCGTGCATCTTCTACTGTCTTAGCGCCAAATACATTTGTTTCGATTAGCTTAGTTGCACCTTCACCATCTTCAGCAATTTTCTTTGCCAATGTTTGGTTCACAAAACGCAATGCTTCGACAAACTCAACATAACCAGCATCATCTTTAGATGCAATGACAACATTACCCGCTTGACCATTCGCTAAAACAATCGCGGTATCATTCGTACTCGTATCACCATCCACTGAAACCATGTTATAGCTTTCATCAACGCTCGCTAAAAATGCTTCACGCAAAATTTCTTTTTCAATCGCGATATCCGTTGTGATAAAACCAAGCATTGTTCCCATATTTGGATGAATCATGCCTGAACCTTTTGCAATACCACCAATGGTGATGGTTTTACCTTGAATCTCTAATTCAACTGCAATATTTTTTTCTGTAGTATCTGTCGTCATGATTGCTTTGGTCGCTAAATCACCATCTCTCGAGAGCGCATCCACAACTTTATCAATCCCAACGTTAATTTTTTCCATTGGCAATTGCACACCAATGATGCCCGTTGACGCAACCAATACTGAATTTTGTTGCAAGTTCAATCGCCCAGCAACTAATTTACACATACTTTCTGCATTGCGATAACCTTCATCACCAGTACAAGCATTGGCATTGCCACTATTCACAACTATTGCTTGCACATTGTCTGATTTAACGTGCAATTCAGACAATGTAACAGGTGCTGCTCGCACTAAATTTCGAGTAAAAGCACCCGCTGAAACTGCTGGAGACTCAGAGTAAACTAAAGCCATATCATAATTACCGCTGGCTTTAATGCCTGCTTTAACACCTGCTGCTAAAAAGCCTTTTGCAGATGTTACATTTCCATTCTCAATGATTTTCATAGACATTCCATTGTTAATATCAAATTAAATATACATCGAAAGCTGATGAATACCTGTTGTCTCTTTAAAGCCAAACATTAGATTCATACATTGCACTGCTTGCCCACTCGCACCTTTAATCAAATTATCAATGGCAGATACAACGATAACTTTTTGACGTTTTTCATCCACACGAATGCCAACTTCACACAAGTTACTATTTTTCACGTGTGAGATTTGTGGCAATGCATTCACAACGCGTACAAATGGCTCATCCTTATACATCGCAATGTAGTGCTGATAAACTTCAGCTTCAGTCATTGGCTTTGAAAGATCCAAGTAGATCGTCGATAAAATACCACGATTGATTGGCAATAAATGCGGTGTAAATGTCACATCGACAGATTGATCTAACAGCTTAGACATCTCTTGCTCGATTTCTGGCGTATGTCTATGAGAGAACAGACCATAAGCTTTGAAGTTTTCGTTCAACTCAGCAAATAACAGTTCTACTTTCTCACTTCGACCCGCACCACTGACACCTGATTTAGCATCTACGATCACAGAAGGTTTCACAAAACCTGTTTTTAATAATGGCGCAACACCTAAAATCGCAGATGTTGGATAACAACCAGGACACGCAACAATATTCGCTGTTCTAACTTTTTCACGATATAGCTCAGGCATACCGTATACAGCTTGCTGATTCAAAGCAGGATCTTCATGTTTAGTGTTGTACCACTGCTCAAATACTTCTTCATCATCAAAACGGAAGTCAGCACCCAAGTCGATCACTTTAACATTAGCATCCACTGCCCTTTTCGCCAATGGCTCAGATAAACCATGAGGCAATGCCAAAAATAACAAATCAATCGATGGTAATCGCTCTTCCACTTGCTCTAAATTAATTAATCGCTTATCAAAAAATGTATCGTAGCTTCGGTAAACTTCCGAGAACTGCTTAGCACTGTGGCTATGTGACGCGACAAAATTAATAACAACATTAGGATGCTGATGCAATAACCAAACCAATTGTTGCCCAGCATAACCTGTAGCTCCAATAATTCCGACTGAGATAGTATTCTGTGACATATTTTCCTCCTTGAGCACGATAATGTAGCAAGGATTATCAGGTTTAAGAATAGCTAAACGAACTTTTTTAAATAAAAATAAAATAAAAAGTGTTATATGATAAAAATTCATTTTTTATAGGGATAGAAATATGACTAGAAACATCATTCTCCCAGTACTACTAGCAAACCTTTGTCATTCATTAGACTTGCCTGAAGAAATGATTTTAGAATACAGTGGCCCTTATGGTATTCCTGCCAAATTAACGTTTAATCATGACCACAAAAATTATTCCATTAATACGAATGTCGCGATCCCATTTAAAAATATGCGCTTTCAAACCAAAGGAATCATCAAAGACAACCAATTATTACCTACTGAATACACCGTATATCGTGGTAACAAAGCTTATTCATCGGCATCATTTAATTATAATGATCAAAAAATCACTTATGGGAAATTGCCTGAACGCAAAAATAGCAAGTTAAAAGCCAATACACAGGATCTATTTACCATTGCTTGGCAAATGAGCATCAATAATGGCTTACCACTTAAAAATACCAATGCTACAGATGGCAAACGTGTTTATGAACTGCCTGATTTACGCCAAGTTAAAAATGTTCAACACAATATCAACAATAAAAAAGAGAATTCTCTCTATTTCAAAGGTGGCGAAGATGATCGCCAACTTGAGGTTGGCTTAGCGTCCAATCTTCATCATGTGCCTTCTGTAATCGTTTATTATGACAAAGGTAAACGCTATGAGCTCACATTAAGACGCATTTCAACCAAAGCTCGTTCATAATTTTTAAAAAATTTTCACAAAAGTGTTGACATTATTTTCTGTGCTTATATAATGCCAATCCTTAATTCCTCGATAGCTCAGTTGGTAGTAGCACTTGACTGTTAATCAAGGGGTCCCTGGTTCGAGCCCAGGTCGAGGAGCCAATTTTTCAAGCCTAGCCTAGCTAGGTTTTTTTTTGTCTAAAATTTAAAACGAAACAATCAATAGAACTTATACTAAACTTATTCAGTTACCCTAAATATTGTTACCCTGAACTTATGTTGATTAAAAAACTCATTAGCACCACAATTTTAGCAATATCCATGCTTAGCCTTGGTTACAGTGAAAATAGTCATGACATTAAAATTGGCTATAGCGATACTTTAGACACCACAAAAGAAGCTTCTAACTTAATTTGTTATGGCTTTGAGGCTGATCATCCTAATAATCACTGCACACCTGAGTTCATTGACTCTGAGTTTATGTGGAATGCGCTCATCAATAATGAAGTACAAGTGGCTCTTATATCTGAAGAAGTGCTTTTGGCAAATCGAAAGAGCGCCAAACAACCAATTATTGTCATGCCTTTATACCAGCAATACATGATCCTTGTTGGCAGTAATGACTTATCCTTAGATTCCATACGCAGCTTTCAAGATCGTACAATCGGCGTCACTGATTGGGCATCTAAAGAATATCGCGCCAAACCATTAAGCGCAGCCCTCGGATTAAAAGAACAAGATCTCTATTTCCCCATTTCAAAAACACGCGAGCTATTGGCTAGCCAATTCTGCACCTTTGCTTTGGATGGTGTAATGATCATGTCACATCCATCGAGCCCATTGGCTAGAGAATTAACCACAAGCTGTGATGGCAAGGTTTTGTCATTCAGCGATGAACAAATCCAAAAAATCCTTAAAAGCAGTTTAGGTCTATATGAAGCAACGATCCCGAAAGAGATGTATTGGCGTGTCGATGAAGACATTAAAACTTTTAAATCTCGTATTTTTTTAGTGATTACACCAAATGATGACGTGGCTGAAAGCTTTCTCAACAGCTTAAATCATATCCTTGATGAAATTAATTTGGTCACATTGCGCACTAATATCACGCCTGAATCTATCTTAGAAACTTATGATATGAATCCAGTTCAAATTCATAGTAAGGGACAAGAACTGATCGACCAATTAAGAGAAGACTCCGAAGCTGCAAAGCTCCAAAACCATTTATTCTCTACTGAGCCGATTGCTCAATCGTCTGAAGAATCTTCGATCGAAAATCTTTTTCTTCTACACTGATTGGCGTGAGATTAGTTTCACTACGTAGCCAAGTGCGCTGTCTTTTAGCGTACTGGCGCGTAGCGATAATCGCTCGCTCAATCGCCTCTTCTTTCGTCATCAAACCATCTAAATAATCCCAAATTTGACGATAGCCCACAGCTCTTTGCGAAGGATAATCACCATCTAACTCAGGATATTTTTCTTTCAAATGCTTCACTTCACCTATAAAACCATCATCAATCATTTGATGAAAGCGCTTTTCCATCGATTGATTGGCACGCTGAATATCTTGATACGTTAATGCAAATTTTAAATAAGGATATGGTAATGCTTCTTTCGCAGGCATTTTCCAAAAATCATTCAAAGTTTGTCCAGAGCTCCATACAACCTCTAAAGCCCTTAAAATACGCTGAGTATCTGCTGGCGCTAATCGCTCTGCGCTTTCAGGATCTAAAGTCTGTAATTCACGATAGAGTGGCTCTATGCCCTCTTGATGATGACGATCGATCACTTGCTGTCTAATTTCAGGTTTGACTTCAGGAATTGGTGAAATTCCCTCGATCAAAGCTTTCATGTACAAAAATGTACCGCCCACAATCACCGGCATTTTTCCTAAAGATCGAGCCTTTTCAATCTCACTTCTCGCATCCTGCCTAAATTGTTCCGCTGAATATCTTTCCATCGGTGAAATGATATCCACAAGTGCATGTGGATAACTTGTGAGTATCTCTTTAGTAGGCTTTGCTGTACCGATATCCATATCTTGATAGATCAAAGCTGAGTCGCATGAAATCAAATGACATGGAAAATGGTCCGCTAAATATAGCGCAGTATCTGTTTTGCCAGAAGCTGTTGGCCCCATCAAGAAAATAACTGGAAAATTTGGCATAATATCAATCTTAGTTATACAGCCGAATCACCAAGCTGTATCATTCTTCCTTTAACAATAAATTGGCTCTATTATCTCTCATGGCTCGCTACTGGACAACTCTTAAAGATTTACAAAATGCAAACTTCATCAAGCAACAGGATGATTTATCCACAGTTGCCGATCATTTTCAAATCAGAGTGTCGCCTGCCATGCAAGAAATCATGCAAAATGATGCGAGTGATCCGATCTATCAGCAATTCATCCCATCCATTCAAGAAGCTATCATTTTAGATGATGAAGTCAGCGATCCGATTGGTGACATTCCTTATACGCCGATCACAGGTATTGTACATCGCTATCAAGATCGCGCTTTACTCAAAGTCACTCAATTGTGCGCTGTTTATTGTCGTTTTTGCTTTCGCAAAGAGATGATTGGTCAATACGGTGAATCTTTAGGTAAATCAGAATTAGATGCAGCCTTTGAATACATCAACAATCATCCTGAGCTTTGGGAGATTATCTTAACGGGTGGTGACCCACTGATATTATCCGTCAATCGCTTGGAATATATTTTGCAAAATCTTGCGACTATTCCACATTTACAAAACATCAGAATTCATACAAGAATTCCTGTTGTTTCACCTGAAATGATTACGGATGAAATGCTAGCTTTATTTGAAAAAATACAAGATCTCGGCAAATCAATCACGATTGTTATTCATGCAAATCATGCAAATGAACTCACCAATGAAGTAGCTACAACAATGAAACGCCTACAGCGCTCGGGCATCATGCTTATTTCCCAATCGGTCATGCTCAAAGGCATCAATGATAATTTCGCAGCACTAGAGCAGCTTATGCGCCGATTCATCACTATCGGCATCAAACCTTATTATTTACATCAATTAGACTTTGCGCGCGGCACAAGCCATTTCCGTGTAAAGGAAGAAGATGCTGTTGCTTTAATTCGCGAACTACGCGCAAAACTCTCAGGCATTTGTGTACCAGTATTAATTCAAGAAATACCACACGGCAAAAAAGCGTTATTCTAAGCCAAGATTTGATTCAATATCGAGCGAGCTTCTGTCGATATTTTTTGGTAATGAAAAATTCGTTTAAAGGTTGTGCCACCACATTGATGCCACAAAATTCCTGAACGAACACCCGCCAAAAGTAATGTGCGAATTAAAGAGGCATTACGCTCGCTGCTTAAAAATGATTGATCTGTCCCTTTCACATAAATGCGCGGCGTTAATTTACTGATGGTTTGCGTATATAGATCCGCCAAAGCCATTTGAATATTTTCGTGCATCATTGGAAAGTGAACCAAGCGCCCTTTAATATTCTCAATACCACTGCCCATGATATTTAAATAATTGCCTTCTTTACGTAGTTTTTTTTGTAGCACCAACATCGAATTGAAATAAGTGATCACTTCTTTAGAAAGTCGATCAGTGCTGGATAACGCAGTCAAACCTAAAACTAAATGATGCAAGCCATCATATACTTCTGGCAAATTTTGAGGATCAGTCGCAAAAATACTATTTACCAAGCTTTTTGCATCTGCTTCTGAATATTCCTGTAATCTCGCAAAACGATCCACTAAAATTGCACTCTGCATAACAGCAGCCAAAGCGATGGTTTGTCCTCTTAAATCATTTGTCATACGTTATCCAAGCATCTCATTCATAAATTAAGTAGTGCTACATAAAATACCGATCAGCCGCTATAGATGCAAGTTTAATGAACTGTCTCATTGGTTTTAATATAATTGTCGCTACGCTTTATATCCAAGCCCACTTCTTCTCGGCTCACTAATTCCATTTTAATGGCGCTATCATCATTAAATGCGACAGCTTGCCCCTGAATGCCATATTCATCACTTAGAATTCCGATAAACTTTGCTGCTTCATTAATGACTTCATGAGCATATAAATGCCCTGACCTATTTTTTAAATTACCCAATGATTTTAATGACTCAAGATCAATGAGCAACGTGAACAATAGCTCATTCATTTGTGCGATATTACGTTCACAGCTTTGTCTTTCTATCCCCTCAGATAGCATATATTCAGGGACTTTTTTCAATACGATGTCTAACATTTGTGTTAATTTTTCTTGAAATTTAGGGTCAGCCATTTGATGAAAGACTTCTGATTTTTTCGGTGTCGGAATAAAATTCACCCCTTCATCACCCAAGAAAACAAAAATACCAATAGGGCTTTCTGCATTGTAAAGTGCTAATAACTCCAATGACTCTTCTTTCAATGCACGACATATTGCCTGATGATCAATAACGTAACACGCTCCTAAATTTTTAAGCACTCTCGAAATATTTTTATTATTTTGCATATGTGCTCCTTATCATCGACGGATAAGAACCATCATATTCAATTATCGATAAAACGCAATGGATGTGAAATTTTTATCTCATCATCAGTAATGGTTGTGCCATAAACCAATACTTTTACGCCATTTTTCATCACTTCTTTAAAAGTTTCAGAATAAACAGGATCAATCTCGCTCGCTAAACGCACACCTTCGATTCCAGTTAAATTCACACAATACAAAATATAAGCCTCGATATTATCCGACTGAACATTGGATAATTCGCGTAAATGCTTAGCACCTCTAGTTGTCACTGCATCAGGAAATGCCGCAATATTTGTATCATCAAATCCCAAGGTCACACTTTTAACTTCTAAATAAACCGTACGATTTGGATATTCTAAGTAAAAATCTATCTTGGAATTCTCTTCACCATATTTCACTTCACGCTTGAGCCTAGTAAAACCGACTAGCTCGGCAATCATATCTGATCTTAAAGCTTCTTCTACTAACGTATTCGCCAAATGTGTATTGATACAGGCGATTCGCCCTTGTGGCGTTTCAGCCAAAGTCCAACTACCTTTCGTTTTGCGTTTTGGATCAGTCGATGGTTCATACCAAATCGCGCCACCATCCACAAAACAGTTTTTCATCGAGCCAGTATTTGCACAGTGAATAGTAATTTCCTCACCATTCTCTGTGACTATATCAGCCAAAAAGCGCTTATAGCGCTTTTGTAATGTAGCTTTTTGAAGAGATGCTAATTTCATACTGCTTGATTAAAGCACTCTTTTTGCTTTTCAATGATCTGATGGATGCTTTGTTTCGCAAACTTCAACATTTGTGCAAACTCTTCTTCAGAGAAAGCAGCTTCTTCTGCTGTTGCTTGAATCTCAATAAAACGACCTTCTGCATTCATCACAACATTCATATCTGTTTCTGCTTCAGAATCTTCAAGATATTCTAAATCAGAAATAACATTGCCTTTGTAAATACCAACAGATACAGCTGCCAAGTTAGAAATGATTGGGTTTTCTTTTAAAGCACCTGAAGCCATCAATTTTGCAATTGCGATTTGCAATGCTAAAAAGCTACCTGAAATTGCTGTAGTACGCGTTCCACCATCTGCTTGGATCACATCGCAATCGATCATCAAAGTATTTTCGCCCAACTTATCTAAATTCACCGCAGCACGCAATGAACGACCAATCAAACGCTGTATCTCTTGAGTACGGCCAGATTGCTTACCTTTTGCCGCTTCACGTTGCATTCTTGAATGCGTTGAGCGAGGCAACATTCCGTATTCAGCAGTGATCCATCCTCTGCCTTCTCCACGCATAAAAGGAGGGACTTTATTCTCAAATGAAACTGTACACAAAACTTTAGTTTCACCAAAACAAGCTAAAACTGAGCCTTCTGCATGTTTTGTATAGTGAGGAATAAATTCGATTTTACGCATTTCATCAAATGCACGTTCAGATGGACGCATGAGATACCCTTATTTTTGAGATGAAGAAAGACTGGTCATAATTATAGTAATTTATGACAATGTGGTATTTGTAAACCAATCTTTTTTTAAATTATAGCAATTCGCTACTATTAACGACCACGGAACACAATACGTGCTTTACTTAAATCGTAAGGTGTTAATTCAACACGCACTTTATCGCCCGTCAAAATACGGATAAAGTTTTTACGCATTTTTCCAGAAAGATGCGCAGTCACAACGTGACCATTTTCTAATTCTACTTTAAATGTTGTATAAGGTAAGGTTTCAATAACCGTTCCTTCCATTTCAATATGATCTTCTTTAGACATAATTTCCCATTCGTAAAGATTTCAATAAAAAAAGCCTTAAGATGATCTTAAGGCTAAATTTGGTCGGGATAGCAGGATTTGAACCTACGACCCCTTGCACCCCATGCAAGTGCGCTACCAGACTGCGCCATACCCCGTTTCGAGCGAGTATTATACAGTTTTTACGCACTTTTGCAATTAAGTCCTATTTCGCTTCTGCAAACATTGGCTCTGAAACAGGCTCACTAATTGTGTCTTCATACAAGCCTCCACCCAATGCTGTATAGAGTGAAATACCATTCAAAATTTGCTCTTGATAAGTGCTCAACAAACCTGTTCTTGCTTGGAAATGTGAACGCTGTGCATCCAATACGTTCAAGTAACTTGCAATACCATTATCATACAATGACTGAGCCAATCTCAAACTTTCTTGAGTTGTTGAAACAAGTTTCAACTGCGCACTTAGCTGTCTTTGTAATGGCCCAACTGATTGTAAACCATTCGCAACATTCATAAATGCACTTTGAATCGCGCCTTCATAAGCAGCAATACTTGATTCTTTACGCACTACAGAAATATCGTAATTAGATTTGATTTTACCCCAGTTGAAAATTGGAATAGAAATCGATGGTGCAAAACTCCAAGTTTGTGTTGGACCTTCAAACAAATCAGAGAATTCCGCTGATACAGAACCCACTGTAGAGGTTAAATTCACGCTTGGAAAAAATGCTGCACGAGCTGCACCAATATTCGCATTTGCTGCCATTAATTGATACTCAGCCGCCATAACATCAGGATGTGCTAACAATACTTCCGATGGTAAACCTGCTGGTAATTTCCCTAGGATTTTTTGACTGCTGATTGAATAACCTTTTGCAGTTGGCTGAATCGTATCACCCACTACTAAATTCAATGCATTTTTCAATTGCAATACAGCTCTTTCAGCTGTAGCTACAGCAACACGAGATGAATACAATTGCGCTTCTGCTTGCGCCAAATCTAAGTTATTAGCAATACCTGCCTCAGCTTGCTGCTTCACTAACTGATAAGAATCATTATATGTGTTAGATGTAATGCGCGCTAAATTCAACTGCTCTTCAGCTGCTTTCAATTGAATATAGCTTCGAGCCACTTGAGCAACTAAAGCAATATGTGCACTTTTTTGGCCCTCAACACTCGCTAAATATGATGCTTTAGCTGAATCACTCAACGATGCATATTTACCAAAGAAATCTAATTCAAACGATGAGATACCGCCGGCAACTTGATAGCCTTTTGAATAATTTGGCAATCCTGTTTGTGGATTAGTTGCTTGTCGTGAGTGTGAATAACCACCTTGTGCATTAATGCCTGGTAAACGATCACTAATTGTGATGCCATATGCTAAGCGAGCTTGCTCAACATTTAACATCGCAACTCTTAATTCTCTGTTATTACTTAGCGCTGCAGCAATATATTCTTGTAATCGTGGATCTTTAAAGTATTGCTTCCAACCTATTTCTGATGCTTTAACTTTTAAATTAGCTACCTTAGCTGGATCACCTGGAAAGCTATTTTCAACAGGTAATGGTGGACGCTGATAATCTGGCGCCAAAGAACAAGCACTTAAAACCGCTGCCAATACCACATAAAGAGGTAATTTTTTCATAAAGTTTTTAACTCCAAAGTTAAAATTTAAACCAACATGGCATATTATTGCCATGTTTGGTAATAACGAGACGAAAATAAAATAGCAAGTTTACATTAATTCGACAACCTTGTTGTCAAAAATTTTAATAACTAAAATCTCTAGGATCAAAACTAACTGCAATCCCTTCTTTAACTAATTTATTAATTGCATGTTTATTATCAGGCATTTGTATTCTCTTTGTTTTCATCACTGCCGCTTTTACTGAATCATCCAAGGGTTGATAACCACTATACTTAGATTTTGCATCATCTATTTTAGTGATATTTCCTTGCTGATCAACATAAAAAACAATCACAACCGTTAAGCCTTCAGAACCAATCGCTGGCGACCAGTTATTATAAAGCGCCTGCTGCATTGCACCGACAAAACTGCCATTGCTTAAATATGCATTTGCAATTCTGTCATTTTCTGCAGCTTCTGCTTTAGCCTTAGCATCCGCAGCCGCTTTCGCTTTGGCATCTGCTTCAGCCTTAGCCTTTGCATCGGCAGCTTTTTTAGCTTCTTCCGCTTTACGTCTTTCTTCCGCTGCTTTTTTATCAGCAGCAGCTTTTTCTTTAGCCTTTTGATCTGCTTCAGCCTTAGCTTTAGCATCAGCAGCCGCTTTCGCTTCTTGCTGTTTTTTCTCTTCAGCTATTTTTTGCTGACGAATCTCTTCATCCTTTTTCTTTTTCTCTTCTTCTTGCTTTTTCTTCAACGCAATTTCATCTAAACGTTTTTTCTCAGCAGCTTCTGCTTCGGCTTTTTTACGAGCTTCTTCAGCCTTACGTTTTGCTTCAGCTTCCGCTTGTTTTTTAGCCTCTTCAGCCTTTCTCTTAGCTTCCGCCTCTGCTTTACGTTTATCTTCAGCTGCTTTTCTTTCAGCCTCCGCTTTGCGTTTTTCTTCAGCAATGCGATTCACTTCATTTTCAACTTGTTTTTCATCAATGCGCTCTGAGCTCATTGGCTTAGCCATGACAGGTTGATCAGATTGAACATCACCCGATGATGAAAACAACGAGAATGAATCTTGCTTTTCATAAATAAAATAAGCCAATCCCAACAGCATGACAAACGTTATCGTACCGCTAACAATATTGGCCATTAATGATCTAGGACGTATATTCATATTTACTCATCCGCAGGAGAAGTCATTAACTGAACATTCTGCTGTGTTACTGATTGCAATAAACTCATAGCATCAATGACTTTACCATAAGGCGCCTCTTTATCACCTTTTACCAAAGCCTGAATACTAGGATTTTCTGAAAAAACTTTTGAAGCCAACTCAACAATATCTTCTGCTGGTAATGGGCTATTTGGGTCATCTGCATGATTAAAGAAAAATTCTCCCGCACCATTAATTGAAATCACCAACATCACATCATCAGTTTCTGCCGCAATAGCAGCACTTGACTCTGCTTTTGGTGGATCAACATCGATACCAACTGAAATAGTTGTCGCAGTTACCATGAAAATTGTAAGCAAAACGAACATCACATCCACATATGGAACGATGTTCATCTCGGCTTGTAAGCCTTTACCGCCTTTTCTACGTGAACGACGCATTATTGCGCTCCATCTTGACGAAGTTGTAATTGCATTTGCCCATATTGGCGCGCCAAAATATTTGCAAACTCTTCAATGAATACATCGTAATGATCAGAAATTTTCTGAATCGTATTCACAAATGAGTTGTAAATCATCACCGCAGGAATCGCCACCAACAAACCTAAAGCTGTCGCAATCAATGCTTCTGCAATCCCTGGTGCAACTTGCGCCAAAGTAACTTGTTTCACAGCACCTAATGCAACAAACGAGTTCATTACACCAATTACCGTACCAAACAAACCAAAGTAAGGCGCTACAGAACCTGACGTTGCCAACCAAGACAATGATTTATGCAAAACATTCTCTTCACGTTGAGCACTTGCTTCCATCGCACGTCGAACATTTTCCACAACAAATTCAGGTGAAAAAATCGGTGTTGTGCGCAAACGGTTAAACTCATGAAATCCTGAAACAAAGATATATTCCAAGCCTTCTGTATATTTCTTTTGGCTAGCAACATTGTATAGCTCTTGAATATCAGTACCTGACCAGAATTTACTTTCAAATTTCTTTGCATCACTCAATGCTAATTTCAACAATATCCACTTTTTCCAAGCGATAAAGACAACTGAAATTAACATCAAAACAAGTAACAGCATTACAAATTGCACAATGATATTGGCTTCAAGCACTAATGACCAAATACTTAGCTGTGAATGTGAGTTCATGATTCTTCCTATGAAAATAATGGGGGTAAAGGTATGGGACGACGAGTTTCAGTATCTAGGCAAACAAGCTCTACTAAACCTGACACTAATAATTCATCGCCTCTATATATAAGCTGTTCGAAATAAACACGAGTTGCCGTGAGTTTTTGAATGTTTGTTTCTACAATTAAATCATCGCACAAATGAGCTGGCTTTTTGTAATCAACCTGAATGCTCTTCACAACAAACATTTTACGTTCTGTTTCTGCATAGCTATTTAGATTGATACCGCGCGCAAACATCCATTCTGTTCTGGCACGCTCCATAAAGTTCAAATACGTTGAGTGGTAAACAACACCACCTGCATCTGTATCTTCGTAATAAACACGAATCGGTAAGCGAAAGCTTGTATTTCGTTCATCCATAAGATCATGTTCCATCTAATATTAGCCAAATAAAGGGCGCATTATAACAGTCGAATTGTAAATTTTTTCATTCATCATTTATATTTTTTAAGGCAAAAAAAAACCTAGCTAGGCTAGGTTTTTTAATTTGGCTCCTCGACCTGGGCTCGAACCAGGGACCCCTTGATTAACAGTCAAGTGCTACTACCAACTGAGCTATCGAGGAATTAAGGATTTGCATTATATAGGCTTCACATTAGATGTCAACAGCATTGCTGATCAATTTTTGACCACCGTTGAATTTAACTTCTAAACGATCCAAAACTTTTCCATCATAAGGCAAAACTTTAAACTGATAATCGTTGATGACAACTTCATCATTAACGTTTGGTAGGAAGCCAAATTCTGTCATAACCAAGCCGCTCATCGTTTCAACTTCATCATTATCAAAGTTAGCACCAAAGAGTTGATTGAACTCCTCCAAAGAAATTTTGCCATCGATGATGAAATGATTTTCATCTACTTGCTCAACTTCTGGCTTAGTTTCTTCTTCTGATACATCGTGCTCATCATCAATTTCACCAACAATCTGTTCTAATATATCTTCGATCGTGATTAAACCAGATACCGCGCCATATTCATCCACAACCAAAGCTAAATGCGAATGTCGCTCACGAAATTCATTGAGCTGTGCAATGACATATTTACCTTCAGGTACATAATCGACATGTCTTAATAAGCTAGCGATTTCGATGGATGGATCTTGCATGATTTTTAATAGATCTTTAGTCAGTAAGACACCCTGCACTTCTTCATGATCATCACACAATACAGGAATACGAGAATGACCAGATTGAATGATCTTTTCCAATGACTCACTAAATGGATCATCAATTGCGATGAAAGTCATGTGCGCTCTTGGCACCATAATATCTCTTACCGTGAGATCTTGAGATGACAACACTGAACGAATCATGCCAACCGCACCTGGATCAATTTCTCCAGCTTTTTGCAATGTAGATAACTCAGTGTTCCAATTATTTAACGTGACGTTTTTACGTTCTAACCCAAATCGAGATAACCAACTCTTTCGGCTCGGCGAAGGATCGTCTGACATAATTTTTATTTTTTCCTCAAAATGATAAAATCATACTAATTTAAATGCTTTTTTCTAAAAAGTTAAAGTTTTAAATCCCTTTTCTTTTTAAACTAGTCTAGTATAGCAAGCAATTATTCCGAGCAAAACTAATTCAACAAACTCATATTGTAATCATGAAATTATCCCTAAAAAAAAGAACTTTTGGATCTAGAATCAATGCAGCATTGCGTTATTTTCTACGTCTTGTCATTTATATGATTGTGGGTGGCGCATTTTTAATGATCCCCATTTTCTTCTACTTTTTAATCAAAACTAATCAAGAATTAGGCACGCAATTTGAAGATCGAAGTTGGTCAATTCCAGCGCGTGTTTATGCTCGTCCTTTAGAATTGTATGTTGATAAGCCAATCAAGAAAGAGGATTTGATTTTAGAGCTGCAAATGCTCAACTATAAGAAAACAAACAATATGAACCAGCCTGGTACATATCGAGATCAAGAAAATACTGTGAGTATTTATTTGAAAGAGTTTACTTATAGTGATGGCTTAAGTCCTGCTCAAAAAATACAAGTCACAATTGATAAAAATAAAGTGACTGATTTAAAAGGTCAGGATAATGAATCCATCAGCATTATTCGTGTCGAACCTTTACACATTGCTTCTATTTATCCTGTTCACAATGAAGATCGTATCTTATTAAAACGTGAAGAAATCCCACAATTGCTAGTCGATACTTTACTTGCGATGGAAGATCGTCAATTTTACGATCATATGGGCGTTAATCCTAAAGCGATTATGCGTGCGATGGTTGCAAACCTTAAGGCGGGTAAAAATGTCCAAGGTGGATCAACATTGACACAACAGCTAGTTAAGAACTATTTCTTAACGCCAGCTCAAACTTACGAACGTAAAATTCAAGAGATGTTCTATGCTCTTATCATTGATTGGCGCTATCCAAAAGATGATGTTCTAGAAGCCTATATGAATGAAATTTATTTGGGACAAGATGGTTCGCGCGCTATTCATGGTTTTGGTTTAGCTAGCGAATTCTTTTTCGGTAAACCTGTCAGTGAATTGAGCATCAATAACATTGCTACTTTAGTGGGAATCATCCCAAGCCCGTCGGCATATAACCCGAGAAATCATCCCAAAACTGCATTGAATCGTAGAAACTTGGTTTTAGATGTTATGGTTAGTCAGAATCTTCTATCAGAAGCTGAAGTAGAAGTTTTGAAAAAAGAACCTTTGGATGTTTTACCAACTGCACCTTCAGGCATTACTAAATACCCTGCGTTCATTGATCTGGTTGCAAAACAAATCAAAGAGCTTTATGCCAATGATGACTTAACGAGAGATGGTTTAAAAGTTTTCACAACACTAGATCCTGTCGTGCAAACTTATGCTGAAAAAGCAGTGATTGAAACATTGCCTGCCATTGAAAAAACACGCAATGTTAAAAATATTCAAGCTGCGATTATCATCAGCCAAAATAATACCGGTGAAGTTGAAGCGTTGGTAGGTGATCGTCAAGTACGCCAAGCAGGATTTAACCGTGCTTTAAGTGCTAAACGCCAAATTGGCTCATTGATTAAACCATTTATCTATTTACGCGCTTTAGAAGAACCTCAACGTTTTTCATTGGCAACATTATTGGATGACCAAACACCATTTGAAATGAACTCTGGTGGTAAAAAATGGGCACCAAATAACTATGACCGTAAATTGCATGGTTGGATTCCGTTAATTACTTCAATTACTAAATCCTATAACATTCCAACAATTCGCTTAGGCTTAGATGTTGGCGTGGATAATGTGATTGATACTCTCTATCGTCTTGGCTTACAGCAAAATGAATACAACTTCCCTGCTGTACCTGCTTCATTACTGGGTGCTTTAGACATTACAGTATTTGATGTAACACAAATGTATTCCACCATGGCAAATGATGGTTATTACATTCCGTTAAGATCAATCCGTGAAGTAACACAAAATGACGGTACAGTTTTGGCTCAAAATGTTGTAGAACCAAAGCAAGTGATTTTCCAAGGCCCTAATTTCTTAATCACAACGGCTATGCGGAATGTTATTGATGCCGGAACAGGTGGTGGAATCAGAAGAGCAGGCATAAAAACTCGCATTGCTGGTAAAACAGGAACGACCAATAACTATCGTGACAGCTGGTTTGCTGGCTTCTCTGGCGATCGTACCGCAGTTGCGTGGGTTGGTAAGGATGATAATACTCCTGTCGGTCGTGTAGGCGGTTCAGCAGGCGGCTTGCCTTTATGGGCAGCTGCAATGGGTAATTTAATCTTAGAAGATATTGATATTACTCCACCTAAAGATGTGGTTAATGTTCGCATTAATATGTCTACAGGATTACCGCCGCCAAATTATGCTTGTCCAGGTACTCAGATAGTTTCTTTACCCTTCATTAAAGGCTATCAACCAACCTATCCTGGGGATTGTGAATTTTATCCGCCAGATACCGATTTTGGTTTTGATGAGCCTTTTGAACCTTTTAATTTTGATGGCTTTCAGTAACTAAAAATTAAACAGTGCAGCTTTAAAGAATGAATCTACTCGTTTTATAGATTTTATGCTAAATTAGCTGCACTGACTTTTATGTCTAAACAAACTTTCAACATATCGTTATATGGGAATAATTCATAGTGAGAACTACAACATTTCTAATATTAGCTCTTCTTGTCATTAGCGGATGTACATCTCGTACTGATGGTGGTGCAAGAGTTCGTCCTTTAGCAAACCAATCTGATTCTACAGGCCCTATTTCTAGTGGTATTCCATTAAATGATGGCTCGTATAATAATCAAAGTGCTAACAATGCTTATAATTCAGCACCAACAGGACAAGTTCAATTTCCTAGCTATTCAAATCAACCTGTCGAATTTCCATCGAGCAATAATGCAGCTGTAAATACAGGTAATACCTCTGATTTCTCAAGCTCATTCCCTAGCCAGAATACTCAATCAACACCTGCACCTACAACATATACACCACCAGCAACAACGTATGCTCCAAATGCACCAATGATTCCAGGCAAAGCAACTCAAGCAGAACCTGCTGAATCAAACAGTACATATCAAGCTTCACAAAACCAAACTGGCGCGGTTCAAACATTATTAGATGAAGCGAACGCAGCAGTTAAAGCAAATCAACTTGAAAAAGCAGCAACGGCATTGAACAGAGCTGTTAGATTAGAACCAAATAATGCAAGCATTTGGTATGACTTAGCTCAGATTCGTTTACATCAAGGTAAACACGAACAATCTGAACAATTAGCAAAAAAATCTATCGATTTTGCTAAAGGAAACCAAGATCTTGTGAATAAAAATTGGCGCGTAATTTCCTCAGCTCGTAAAGCTCGTGGGGATTCAGCTGGCGCAGATGAAGCGATGAGAAACGCTCAATAAAACTCATCAATGATCACTCAAAAAACACTCAATATCACTACATACTCATCTTTTAAGACGAGTATGTTTTGTTATATAAAATATATTTTTTAAAATTTAATTTTGGTCATAAATATTGAAAATCACAGTACTAATACTAATCACTACGTTAACAACCAATACTAAAAGCTAATGACAACGTACATTGTATTATCAGTAAATTAAGGGGTGATCTCTGTGAATTTCTCAGTATTTGTACCTGGAGAACACAATGAAACGCATGCTAATTAATGCGAGCCAGCCAGAAGAGACACGTGTCGCTTTGGTCGATGGACAGCGCCTATATGATTTAGACATTGAAAATGCTACAAATATTCAAAAAAAAGCAAATATATACAAAGGTATCATTACTCGAATTGAGCCTTCTTTAGAAGCTTGTTTTGTAGATTACGGCTCAGAACGCCACGGCTTCTTATCATTCAAAGAAGTATCCAAAGAGTATTACTCTGATGCTGCAAAAGCGATGCAAAAACCTTCCATTAAAGATGCCCTCACTGAAGGCATGGAGGTTATCATTCAAGTAGAAAAAGAAGAGCGCGGCAATAAAGGCGCTGCATTAACAACATTGATTACATTGGCTGGCCGTTACTTAGTACTAATGCCAAATAATCCTAAATCAGGTGGTGTTTCTCGCCGCATCGAAGGCCAAGAACGTGTTGCTATTCGTGAGGCGATGAGCCATTTAACAATCCCTGATGAAATGGGCGTTATAGTTCGCACTGCTGGCTTAGGTCGTACTGCGGAAGAATTACAATGGGACTTAGATTATCTCCTCACTTTGTGGCGTTCTATTAAAAATGCATCTTCTGAAAAAGCACCATTTTTAATCTACCAAGAAAGCAATATCATCATTCGTGCATTACGTGATTATTACCGCAATGACATTGGCGAAATCTTAATTGATAATCCTGAAATTTATGAAGAAGCGGCGTTATTTGTTAGCAGAACAATGCCTCAAATTCGCTCTAAAATTAAATTATACGAAGATCAAATTCCATTATTTACTCGCTACCAAATCGAAAACCAAATTCAATCTGCTTACCAACGTGAAGTGAAATTACCTTCAGGTGGTGCGTTAGTGATTGACTACACAGAAGCATTGGTATCAATCGATATCAACTCAGGTCGTGCAACTCGCGGCGCTGACATCGAAGAAACAGCATTCAATACTAACGTTGAAGCCGCAGAAGAAATTGCTCGTCAATTAAAACTGCGTGACCTTGGCGGCTTAATCGTGATTGACTTCATCGATATGTTGGAATCAGATCATCAACGCCAAGTAGAAAAAGCATTCCATGAAGCATTATCTTTAGATCGTGCACGCATTCAAACAGGCCATATTTCTCGCTTTGGTTTATTAGAAATGTCACGTCAACGTTTACGCCCTTCATTGGATGAAACAACACACATTGTATGTCCAAGATGTTCTGGTCACGGCACAATCCGTAACATCAAATCATTGGCTTTAGAAATTTTACGCCTGATTGAAGAAGAAGCTTTAAAAGAGCGCACTGGTGAAATTATCGTTCAATTACCAGTTGATGTATCTATCTTCTTGTTGAATGAAAAACGTGATGATGTTTCTGACATTGAAAAACGTTTGAATGTTCGCATTGTAATGATTCCTAATCAAGAATTAGAAACTCCACATTTTGAAATCACTCGCTATAGAACTGATCAATCTTTATTGACAAATAAAGTGAGTAATGAACACAAAACTGTAGAGCAACCAACAGAAGAAACTTTGGTTAACAAAGCATACAATCCGACAAAACCACAGAAAAATATTCCTATTGTGAGCAATATGGTGCCTGCAACGCCACCACCGGTTACTCCAGAGAAACCAGTGGAAGCTCCGCCTGCTGTTTCATTGTGGTCTAGCCTTGTTGCTTGGTTTAAATCTCTTTTAGGTCCATCTGAGGCTGAAAAAGCAGCTGAAGAAGCGAAGAAAAAAGAAGCTCAACCTAAGCACCGTCAACGCTCCAACAATCGTCGTCGCAATAATCGTCGTGTTACTACTCGTGCAAATGCACCTGAACACAATGAAATTGCTACGGTTGAGCGTGCAACTGAAAGTCGTGCCGATTTTGTTAAAAACAATGACAAATCAGAAAAGCACAACAATAAGGCTGCGGACAACGATAAGCAAAATGATGAAAATCGCGACAATGCGAACAATGGTGATGCACCAAAGTCGAGAAATCGCCGCTCACGCAACAAGAACAATAACGCTAATGCTAATAATTCTCAAAACTCTCCAAAAAATGAGAATACTGAAGCAAAAGCTGAAAACCCTGTTAAAGTTGCGGCTGTTACACCTAGACCTGAGTTTGTCGAAGTAGAAGTTAATGGTGAAACACGCAAGCGTAAAATCCGTAAAGGTCGCAAACGCATCTCTGAAGAAGAAATGAATGCATTGAAAGCGACTGAAACAACTAGCGATACAGCTATTGTGGCTGCGGCAACAACAGAAGCTATCATCACTCCTACAGAAACAAACAAAGTTGAAAATGAGATTGTGATTCAACAAGAAACTATTGTAAAACCTGAAGTTTCTGATGAACCTGTCATCATTCAAGCAACTACTGTAGAAGTAGCACCTGAAGCAAAGCCCGAGGCTCAAGAGCCACTTGCAGCCGAAGTCGTTAATGAGTCAGTTGAAGCAGCTAAAGAAGAAGTTGTGATCAATATCTCTACAGAGCAAGAGCCTGCTGTCCAACAACCTATTGTGATCGAAAGCGATGTAGTAGAAGCGAAAGCTGAACCTGAAGTTGAGGTGATTAAAATTGCGGTAGAACCTGAAACTAAAGCGCCTGAAGAACCAAAAATACAATCTTCAGAAACTGCTTCAGATGAAATCGTTATTCAACAACATGTGAAAAATACAAAGCCGAAAGATCGCCCTGCTGCTAAACCAACTTTTATCACTGAAGATGAAATCGTGATTAAACCAAAAATCATCTCTAGCGAAGAAGAGAGTAAAAATGCATCACGCAGTTTTAAGATCATCCTAGAAGATGAAGCCTCAGAGCAAAAATAATTAATCAATGAAAAAGCACAGAAATCTGTGCTTTTTTCTTATCTGCGCCTTTAATTTGAATAGAAAAAAGGCACTTTGTGAGCTACAATAATCATCTTTAATTTATTACATAAGTAGGTTTGCTGTGGATCCTTCGTTAACATTGTTAACCCCACATACCGTTCCTCTCATTAACCGTGAACGCTCTATTCTTGCTTTCCAAGAACGTGTACTCGCACAAGCTAAAAATACCGATTTACCATTACTTGAACGCTTAAAATTCATTGCGATTGTTTCACTTAACTTAGATGAATTTTTTGAAGTTCGCATGGCAAATATGCAAGAACAGATTCAATCTGGTCTTGAACGCATCGAAAACCAAACTGCAAGCGAATGGCGCTTAAGCATCCAAGCTTATGCTTCAAAAATTACTCAGGATCAATACAAAGTCTTTTTTGATGAGCTAATGCCTCAACTCAAAGCAGAAAATATTACTCTATTAAAAAAAGATGCGTGGAGCGTTGAACAAACTGAGTGGCTTTATCATTTATTCACTCAAAATATGTTGCCTGTCTTTACGCCAATTGCGTTAGATTTGGCACATCCATTTCCGCATATTACTAATAAATCTCTTAACTTTATTGTGGATTTAAAAGGCGTAGATGCTTATGGTCGAAACATCGATACAGCGATCTTGCCTATTCCTGAAAACTTGCCGCATATTATTGAACTTCCATCTAATGCGGATGAAATTCAATTAACAACTATTCAGGATGTAATCGAAGCATTTATTGCCGACATTTTCCCTGAACTATCCATTCTGGGTCTATACCAATTTAGAGTGACTAGAAACAGTCATTTATACATTGATAAAGAAGAATTAACCAATCTCCATCAAGCATTGCGCGGTGAGCTTAAACAGCGTGGTTTTGGACATTCCGTACGTTTAGAAATTGAGTCCAAATGCCCTGAACATTTGATGAGCCTATTGCTCAATGAGTTTAATCTTTCCATAGAAGATTTGTACCCAACTGATCATCATTTTGATTTTTCACAAATTTATAACATTCTCGACTATATCGAAGGCAAGCCACATCTAACATTTACTCCGATAAAAAAACATGTGCCTTCACGTTGGGAAAATCGCACATCAGCATTTGATGAAATCAATCGTAAAGATGTGCTTTTGCATCATCCTTATGATCGCTTTTCACCTGTGACAGAGTTTTTGCGTGAAGCGGTTGAAGATCCAGATGTTCTCGTCATTCGCATGACTGTTTATAGAACAGGTGATGATTCTGAACTAATGGAATTATTGGAGAAAGCCGCAAGACAAGGCAAAGAAGTTAATGTCGTTGTTGAGTTAATGGCTCGTTTTGATGAAGCAACTAACCTATCTTGGGCTTCTCGCTTAGAAGATGCCGGCATTAAAATTGTTTATGGTGTGTTTGGATACAAAACCCATGCAAAAATGTTGCTCGTAGTTCGTGAAGAATACAATCATTTCGGTGAACAATACTTGCGCCGTTATGCTCATATTGGCACAGGTAATTATCACCAAGGCAATGCACGATTATATACGGACTTCAGCTTATTAACTTCTCATAAAGAAATTACCGCGAGCATTTCCGAGATATTTTTGAATTTATCCAGCTTAGCAAAAGTACCGTCGCTCTCTACAATCTGGCAAGCGCCATTCAATTTTATCGATCGTTTACTCGAAGAGATAGAATTTGAAATGAATGAAGCCAAACATGGCAGAAAAGCACAAATCATTGCACGCATGAATGCGTTAATGGAACCTATTTTAATCACAGCGCTCTACAATGCTTCACAAGCAGGTGTACAAATAGATTTAATCGTGCGTGGTGCATGTGCTTTAAAACCAGGAATCCCTGGATTATCCGAAAATATCCGCATTCGTTCTATTGTGGGTAGATTTTTGGAGCATTCTCGTGTTTACTATTTCTATCATGCTGGGCAAGAACATACTTATCTTTCTAGTGCCGACTGGATGAATAGAAATTTCTTCAGACGCATTGAGATCGCCGTTCCTCTCTTCGATAAAGACATTAAACAACAAGTCATTGAAGAGGGGTTACTGCTGAGTCTAGAAGATGAAACTGCATGGTGCTTAAATGGTGATACAGGTGAATATCATCAAAAAAATGTGATCAACCCTGAAACTTCTGTTCAATATCGTTTATTACAAAAGCGTCTATTATAGGAAGTGTTATGCTCGATTATATCAATACTCAACTCTTCTCTTTTTTAACCAATGAACAGCTTTTTTCCTTAGCTGTTTTAATTTTCTCATTCATTGCTTTTTTGATTGGGAAGATTCGCTACGATTTTGTGGCACTCGGAGCTCTATTAGCATTAGTAATTTCTGGAGTTGTGCCAATTCGTGAAGCATTTAATGGCTTTAGCCATCCTGCTGTTGTCAGCGTTGCTTCTGTATTGGTTCTCAGCCATGCCATAGGTAAAACAGGCATTACTTATCACTTATCCAAACGTTTAAGCTATTTTTCAGATAGCCCTTCATTATTAGTTTTCACATTAGCAGGCTTAGTGGCTTTCTTCTCCGCATTCATGAATGACGTTGGTGCACTCGCTTTAATCATGCCCATCGCTATTCAGCTTTGCCAACGCTATGATATTCAACCCGCAAAAGTCCTGATGCCAATGGCATTTGCATCACTGCTTGGTGGCACAATCACTCTTATCGGTACTCCACCCAACTTAATCGTTGCAAACTACCGTGAGTCCATTGGTCTAGGCTCATTTAATATGTTTGATTTTGCCCCAACAGGCTTAATCATCTCAGTTGTGGGCTTACTGTATTTATCTATTATTGGTTGGCGCCTGATTCCTAATCGTCGCTCAGAAGCCACGCAAGTAAAATTCACGACAGATAATTACCTATTAGAAGCCAAAGTAGAGCCAAGCAATAAGCTTGTGGATAAATCAGTCGCTGATATCGAAAAAATTTCAGATGACTTAGTGAAAGTTGTGGTTATTTTACGTGGTGCTCGCCGAATTATCGCACCCAGTCAAGAAGAAATGATTCGTGCCAATGACACTTTATTGCTCGAAGGCCAACCTGAAGAACTCAAACAACTAGAACTATTAACAGGCTTAAATTTAACTCGCAGTAGCGCTAACAAAAATATCCCTCACGATAAACTAGAGGTTTTAGAAGTTGTCATCAATCCTGGTTCTCGAATGGATAATCGCACACTGCTCGAGCTTCAATTCCGTGAAAAATACGGATTAAATGTGATCGGTGTCGCAAGACATGGCGAAAATATTCGTAAGCGTTTATCCCGTATTCAATTAAAAGTTGGCGATGTACTGCTCGTTCAAGGTCATGCAGACGAGCTACCTGATACATTGCGCTATCTCGGCTGTTTTCCGCTTGCTGAGCGCGATATTAGTTTACAGGCATCTTATCGCCTATTGCCTACCGTTTTAATATTCATCGGCTCAATCGTACTTGTAGCCACTCAAACATTACCACCGCAAATCAGTTTTCCTTTGGCTGTCTTTTTATTGGTCATATTCAAGCTATTGCCCATCCGCGATGTCTATAAAAGCCAAGAAGGTCCTTTATTAATGTTATTGGGCTGCTTCATCACTGTTGGCGTTGCACTTCAACAAACAGGTGTGACAGAGATATTGGCTGGTAAATTAGTTGGTTATATAGGTGATCTACCTGATTATTTAATTCTCGGTATTATCATACTAATTACCATGATCATCACAGATATTATCAATAGTTCTGCGACTGCAATGATCATGTGCCCAATTGCTTATGGCGTATCGCAACAATTAGGACACAACCCTGATGCTTACTTAATGGGGATTGCGATTGCGAGCTCTTGCACCTTCAATACTCCAATCGGTCATCACTCAAATACACTAGTAATGGGACCTGGCGGCTATCAATTTAGCGATTATTGGCGCGTTGGCCTAATATTAGATATATTAATTCTCATAACCGTTACACCTGCGTTGCTTTGGGTGTGGCCTTTATCATAAAAAGCACTCTGTTTACTTCAAAGGAAATCTATATGAACGTTTTTAATAATGTTGTTTTGGCACCTGATGATCCGATCCTTGGCTTAGTGGAAAAATTTAAGCAAGATCCAAGAGAAGATAAAATCAACCTTACTATCGGTATTTATGCGGATGCTGAAGGTAAAGTGCCAGTGTTAAATGTTGTCAAAAAAGCACAGCAGGCATTATTTTCTGAAGAAAAACCTCATGTATATTTACCAATGCACGGTTTACAGACTTATAACATTTCTGTTCAGCGCTTATTATTTGCAGAGCATCATCCTGTTATTGCTGAAAATCGTTTAGCAACAGTACAAACATTGGGTGGAACAGGTGCATTAAAAGTTGGTGCAGATTTCCTAAATCAACTTTTTAGCCAAAAATTACCTAAAGTTTATATTTCTGATCCTACTTGGGATAACCACCGTGCGATCTTCCAAGGCGCAGGCTTTGAAGTAGAATCTTATCCTTATTTTGATTCAGAAACTGGCGGTGTTCGCTTTGCGGCAATGTTAGAATTCTTCAAAAAATTAGAAGAAAACTCTATCGTTGTTTTACATGCTTGTTGTCATAACCCAACAGGTGCAGATTTAAATGATGCACAATGGCATCAATTGGCAGAAGTGATCAAAGAAAAATCATTGATTCCTTTCTTAGATATGGCATATCAAGGTTTTGCGAAAGGCGTTCAAGAAGATGCTAAAGCAATTCATATCATGACAGATGCAGGTTTACCTGTATTGATTGCTAACTCATTCTCTAAATCATTCTCATTGTATGGTGAGCGTGTGGGCGCATTATCGGTTGTTACAGCATCAACAGATGAACAAGTGCGTGTAACTTCACAATTGAAAAAAATGGTACGTGCAAACTACTCATCTCCTCCTATTTTTGGTGCTGCAATTGTTGGCCATGTACTCAGTAATGATGTATTACGCCAAGAGTGGTTTGATGAATTAACTGAAATGCGTCAGCGTATTCATGCGATGCGTGAAAAATTCACAGCACTGTTGAATGAAGGACAAACTAAGAAAGATTTCAGCTTTATTAAAGATCAACAAGGTATGTTTAGCTATTCTGGATTAACTAAAGAACAAGCTCAAAAGCTCCGTAATGAGCATGGTCTATATATCCTCGATACAGGCAGAATTTGTATTGCTGCCCTAAACGAGTATAATATTACACAATCGGCTCAAGCTATTATCAAAGTTTTATAATATATAACGTCAGGGAGATGTGATATGAAATTTTTTGAAAACCAATTACCGCTCTGCATTATTTGGGGTCTTTGCATCATTGGTTATGTTGCTGTAATTTCAGTTGTTCTTTTTAGTTAGAACATACTTTTATCATTCGGAAAAAAGTGCTCAATGGCACTTTTTTCTTTTATAAGCAGTATCAATTCTATGTCTCCATTAGCAAAAGAACTCTTTTATCTTCTACAATCTGGTGAATTATACAGCGGAGAAGATTTAGCACAGCGCTTTAATGTTACACGCCAAGCCATTTGGAAAGCCATTAACGAATTAAAAACAGGGCATCTTGTCGAAACAATTGGCAGACAAGGCTATAAAGCAATCTATCCTTATATTCCTTTAGACCAAGCATCCATTTTAAAAAAACTACCTAAAAATACGATCGATGATGTCATCACATTATTAGATGTCACTTCTACCAATGAAGAAATTGCTAAACTACCAATGAAAAAAGCATTGGTTATGGTCAGTGAGATGCAAACTCAAGGCAGAGGACGCAATGGTAAAGTTTGGGCGTCACCACTTGCTAGAAATCTCTATTTTTCAATGCGCATTCAATTCAAAGCACAAGCATTGGCGAATCTAACAAGTTTTAGCCCTGCCCTTGGCTTATATCTAGTTGAATACCTACAGAGCAAAAATATCCCTGCTAAAATTAAATGGCCCAACGATATTTGGGTCAATGGTACAAAGCTCGCAGGAATCTTAATTGAAACTTATGCTAAATCCGAGCATGAAGTAGAAATGGTTATCGGCATTGGTTTAAATAATTTACCCCTTGTCGATGCTGATTTAGTGCAGAACAAAGCAACTTCTATCTATGAAATCTTAGGTGAAGCACTTAATCGAAATGAATTAATCGCTGATATCATTAACATAATATCGAAATTACGTGATGACTATGAAGCCTTTAACCCACCCAATATTGTCAATATGTGGAATAACTTTAGCGCTCTTCATGGGCAAAAAATTAAACTATTTTCACCAATGAGAGAAATCATTGGCACTGAAATTGGCATTGCAGATAATGGTGCATTGCTCATTCAACATGAAGATGGCACTATTCAGCAGTATTTTTCAGGAGAGCTATCGCTCCGCGCTTATGCCTAAATTTTTATTTGATTGCGGTAATACTTGCATTAAGTTTGCACTGTTTACCGAAGAAGATGGTTTATCTCACCATCAATTCATTGATTACTCTGCTTTACCAAGCTTTGTTGTTAAGCTCTTTAATCTTTATCCTATGCCAGATGAAATCAAAATTTCCTCTGTTACTAAAAGTGAACGACTTGAGCGATTGCTGAATCATATTGCAGAATTTACAGCGATCAAGCCAACCATTGCCATTTCACAAAAAGATGCTCTAGGTCTAACCAATTTATATGATATTCCTGAATCTTTAGGTGTTGATCGTTGGTTAGGAATGCTAGCTGCATGGGATATTTATCATAAACCTATGCTCGTGATTGATCTTGGTACAGCATTAACCATCGATTATGTTGCGCAAAATGGCAACTTTGAAGGTGGCTTAATTTTACCTGGCATCAAATCATTAAGAGATGCGTTACTTAAAGATACTGCCATCAAAAATGTTTCAGAATTAGCATACACAAGTGAACTTGGTCACAATACCAATTTATGTATTTCATCAGGCATACATTATGCAATTGCTGGCTCTATTGTTGCTCTATATCAATCTTTACCTGATGTAGATAGCGTAGTATTAGCGGGTGGCAGAGCAAAGTGGCTAAAAGAAATCTTAGAGCCAATGCTGCCAAAACCTAATTACCATGTTCATCAACATCTAGTTTTAGAAGGATTGCTCCGCTTCAAAAACTAATACTAATAAAGGATTAATATGGAGAAAAAAGATAAAAAAATGCGTTTTCCATTGAATCCAAAGCATCCCGAACGAATCTGCTGGGGATGTGATAAATTCTGCGCTGCCAATAAAATGCTGTGCGGCAATGGTTCAGACCGTTCACAGCATCCTATCGAAATGATGGGTGATGATTGGTATGAAACTTTAACCGAAGAAGATAAAGAAAAAATTCAATTAATTTAACTTATTCACATGGTGTACGAATCGTCATTGCTAAACCTCCTTGAGAGGTTTCACGATATTTCATATTCATATCTTTGCCCGTGTTGTACATCGTTTCAATGACTTTATCTAATGATACCAATGGTGCACTTTGTCTTCTTAAAGCCATTCGCGCAGAGTTGATAGCTTTCACAGATGCAATGGCATTGCGTTCAACACATGGCACTTGCACTTGCCCATCGACAGGATCACAGGTTAATCCCAAATTGTGTTCCATTCCGATTTCGGCAGCCATGCAGATTTGATTTGGTGTTGCGCCCAATAACGCTACCAATCCTGCCGCAGCCATAGAACAAGCAACACCAACCTCGCCCTGACAACCTACCTCCGCACCAGAAATAGATGCATTGCGCTGATATAAAGTAGCAATTGCACCCGATGTTAAAAAGAATTTTAAAATCTTTGCTTCAGTTAATGGCTCAATGAATCGCTCATAATAAGTCAAAATGGCAGGAATAATTCCACAAGCTCCATTCGTTGGCGCTGTCACAACTCGCCCACCTGCTGCATTTTCTTCACTAACTGCTAATGCAAATAAATTAACCCAATCTAAAACAATCATTGGATCTTTTGTATCATCGCCATGTTCTAACAATAACTGATAAAGGTTATGTGCTCTTCTTGGCACTCGCATCGGCCCTGGTAATCGTCCTTCTGCCTTTAATCCTCGGTCAATACATTCACGCATTACAGTGACAATATCATTAAAATACTGTTGAATATCGTCAATTGTAGTTGATACAAGTTCATTCGCTAAAATGACTTCATCAATGGACTTTCCACTTTTTTCACAATGCATCAACAGTTCTTCCGCTGAATAAAATGGATAAGGAACACTTTTTTCAGCTTGAGTATTAACATCATCATTATCTGAGGTAATTAAACCGCCACCAATAGAGTAATAATTAACTTCTAATAATAATTGATCATCTTGGTACGCCGAAAATTTCATACCATTTTCATGCTTTGGTAAAAACTCACGATGAAATTTTAAATCACTCGATAAAAAATTAATGATGTATTGATCACTGTAAATATGCAGTTTTTCTTCTGTTTTAATTTTGTGAATAATATTGGGAATTGCATCGATATCAACATCATTGGCTGAATAACCTGACAAACCCAATAAAATAGCAACATCTGTTAAATGTCCTATCCCAGTTAAAGATAAAGAGCCATAAACATCCGCAACAATCTTTGTTGTTTTATCCATAAGCTGTTTTTCAATCAATTCATCAATAAAGCATTTTGCGGCTTTCATCGGGCCAATTGTATGAGAACTCGATGGACCAATGCCAATTTTAAACACCTTTAACACACTGAAATACATTGTTTATTCTCCTTACAATTTAAACTTATTGTTTGATATTTTTATCATTTCAAAACTTAGCAAGTATATACAAATCTATGTATTTTTATTTAGCACTCTTTTTGATATGCTTGATCAACATCTACTTTTCGCTCATTAACCAATGGAGCAATCATGAAAAAATCTATTTTTTTAATATTCGCATTATTTGTCTCAGGCTGTGCATCTAATTTCTTAGTGAACCAAGCGAGAGATGCTTTACATTATGAAGCAATCGTTCAATTACCGCGGGAAGAAATCATTGACCGACAAGCTTATGTTGGTGGACAAATCACGAGTATTGACCGCAGTAAGCGCCAAATAGAATTGGTTAAACGCCACATCAACAGTTCTGGTTATCCTGAAGAAGGAAGCAATAACTTCGATCAGCGCATATTTGTAACATTTGCACCGAATGCCAAAATCAGCTTTTTTGACATTGCCTCAGGCGATCGCATGGCTGTGTTAGGGAAAATCATCAGCTTCCAAAACACAAACATTGCAGGTAATGATATGGATATTCTGCATGTTGAAGTCGCTGGCGATAATTTCCGTTATTGGTCTAGCTATGATCACAATAGATGGGATGATGATCCATTCCCATGGAGCCCATATCATAGATTTGGTCGTCATCGTAACTGGTATTATTAATCAAAATCCCACGGATCGATTTCACAAAAGTGTCTAATCTTACTCGGCAATATTTGTGCTGCAGAGGCCATCAAATAATGCACAGTTCGATGCAAATCTTTCCGTGATTTACTCTGTAATACAATATAAAAACGATAAAAATTTTGGCGCTTCGACAAAGCATTTGGATAGATTGGTGTTATACCCACTGGATAATTTTGGCAATCAACACTTTGCATCAACTGTTCAAACGCTTGCAATGTTTCACGTTCATCCTGCCCTTCCACTTGAAACAACGCCTGATATTCATAAGGTGGAAATTCAAAGTGCTGCCTTTGCTCTAATAGGTTTCGAGAAAATTCAGCATAACCTTGCTGAGGCAGATCATTAAACAATGCATGTTCAGGAAAATGTGTTTGAATCACAACTTTTCCATGAGATGCATCTCTACCCGATCTCCCCGAAACTTGCATCAAAGTTTGTGCCAGTTTCTCTTCAGCACGAAAATCAGATGAATACAAAATTCCATCAATATCTACCATCCCAACCAATGTGACCTTCGCAAAATCATGCCCTTTCGCGATCATTTGTGTACCGATAATAATATCTGCATGCCCTTCAATCACTTGATCCACAGCTGAAGCAAATGCCGTTTTACTTTTCAACTGATCTCTATCAAAACGAATGACATTCGCCTTTGGAAATGCATCTTGTAACGCTTTTTCTATTCGTTCTGTGCCTTGTCCAAACATTTTTAATAATGCTTGATGACAACTTGGACATTTACGAGGCAGCGCTTCCATATGATTACAATGATGACAACGTAAGCTATTAGTCTTACGGTAAACCGTTAATCGATATTCACAAGCTTTACATTCAGGCACCCAACCACAACCTTCACACATTAAAACAGGCGAATATCCACGTCGATTGATGTAAATAATGACTTGCTCTTTTCGTTCTAATGTTGCCTCTATCTCATTCAATAACTCTATGGATAAGCCATCCATAGACATCGTTTCATTCATATCTACGACTTGCCAATCAGGTGTTTTACCTTTAGCACGCTCATTCAAAGACAATAGTTGATATCGTCCTTTTTCAACATTATGAATCGTTTCTAAAATTGGCGTCGCAGAACCCAAGACGATAGGAATATTTAAGAAATAAGCTCGCTGAATGGCTGCATCATGTGCTGAGTATCTGACCGTATCTCGCTGACGATATGAGCCATCATGCTCCTCATCAATGATGATCATGCCTAACTGATCAAATGGTGTGAATAACGCAGAGCGAGTGCCAATAACTAGCGATACCGTATGATGCTTTGCTGCTTCCCATGCTCTCATTTTTTCTGTTTCATTCACTTCAGAATGCACCACAACAAATGGTACAGACAAAATGTTTTCAACTCTTTCTATGAACTGTGGCGTTAAACCAATTTCAGGCACTAAGATCAGCACTTGTTGCCCAGCTTGCAAAACTCTTTTAGCTAATTCTAAATAAACAGCCGTCTTTCCTGAGCCTGTTACACCTTCTAACAGTGAAACAGAAAACTGATGTAAACTGACTGCCTGTACAGCATGAGTTTGTTCATCATTTAACACATAAGGCAGAGTTGGAAAGCGATGATCTGATAAATCTAAAGAATCCTCGTACTGTTCTGTATGAAGCAATACATTATCTGCCATCAATGCTTTTTCATGGGCTTTAAAATTAGAAAATTGTTGGCTAAATTCAGAACGCTGTATCGGTAAATGCTCTATCAACTGCTCAATCAAAAAAACTCGTGCTTTTTTAGTCTGATTATTTTCAATCCATTCTTTAAAGTTATCTGATAATTCTAAATAGATCTCTCGACTACGCTGATAAATTTCATCTTTACGGAGCTTTTGTGGCAACATCATTTTAAAAACAAGCCCGATTGGTGCATGATAATACTCAGCGATCCATCGTCCTAGTTTTAATAAATCTTCAGTCATGATTGGCGAGCTATCTAGCAGCATCGCTTTTTTTAATTTTTTATGAGTACTTTCTTCAACTGTGCCAATGACAATGCCAACCAAATTTTGACGCCCAAAAGAAACCCTTACTCTACAACCAATGGGCGAATCACTATTGACTGATTCCAATTCATAATCGAATAAAGAATATAATGGACTTGGGATGGCAACCTGAACAATCATTCAAATACTTTTGGCGCGCCACCTTCAACTGGTAATTCCAATTGTTCGATGCGCTTAAATCCTAATAAATTGGCAATAATACTAGATGGAAAAGACTCACGATCAATATTATAAAATGTCACGCTATCGTTATAAGCTTGTCTTGCATAAGCGATGCTATTTTCAATATGCACCAATTCTTCATGCAATAGCTTCATTTGCTGGCTCGCTTTCAATTCAGGATAAGCTTCGACATTTGCAAAGAAGCCTTGTAATGCCGATGAAAAACTTGCTTCACTGCTCAGCAACATCTGCATCGCAGCTAATGAGCCAATATCATTTTTTGTCGCAACTAAACTCTCAGAAGCGCGTTGTCTCGCAGAAATCACGCGCTCAAGCACAGATGCTTCATGATCTAAATAACCTTGTGCGACTGAAACTAAATTAGGCACAAGATCATGACGTTTCTTTAGTTGCACATCTATCTGTGCAAAGCTATTGCGACAATAATTTCGTTTACGCACCAAGCGATTAAAGATCACAATAATTGCTATCGCAATGATTATTACAATCAACCAAATTATCATCGAATTTGTCATATCTTATGCCTTTTTATAATTAGTATGAAAAGCGAGATTGAATTTTAGCTAAGATTTTCAAAGCACTTGAACGCAATGATTTACGTTCTACAAAACCCACATGAATCACGCGGAAACTTTCTAATTTAGCCAACAAATAAGCATCACTTGTTTGCAACTCATCCACTAAATTCAACGTTAAAGCTTGCGTACCTAACCAATGCTCACCTGTTGCAATTTTTTCAATGTCCATTTGCGGACGATGCTTGCTAACATACTCTTTGAAAATCACATGAATGTCTTCCAATTCTTCTTTGAATTTTTCACGGCCTTCTTCAGTATTTTCACCAAACATTGTCACTGTGCGCTTATATTTACCTGCTGTAAATTGTTCATAATCAATGTCATATTTTTCCAACAATCTATGAAAATTTGGTAATTGAGCAACCACACCAATAGAACCTAAAATCGCAAATGGCGCAGCAACAATTTTATTTGCCACACAAGCCATTAAATAACCACCACTTGCAGCCACTTCATCTACAGCAACAGTTAAATCTAAATTTTTCTCTTTGAATCTTTCCAGTTGAGCTGCCGCCAAACCATAGCCATTCACAACACCACCCGGGCTTTTTAAGCGCACTAAAACTTCATCATTGTCTTTAGCAACACTCAATACAGCATTCACTTCTTGCTTGAGATTATGTGCAGCATTAGCCGCCATATCACCATCAAAATCAATCACAAATAATTTAGATAATACTTTTTTCTCATCTTCTGTCGCGTCTGATTTCTTCTTCCAAAATTGCCACCATTTTTTAGCAGATTTTGCTTCATTTTTTTCTTCATCAGATTGCTCATCTGAAACTAAATCTTTGTATGATTCTTTTAAATCATCAAACTCTTCTGATAAATCTTCAAAAATTATTTCACCTTTCTTCTTTTTTAGGTCTCGACCGCCTTTAATTACAATTAAAATAATCAATAAAGATACAACGATTGTGATGAGCTTGAAGAAAAACAAAAAATAATTTGCTAAAAAATCCACTATATTTATTCCTAATTCGTAATAATAAAAAAGCCTAAATCATTGATTCAGGCTTTTACATGATTGCTGTTATATAAAATTATTGAGCTTTATATTCAATCTTAATTTTTTGCTGAATCGCTTCGATTTTATCACGAAGCTGGTTAGCCATTAGAGAATCTTTGATGCGATCTTCTGAAACTTCTAACGAATCAATTGGTGTTTCACGTACTTCTTCTAAATTAATAATGTGATAACCGAATTGAGTTTTTACTGGCGTATCAGAAATTTCACCAGCTTTCATTGTTTGTAAAGCTTCACCAAATTCAGGCACCATCACTTGTGCTCTAAACCAACCCAATTCACCGCCATTATCTTTCGATCCTGGATCTTTTGAATACTGTTGAGCTGCATCAGCAAAAGATAAAGGTTTCTTTTTATCTTTCAATTTTGCTATTAAGTCTTTCGCTTCTGATTCTTTCTCTACCAAAATATGCGCCGCGCGATATTCATTTTTATCAATCGCTTTTACTTGCTTGTCATATTCTGCTTTGATTTCTTCATCAGAAATTTTGATGTCATCTACTAATTTTTTCAAATATGCTTGAGAAAGACCTGATCTTTCAGCATATTCAATAAATTTCTTATATTCTGCTGTTTTATCTAAACCTTCTTTTTTAGCCACTTGTGCTAATTGCTCTTGTAATGCTAATTGAGTTACAAACTCATTCAACTGCTGAGCATTTTGTAAAAAATCTAGATTATCAACACCAACGACTGGCTCTAATGCAGCTTGAAAATCAGCTTTTGATAATGGTTTACCATCGATAATCGCAACAGGATCTGGAATTTCAAAAGTTTGCGCTAGGCTCAAACTTCCAACAATACTGCTTACTACTAATGCTGTACTAATTAATGTTTTTTTCATTCTTCAAATATCCTTAATTATTTTGGTATCGATGCTTCAATACTTAATGCATGAATGTCGCTATGCATCATGGAATCTAACACCGAATAAACCATTCTATGTCGTTGAATTAATGTTTTGCCACTAAATGCCTCGGAACAGATCTTAACTGTAAAGTGACCTGCACCATTTTTTGCTCCAGCATGTCCAATATGATGATGACTATCATCGATAATTTCAAGGTGAATCGGGGAAAAATTTTCCTCCAGTAAACCTTTCATCTTTTCAATTCTTGCTTCATTCATAATTAAGCTTCTTCCTTATTTGCTTCAGCAATCTTTCTATGACGCTTACTTTCTCTATAAAGATTAGCAATCATAATGCCTGAGAATAACGTCGCTAAAATCGGCCCAATAATCGTTTTATAGATTATCCATCCTTCATTAGAAATATTAAATACAACAAGCGCTGTATTGATTAATCCGCTGATGAAGAAATAAACCATCCAAATAATATTTTGTCTTAACCAAACAGTATCAGGTAAATCAAGCTCTAAATGTTTAGCAAACAAGTATTTAAAAGGCATAGTTTTGGTGCAATACATCACAAGCAAAGCAATACATAAAACCGCATTGATCACGGTTGGACGCCATTTAATAAATGCTTCATTATCAAAATAGACTGTTAACCCTGAAAAAATAAGGATACTGACTAGCATCCCCCATGTTTTCCAATTGGTTTGACGCCAAAATACCGCACAAGCACCAACAGCAACGACACTTGTGCCCAATAAAACTTTGGTCGCAAAGATTAAATCTTTACCACCAAAGAAAAAGGCAATCAAAAATGCAACCGATGTCAGCCCTAATGCAGCTTCAGGAATATTAAATTTACGCAAGATTTGCTAAAACCTCATTTAAAGATGCTTCATTATCAAAATTGAATGATGTTACATTTTTATCAATGCGCTTAGTTAAGCCTGTCAACACTTTATTTGGCCCACACTCAACCAATTGGGTAACACCTTGAGCAACCATGCGTTCTACTGTTTCTGTCCAACGAACTGGTTGATACAATTGTTCAATTAAGCTTGTTTTAATCGTTGCAGCATCGTCATGTGATTTAACATCAACATTATGAATCACTGTAATCGCTGGTGCTGAGAATGTAATCGCATCCATATCAACAGCTAAACGATCCGCCGCAGGTTTCATCAATAGACAATGTGATGGTACAGACACAGGTAAAGGCATCGCTTTACGCGCTCCTTTCTCTTTAGCCAAAATACTTGCTCTTTCTACAGCTGCTGCTGTACCTGCAATCACTACTTGACCTGGTGAGTTAAAGTTTACCGCTGATAAAATGTCGTCACCTGCCGCTTCTGCACATAACTCAACCACAGCCGCATCATCCATACCTAAAATTGCCGCCATAGCACCTTCACCTGGCTGTACAGCATCTTGCATATATGTTGCACGTTTAGATACCAATTTAACTGCATCTGCGAATGATAAAACGTTTCCTGCAACCAATGCAGAATATTCACCCAAACTATGGCCTGCTAAAAATGCAGGGCGAATATCACTCTTTTCACACCATAAACGCCATAAAGCTACGCTTACAGTTAAAAGTGCAGGCTGAGTCACAACAGTTTTACCTAACTCTTCTTTTGTACCTTCTAAGATTAATGCTCGAAGATCATAACCTAATGCATCATTAGCTTCTTGTAATGTTGCAGCCACAACTGGCTCGTTCGCAACATCTGTCAACATGCCTTCTACTTGAGAACCTTGCCCTGGAAAAATAAATGCTAAGTTATTTTGAATCATAAAAACCTCTAATTACATTCTGATTAAAGCTGAGCCCCAAGTGAACCCACCGCCAAAAGCTTCTAATAATACTAATTGACCTTCTTTCACACGGCCATCACGACGTGCTGCATCTAGTGCTAAAGGAATACTTGCCGCAGATGTATTCGCATGTTGATCAACAGTAATAACAATTTTACTTGTATCTACGCCTGATCTTTTAGCCGTTGCATTAATGATGCGTAAGTTCGCTTGATGTGGAATCAACCAATCTACTTCTTCCGCTGTAATATTATTCACAGCCAATGTTTCAGCAACGATTTCATGCAATTTAGACACTGCATGTTTAAACACATCGCTGCCTTTCATTTGTACATAAGGATAATTATCAGCATCATCACTGTAAGGACGATCAACCATCAACAAATCAGCATGACGACCATCAGAATGAATATGTGTTGATAAAATCCCAGGTTGTTCGCTTGCTTCTAAAATTACTGCAGCCGCACCATCACCAAATAATACGCAAGTTGCACGATCTTCCCAGTTTAATAAACGAGAATAGACTTCTGTACCAATGATTAATGCTCGTTTTGCAGAACCAGTTTTAATAAAGTTATCCGCAATACTCAATGCATAAATAAAGCCTGAACATGCGGCTGTAATATCAAAAGATGGAGCACCAAAGTTACCAAGTTCAGCTTGAATTAACGTTGCTGTAGATGGGTAAACTTTATCTGGTGTTGATGTTGCAACAATGATCAAATCAATATCTTGTGCTTCAATACCTGCATTTTCTAAAGCTGAACGCGCCGCATTCACACCAAAACTTGTTGCTGTTTCATTTTCAGCCGCAAGATAACGTTGATGAATCCCTGTACGCTCAACAATCCACTCATGACTGGTTTCAATTCTTTGTTCCAAATCATGATTGGTGACTACATTTTCTGGTAAATAATGACCTGTTCCAATAATCTTAGAATACATGCCTTAACCCTTAATTTTTTCCGAATCGGATGTTATACCATCTTCTATTGAGAAATGCTTCTCGATCTTACCGACGACATTTTGCTCAGCCAGTTTGACCGCAATATTGATAGCATTTTCAAAAGAAATACGATCCGCGTTACCGTGAGATTTCACAACAATGCCACGCAAACCAAGCAAACTTGCCCCGTTATAATTGCGAGGATCCACTTCTTTTTTCAAAGAAGTTAAAACTGGCTTTGAAATAAGCGCCGCCATTTTTGTGAATATGTTTTTCTTGTATGAACGCTTCAAATATTCAGCGATTAACTTACAAGAACCTTCTAATGTTTTTAATGCAACATTACCTGAGAACCCATCACAGACAACAACATCAACATCATCAAAGAAAATGCCATCACCTTCCACAAAACCAATATAGTTCAGGTTTGTTTCTTGCAGTAACTGCGCAGTTTCTCTGACCAATGCATTGCCTTTGATCGCTTCTGAGCCAATATTCAATAGTGCCACTTTCGGCGATGGATTGTTATCAACAGCTGCTGCCAATAAAGAACCCATAATTGCAAACTGCTGAAGATGCTTAGGCTCTTCATCGACATTTGCACCTAAATCTAGCATATGCACATGCTTATACTTTGATTTCAACGATGGTAAAACCGTACAAATCGCAGGACGATCAATCCCTGGCATTGTTTTTAACACAAAACGTGCTGTCGCCATCAAAGCACCAGTATTTCCAGCAGAAACGCATGCCGAAGCAGATCCATCTTTGACAAGATTAATCGCAACTCGCATCGACGAATCTTTTTTATTTTTTAACGCACTTTGCGGCTGCTCATCCATCTCAACAACTTGAGTTGCATTTTGAATTTGAATTCGCCCGTCTTTAAAGAGTTGATGACCACTCAATTGAGCAGTTAACTTATCCTCTTGCCCTACCGCAATCAACGTAATATTTGCGTTATTTTGAGCCACAGAGATAATCGCAGGGATAAGTTCTTCCGAACCCTTATCACCGCTCATAACATCCACAGCGATCGTAATTTTTTGATTAAGTGACATACTATCCAAATAAAATTATTCTAATAAAAAACCCACGCAAATAAGATATTCACGCAGGTTTTACTTTATCAACTTTTAAGAGAAATTACTCTACAGTTGGTACATTTTTATCAAAATTTAATACTTGGCGACCACGATAAAAGCCATTAGCTGTGATGTGGTGACGACGATGTAATTCACCGCTTGTCGCATCCGTGCTTAATTGTGCGCTTGTTAAAAAGTCGTGTGCACGACGCATATTACGTTTTGAACGTGTTACTTTTGATTTTTGAACAGCCATGTTTATTTCCTCTTAAAATATACTAAAGAAAAACTATTTTTTTAGTAATTCAGCCAGCTCAGCAAAAGGTTGTTTTTTTTCCTCTTGTGGTTTGAGCTTTTCTAAATAATTCTTACCTTCACAATTATCATCTTGATCATGCTTCGGCACTAACGGTAGTGATAATAAAACTTCATCTTCTAATAACTCTAAAAGATTCACTTCATCACCATCAATCACTAATAATGCGTCATCATCACCAATAGATTCTTGATCCGACTCATCTTTGACAGGGATCCAATGAATTGGCAAGTCAATTGTAGTTTTGAAAGGTTCTAAGCATCTTTGACAAATCATTGATACTTCAACACTTACATCACCTTTTACCTCTTTTTGTCCTAATCGATTCGTATCGCCTTGAATACGAAAATGAAAGGGCGAATCGACAGAATGAACTGCCTCTTTTAGCCGAGGAAAATGCTCTCCAGAGAGCGAATCTTCGTAAACTCGTCCTTCATTGACAGTTTTTTTGAGGGGAAACTCTGCGTATTTCACTTAAAATACCCTGCTAATAATCTCAAAAAAGATTGCCATTCTAATCTTTGCTGAATTTTTTGTCAAAATTTCTTTACTTTTCAGCACGTTTATAATGACCACTTTTTCCTCCGACCTTCTCTAACAGCTCGATATTGCTGATAATCATACCTTTATCAACAGCTTTCAACATATCATAAACAGTCATCAGTCCAACAGAAACACCTGTAATTGCTTCCATTTCTACACCTGTTTTGCCAACTGTTTCCGTTTGAACAACGATTTCTAATGTACGATCTTCAAGATTGTTAAAATCCACTGAAACATGCGTCAAAGGCAAAGGATGACATAAAGGAATCAATAAAGCTGTTTGCTTTGTTGCTTGAATTGCGGCAATTCTAGCAATACCTAAAACATCACCTTTTTTACTTTCACCTTTTTGCAAAGCATCGAAAGCAATTTGATTCATTGAAATGAATCCATGAGCAATCGCAATGCGTTTTGTTTCACTTTTATCCGCGACATTCACCATGTGTGCATCGCCAGCTTGATTAAAATGTGTTAATTCATGGCTCACGTATAAAATCTCCATCTATCATGTAATAGTGCAACGGCTTTCTTGTATCTTTTTCATGAATCAATTTATGCTTAGTCACATCAATGTATTCATGAACACTTTTTCGATCATTGGTTAATAAATAATGCCATTCAGGCAAAGGTTTATCACGATATCTCAAAGCATAAGCACAGGTTTCAGGTAACCAATCAACCGTTGCGACCATTTTATAAGTTAACTTAATGCAATCAGGCACAAATTCTTTACGATTTACATAATTACTGCACTGGCAGGTTTCCAAGTTTAATAAATCACACGCAACTCTCGTGGTATAAATTTTGCCTGTGCCAATGTCTTCAATTTTATTCAAACAACACAAACCACAGCCATCACACAATGCTTCCCATTCATCTGATGACAACGTCGCCAAAGGCTTTTCCCAAAAAGGAACCTCATTAGCCACTTACTTCTCCTTTTTCGCTCGAATGGACTGAACCATCCATTCGTCACCATATTTATCTTTTGGAGAGATTGTTAGCGTGATTGATTCAGGCACAACAAACTCACTATTTTGACTGTCAATTCTTAACTTTTCAGGATATTGCAATAAATAGGTTAAACGGTTACCCACCAATACAATCAACCATGTTAAATCTAGCCAAATAAAGAATAAAATCACACTCGCAAAACCTGAATATATTCCTGAATATTTACTCGATGTCGCGATAAAATCCGTAAAAACCTTCCCCATAAAATGCCATGCAACGGCAGCAACCAGACCACCAATCAACGCAGGAATAAATTTCACTTTAGCATTAGTCACAAAACAATATATAGCTGTCAAACAAACTGTCAGCACCAAAATGGTAAAGCCTTCACTCAATGATTCTGTTAACCAAATGGGCAATGGCACTTCAAATGCTTTTATAATCACCGCACTTGAAATCATTGATATTAAAGAAAATATTAAAACTGGCCCAATCAATACGACCACTAAATAATATGAAAATCTTTGCGTAAACTTTCTATTTCGCTCAACACCCCAGTTATTATTAAAAGCAGTTTCAATCGTGCTGATTAAGCTAACAACGGTATAGAACAAAATAACAAAGCCAACACTACCCAAAATACCGACCTGAACATTATCAACAAAACCAATCAAACTATCTGTCAAATCATGATCTTGTATACCGCTTGCCGCAAACATTCTATTCAGAATGGGAATAAAGCTTTGGTATACACCAAAGCTTTTTAAAATTGAAAAGCTAACGGCTAAAAGCGGAACAATGGATAAGATGGTTGTATAAGCCAAGGCTTGCGCACGAGTTCGAATACCTTCTTTTGTCACGCTTTCTATCAATCGATACATCAATTGACATAAAAATTTAAAAATATTGCATGGCTCACTCCAGAGCCATGCATTCAATTTTTTAACGATATTCATATAACATGGCTCATCAACTGAGCTTGAATTGCACTTACCAATCGATCACTTTCTTCATCAGAATAAGTCATTGGCGCGCTAAATTTGCCCCAAATAGGATCAGGCCAAGCTGCATCAGCATTAAAACGCGCCACAACATGAATGTGCAATTGCGCCACAACATTGCCTAAATTTGCAACATTCAGCTTATCTGGCTTAAACATTGATTGAACTAATTTAGAAACTAGCGCGATCTCTTTGGTTAACTGCTGTTGATCAGCTTCTGACAAGTCGATTAATTCAGATACATCAGCAATTCTTGGCACTAAAACCAACCAAGGAAAGCGTGATTCATTTTGCAAATAAAGATTACAAAGTGATAATTCCGCAATAAATTTAGTGCTATTGGCAATTCGAGCATCCAAAATCATTATGATTCCTTTTTTTCCAATGCTTCATTCAATTTAAAATTCAAAGAATCCAATTGACCAACCCATTCGGTTCTAATATTTTTTAGTGCACTTTCAGATTGCAACAACTCATCTGCCAAATGTAACCCAACCATAATAGCTGCTTGCTCAATCGACATTTTTCCGCTCGCTCTCATCGTAGCTAAGCGAGAATCTAATAAAACTGCTGAACGTTTTAATGAATCAATTTTTTCAGGTGGACAGTTAATTTTATAATCTATACCTAAAACTGTGATTGTGATTAATTCCATTGATCTATCCCCTTATTGAACACCTAAAGACTCTAAACGACTCATGATTTTTTTCAAATGCATCGTCAATTCAGTATTGCGAGATTGAACCAAATCATTCTCATCTTTCAACTCTTGTAATGCTTGAGCAGATTCAGTTTGCAAAGTTTCCAAAGCCTGAGAAGAAGCTGCCTGTAGCGCTGCGATCGATTGCGCTGATTCTGTTTGCAAATTTGTTAAGTTACGTGCTGATTCCAACTGTAACGCTTCATATTTTTGCTCTGATTCTTCTTTTAAAACCTTGATCGATTCTGCTGATTCAGTCATGCATTGGCTCAAGCTTTCTTTCAAAAGCTCCAACTCTACTTTCAGATTTTTGTTTTCTTCTAGCAAGCTAAAAATATTTGATTCTAATGTTTTAAATTTCTCTTCAATCATTCTTTAATGCCCTATCCGATTTAAGGTTTTATAAATTTTGGAATGTCTCCATAATAACCCATAGCAAATTTTGCCAACTCTCTCTTTCCCAATGGGAATTTATCAGCAACGGTTAATCCCACATTTCGAAGCTTGTTCATCACAAAGTTATCTGAACCGCCGCTTCTTTTGAATACATCCATAGCGCCCATAATTAACATATTATGTTTTTTACGACGCTTTTCATATTTGCTCAATACAACTTCATCTGACAAATTTAAGCCCTGCTGACGAGCATCCATCAGCTCTTCAGCCAACGTTGCTGCATCTAAAAAGCCGATATTTACGCCTAAGCCTGCTAGAGGATGAATATTGTGCGCAGCATCACCTGCCAATACAAAATGATTGCGATAATAATGACGCGCATGATTCAAGCGCAATGGAAATGCGCCTAATTTCCAATCTGCCTCGATCTTACCAAAGCGACCATTGAATGCTTCTGTCAATCGTCTACCAAATTCTTCCGAATCGAGCGCTAATAACTCATCTGCTTCTTGTGGTGTTGTATGCCAAGCCAATGAACAACGCCCATCGTTTAATGGCAATAATGCAACTGGTCCATTCTTATCAAACTTCTGCCAACACGTATTGTCATGACTGCGTTCAGGTTTAACCTGCCCAACAATTGTTTTTTGCCCATAACTCCAACCTGTGCTTGGAATATTCGCCCAATCTCTAATGAGTGATCGACCACCATCTGCACCGATTACCAATTCAGTTTCAAATTTTTCACCTGTACTAACTTGGACAATCACGCCACCGACAATATTTTCAAAATCGACGAGTTTGCAATTATCTAATAGTGTGATATTCGATTCTGTTTTCACTCGATCCAATAAAGCGCCTTGCGTTGCTTCATTATCTAAAATCCAACCTAAAGCATCTGAACCTGTACCATCTGCATCGAGTTGCAAAGCACCATCACCTGCTGCATCCCAAACATGCATATGCAAAAATGGCGTCATTCTACCGCTGTGCAATAGTTGATCCCATACACCGACATACTCCAACCATTTACGACTAGAAGGCGTGAATGCAGAAACTCGCAAACCATAATCATCTTTAGGATATAGCTTCTCAATCGGGGCAAATTCAACGATTAATACTTTGAAATTTGCAGCTGCCAAAGCGAGTGCAATACTTGATCCAACTAAGCCAGCACCATTGATTACAACATCAAATTTTTGCATATTTTCTCCTAGTATCCCATTCCGATCGAAGCGATTTTTTTCTTAACACCTGGTATTAATTTCACACCTAGCAACCCTAAAGATCGTACAGTTTGCGCTGCGATTCCTTTCACACCAAATGCATTCACTAAGAAATCAGTTGCACCAACCGTCTGCAAAATATCTTTACGACGAGCATTATTAAATAGAATTAAATCTTCAGTAGTTGGATAGGGCTTCACACTAAATAGTTCAATAATTGCCTCGCAATCACGCATACCTAAGTTCAAACCTTGCCCAGCGATTGGATGCAAACCATGTGCACTATTGCCCGCTAATATTAATTTACCATTCACAATTTTTTTCGGAATCATCAAAGTTAAAGGCCAAATTTGACGATCACTCACTTCAGTAATATCTCCCAGTCTTGCACCGATGCGAGATAAAACTTCTGCTGAATACGTTAAATCTGATGCTTTTTTCCATTTATCTGACTCTGTTCGATCCGCGACTAGAACCACTGCCATTTCCTGCTCATTCACAGGCAATAACGCCAACGGCCCATCTTCTGTAAATCGTTCATAAGCCGTATTTTTATGTGGCTTTTCAAACTTAGCTCGCGCGATGACCGCGATTTGATCATAATCTCTTGTGAAAGCTTGAATCCCAAAACTTTGACGCAAAGCAGACTCAACACCCTCTGCTGCAATCAGCCAATCGAATTGTTGAATAATTTTTTCGTCTTTTCTGTGAATTGTCACGATCCCATCATGCAACTCTGCATTGGTCACAATTCGGCTTTCTAAGGATAGATTAATTTTTTCGTGCTGAATAACTTCATCATACAAAGCCAAAATAACTTGACCTTGCGGTACTAAAAAACCGAAGTGATCAATGCCTTGCTTTTTAGCAGTCATTAATACTTCGGCTTTACATTTTTTCTGTGAAACATGGACTGCATCAATAGCAGTCGCATGTTCACTCATTTTATCCCACACACCTAAACGCTTGAATATCTCTACCGTGCGATGTGATAACGCTAACATTCGACGATCATCTTCTAAGATTTCTCTATCAATACTTTGCTTATGATCCAACAGCGTCACATTTGCATTTAATTGCGCTAATCCTAGAGCCAACGCGAGCCCAATTGGGCCAGCACCTGAGATACAAAAAGATTGATGATCGTTCATAATATTATTTATTTGATAGCGTTAAAATTTCATACCCTGTTGCTGTGACTAAAATTTGATGCTCCCACTGTGCTGACAAAGAGCGATCTCGTGTGACAACAGTCCAATTATCCGATAATACTTTACAAGCATGTTTTCCGACATTCAGCATTGGTTCAATCGTGAAAATCATGCCTTCTTGCATGATATCAGTCACTTTTGGCGAATCATAATGCAAAACTAATGGTGCTTCGTGAAACTCAACACCAACGCCATGCCCACAAAAATCCTCTACTACAGAGAAATGATTCGCATGTGCATGTTTTTGAATCACACGACCAATTTCACGGAACTCTGCACCTGGCTTCACAACTTCAATACCCAACATCATGCTTTCGTATGTTGTGTCGATAAGGCGTTGTGCCAATGTAGAAATTTCACCCGCTTTATACATACGGCTATTATCACCATAATAGCCATCTAAAATCACGGTAACATCAATGTTTAAAATATCGCCTTTTTTAAGTGCTTTATCATTTGGAATACCATGACAAACCACATGATTCAAAGAAATACATGTGTATCTTGGAAAACCTGGATCACCATAGCCAAAACACGCAGAAATAGCACCATGCTTAACGATATAATCATTCATGATATTGTCTAGTTCCAACGTTGTTACGCCGACTTTGACATAATCACCAATCATATCCAAAACATCTGATGCTAAACGGCAAGCCTTACGGATACCTTCGATTTGTTCTGGCGTTTTAATTCTGATATCAGACATCATTATCCTTTTTTATGTTCTTGGTAGCGTTACACCTGTTTGACCTTGGTATTTACCACCACGATCTTTATAAGATGTTTCACAAATTTCATCAGATTCGAAAAATAGCATTTGAGCTACACCTTCGCCTGCATAAATTTTTGCAGGTAATGGCGTTGTGTTAGAGAATTCTAATGTTACGTGCCCTTCCCACTCTGGTTCTAAAGGCGTTACATTCACAATAATGCCACAACGTGCATAAGTTGATTTACCCAAACACACTGTCAAAACACTGCGAGGAATACGGAAATATTCTACCGTTCTAGCCAAAGCAAAAGAGTTCGGTGGAATGATGCATACATCCGACTGAACATCCACGAATGTACCTTCTTCAAAGTTTTTTGGATCAACAATTGTTGAGTTAATATTCGTAAACACTTTAAATTCATTACTACAACGAACATCATAACCATAGCTAGATGTGCCGTAACTAATGATGCGATTTTGATCTTCACCATAACGGACTTGCTGAGGTGCAAAAGGTTCGATCATGCCGTATTTTTCGGCTTGTTCACGGATCCAACGATCAGATTTAATGCTCATAATTTAGCTATTCTCTACAACAATTTTAGGAAATTTTCCTGCCACATCTTTAGGAATCTGTGACAAATGGGAAACCATTTTAAGTGCAATCTCTTGATAACGCAAAGCAATATCCGAATCATTTAATGACTGAACATCGCCTTTATCTAATGCTGTACGCACACGAATATCTAGTGGCAATTGACCCAATAATGGAACATGCGTTGATGCAGCTAATTCTTTACCACCATCTACGCCGAAAATCGCTTCTTCGTGACCGCAGTTAGAACAAACGTGCGTGCTCATGTTTTCAACAATACCTAAAATTGGCACATCCACTTTTTGGAACATATCAATGCCTTTACGCGCATCAATCAAAGCAATATCTTGAGGTGTTGTTACAACTACGCTGCCTGCTACTGGGATTTTTTGTGACAATGTTAATTGGATATCACCTGTTCCTGGTGGCATATCGATGATTAAATAATCCAAATCACGCCAATTCGTATCATTCAATAATTGCGTTAAAGCACTAACGGCCATCGGCGCACGCCAAATAGTTGCGTTTTCTTCATCAATCAAAAAGCCAATAGACATTGCTTGCAAGCCATCTATTTCAATTGGCTCCATGCTCTTATTATCTTTCGACACAGGCTTGTCATTTGTCCCCAACATTTTTGGCATACTTGGGCCATAAATATCCGCATCTAAAATACCAACAGAAAAACCTTCTCTTTTTAAAGCATATGCAATATTAATTGAAGTTGTTGATTTACCAACGCCACCTTTCCCTGAACCGATCGCGATAATATTTTTAATATTTTTTAAAGGCTTCAAGCTATTTTGCACACGATGCGTAACATTTTTAGCTTTAATCTCAAAGCGCACGCTTTCGCCTGATTTCAATAACGGCTGAATTGCTTCACCACATGCTTTTACTAATGCATCATTGTATGTTTTGCTTTCAAAATTCAATGAAATTGAGATCGTATATACACGATCTTGCTCAGACCAATCTACAGATGTCACACGTAACAAATCGCCTAATTTTTTATTGTCAAAAACGACTTTGACATCATTTAAAGCATTAATAATTTGTTCTTTCATACAGCCCTCAATTTAATCTACAAAATTACTCGTATTCTATCATGGCTTAGCTAAACAAGGAGAAAACTCATGCATTGATCTTGATCAGAACAAACCCCACTATCTTGCACAAAATAGAAATACAAATGATTGATTATTTTTCCATGATATAATTGCGGGGCTTAAATTCAAATCACCATAAAATTGTATAAAAACAGGATAACTATGAAAAAAATAATCCCTTTAAGTGCAATAAGCTTAATCTTATTGTCTGGTTGTATATGGCCAGCAGTAGACGGCGCACCAGTTTATGGCGTGCCTTATGATCAACCAATCGCAGAACAACCCAAATACTCATACGATAAATATAATGAATTTAAAATAGATGCCGTAGAGAGAAGTTCTTTAGATCGTGATGTTGCTGAATATAACCAAAACTCTTCATTTAAAATGCAAGAAGCTTTGAGAAAATCGATTGTAGATGTGAAACACAAATATCCAAATATTTTTGCTCAACACAAATCATTCTTAGTCGGTGCACTGGTTAATGTGAATGATATTAATAAGAGTGAAAAAGCAGGTCGTGTTTCAGCAATGGGTTTAGTTGATGCGATCGGTAAAACGGCAACCGCTAAATACATTCGTTACAAAAGAGATATGATCGTTGTACATAATGGATTGATCACACCGACAGCGGAAGCAAGCAAAGCTGCAAGTATTTTCAAAGCGGATGCTTTAGTCATGGGCGTATATAAAGTCAATTCTGACAATATCGTACTTCGCTACGCATTCTATGATGCAAAAACACGTGCATATTTAGGCGACCAAACGACAATTATTCCGTTAGATCGCCAAACATCTAAATTTGCTTTAGATATCTAATTTAGACAAAACTTGTTGCCCAACTTCAGTTTTGGGCAACAATGTCATATTCAAGCTTTCAGATCTTTCTAAAGATAATAATAAATCACACTCTGGCAATGAGTCTCCACCTTTTTCAGGCCACTCAATCAACCAAAGTTTATGATCATCTTCCAAGAAGCCTAAATCATACAAATCTTCTTCTTGAATACGATATAAATCAATGTGATCAATCTCTAAATCATCTACTCGATAACTTTCAATGATTGTGTACGTTGGGCTTTTAATCGTTTCTTCAACGCCCAATGCTTTTAAAAAGTATTTTGAGAAAGTAGTTTTTCCTGCACCCAACTCTCCAGACAAATACACTTTCAATGTTTGCAAATTATTAGACACAACCACTTCTGCTAATTTTTCTGCAATCGCGGCTGTATCTGCTTCACTTTGTAACTCAAGAATCAATGAATCCATTTTATTCCTTCAATTGTGCAATCGCTTTAGGTAAAAACTCAATCACATCTGTTGCGATGACTGAGCGATAACCTTGCGCTGCACATAAATCCCCTGAAAAACCATGTAACCAAACGCCCAATCGTGTCGCACGTCTTAGCGAAACACCTTGAACGATTAAGCCAGCAATAATACCACTGAGAGCATCTCCCATTCCAGAACTTGCCATCGCAGGATTGCCTGTTGTATTAATGCTTAAAAAGTCAGAGTCGCATACTAATGAACCAGCACCTTTCAATACTGAAATGCCAAATTTTTCTGACAATTGATAAGCAGAAACCAATCTATCTGCTTCAACATCATTAACAGTGCCTTTCAATAATCTTGCCGCTTCCACAGGATGTGGCGTAATCACATGATTATCTTTATTTTCTTCTAGCAACTCTTTTGAAATCTTATCTTGCGCGATTAGGTTCAATCCATCCGCATCAATGACAATTGGCTTGCCTGATGCCAATACAGCATTCATTAATTCTACAGACCATTCATTAGTGCCTAATCCGCAGCCAATCACAATACAAGTCGCCACTTCTAATAAAGGCTCTAAATCTTCAGCACCTGTAACACCATGAACCATTAATTCTGGATGATATGGAATCATTGCCGTTGCATGATATGGATGCGTTGCGATTGATACACGGCCTGCACCAATTCTTAATGCTGCATGACCTGCCAATAAAGCAGCGCCAGCCATTCCAATATAACCACCAACAACTAATATATGACCAAAGTTTCCTTTATGATTAAACTTCTTACGATCAGGAAACCATTCCGACATCGTTGGTGAATTAAAACAACAAGATGCGGCATGAATAGAAGCAAAGCATTCATCTGGAATACCTAAATCAGAACAAATAACTTTACCCACATACTCAGGACCTTTACCTGTATATAAACCTGGCTTCTGAGCAATGAATGTGATTGTTTCAGTGGCTTTAACTGCTTCACTTAAAATAGCACCTGTATTGGCATTTAATCCTGATGGAACATCCAAAGAAATAACAGGTTTGCCGCTACGGTTAATCAGCATCGCAGCACCTAACCATTCACCTGATAACGCTCTATTTGCACCTGTACCCATCATCGCATCGATGATTAAATCAGCATCATCCAAACAAGTGGATGAGAAAGACTCGCATGGCACACCCATGCTTTTTGCCGCCAAATATGCTTTACGCACATCATCCACTAAGTTATTTGGGTCAGTTAAATAAAAAATACGAACATCAAAACCTGCACTCAAGGCTTGTTGAGCGAAGAAATAACCATCGCCACCATTTCGCCCCGCCCCAACAATCACCGAGATCTTTCGCACATCAGGGTAAGCTTTATACAAATAACCCAAAACAAACAACGCAGCTCGCTGCATTAATGTGATAGATGCGATATTTAAAGTTTCTAATGCTTTCTTTTCTATATCTTTAATCGCATGGATATCATACAAAGGTGTTGATGCATTATTCATAATACTGAGCAATCCTATAAAGTGTGATTGAGTAATTGAGAGATTTATGTCTGTATTTAAAATAGTACCAAAAGCCGCATCCTCCACGACTTGCTCACTTTTTATACACACCGAAACAATGTAGCGAAATGATTCTCATTCAGCACATAATCTAAAGACAGTATTGATCTATGTCAAAGAGTACATACTTTTCATTTTTCTAAATTGCCATTCTAATCTCAAGTTAGACAAAATTGCTGAGCATGTTAGACCAACGATTAAACCAATCCATACACCTTCTGCCTGCATGTTTCTCTCAACAGCTAAATAATAACCCACAGGCAAAGCAATAAACCAATAAGAAGTAATGCCAATCACCATTGGCGCTTTAGTATCTTTCATTCCACGCAAACAACCTGCTGCTGCAATTTGTAATCCATCAGGCAATTGGAAAATAATTGAATAAATTAATAAATGCGCACTTAAATGCAAAATAGCAGGATCATCACTGAATACCATTGGTAAATAATCTTTTAATGCAAACAGATAAAGCCCCGTTGCAATCATGATGCCAAAACACGTAATTCTTCCCATTTTAGCGATGCGAATAGCACCTTCATAATCTTTACGCCCCATTCTTTGCCCAATCAAAGCGACCAAAGCAAACGAAGTACTCAACGGAACCATAAATGACAAACTTGTAATATTTAGTGCAATTTGATGGCTATTAATCACTAATTCACCAAATCTACCCAAAATTAAACCTGAAACAGAAAACAGCGCTACTTCTGCAAAAATCGAAGCACCATTTGGTACGCCAACTTTCAACAAAGCTTTCACTTGCTTCAAAATGCGCGCACGATAACGAAATAACTGTAATTTTTTTAATCTTGGTTCTACTTGATAAAACATTATCAAGCTACCAAACATACACCACATCGCAAAGGCAGTACCTAACCCTGAGCCAATCACTCCATAGCTAGGCAAACCAATTGGCTCATAACCATAGACCAAGAAATAGTTCATTACACCATTCACAATAAAACCAATGAATGTCACGATCGTTACAGGAAATGGTCGAGCAACGCCTTCACAAACACAACGCAACGTATTAAATAAGAAAATTGCAGGCACACCCACAGAAAGAGCACGAAGGTAATCCACAGATAAAGGAATGACATCCTCTTGTACCTTAAAGAATCTCAGGATATGAGCAGAATTCCACATGATTATTATTGCGATCACTGAGAATAATAGCCCCAGCAATACACCGCCATGAAAAATCGTTGGAATACGTTTCACTCTCCCTGCACCAAATTGATGGGCAGTTAGAATTGTAATCGCCATCAATGTCCCGCTGGCAAATAATAAAATGGGATTCCAAACAAACACACCCATCGCAACGCCAGATTGCACTAAAGGATCAAAATGCCCTGTAATTGCAACATCTGTCGTCCCCATGCCAACTTGCAAAAGTTGTGTACACAAAATTGGCAAAGCTAACAAAATGAGCGCTTTAAATTCAGCGCCCACAAATATTTTCTTCATTGAAACTCCTTCTTAAAATCGTTAGAGATTTTAATGAGCAACAGTCTGTTGTATTAGTTCTAAAACACCGTTTATACAGAACTGTACGCCCATGCATACTAATAAAAAACCCATGACACGAGATATTGCATCTATGCCACTTTGACCTATTTTTGCGACTATTTTCGCAGAACTTTTTAAACAAAACCACAGGACAAAAGACAGTCCTATAAATGAAAAGATGGGGGCACTTAACATTACCCACATTGGCGCATCAAAACTTGGTAAAGTTGATGCAATACTGATAATCATCGCAATCGTTCCCGGACCTGCAAAACCAGGCATTGTTAACGGAATAAAAGCTATATTTGAAGCACTTGTGCCGCCACCTTTTAATTCATCTTTTTTACTTTCTAATTCTGGCGCTGTAGCTGAGCTTTGCGCAGGAAATAGCATCTGAAAGCCGATGACCATAACAATCAACCCACCCGCAATTCTTAATCCTGGGATAGAGATGCCGAATACTTTCATCACGATTTGACCGCAATAAAAACATATCAACATCATGGCTAAAGAATAAATCGCCGCCTGTTTAGATTGTCGTTTTTTTTCTTCATCTGGCAAACGAGCCCCTAAACTCATCAACAAAGTGACTGAAACTAAAGGATTCGCCAAAGGCAACAACATAAAAAACACGACAAATATAATTTTTATAAAATCGAACATTTATTATTCTCTAGTTGAAAGAACTAAGGCAGGTTGCCCTGCCTTAGTTTGAGTTTTTGGAATATTTATTATTCTACAGGATTTTCTTCACTACTGGCTTCTATTACTTCAACCGTTTCTGATTCATCGATCACTTCATCTTCAGGATCTTCTGCTTCAACAGCAGTTAAACCAACGAGTTTATCTGATTCATCCAATCGAATTAATCGAACGCCTTGTGTATTTCGACCCAAAATAGAAATTTCAGAAACTCTCGTACGAACCAATACGCCATTACTTGAAATCAGAATAACTTCTTCTTCCTCTTTCACTAAACAAGCGCTGATCACATTACCATTACGCTCTGATGTTTGGATACCGATCATACCTTTACCACCACGACGATGGCGCGTGAACTCTTCTGCACGAGTACGTTTACCATAACCATTCTCTGTCGCGATCAAAATAACGCTGTCATCTTCAGGAATGATCATTGATAAAATCGTTTGATCTTCTGTTAAGTTCATTGATTTAACACCACGAGCGCCACGACCTGTATCACGAACATCTTCTTCACTGAAGCGATTCACTTTACCGTCGGAAGTGAACATCATAATGTCTTTTGTGCCATCTGTGATTTCAGTACCGATTAATTCATCACCTTCATCCAATGTAATCGCAATCACACCTGTTGAACGTTGGCTGGAAAATTTATCCAATGTAGTTTTCTTAATCACACCAAATTTCGTCGCCATCACAATATATTTATCTGCCACATATTCATCTACTGGCATGATTGAGCTAATACGCTCACCTTCAGATAAAGGCAACATATTAATAATCGGGCGTCCTGATGAACCACGACCTGCTTCTGGGAGTTCATAAGTATGCAACCAATAAACACGACCAGTTGAAGAGAAACACATCAATTGTGAATGCGTACTTGCTGTCATCATATTCACAACATAATCTTCATCTTTAACTTTTGCCGCAGATTTACCACGACCACCACGTTTCTGTGCTTGGTATTCACCCAATTGCTGATACTTGATATAACCACGATGAGATAACGTTACCACCACTTGCTCATCTGCAATTAAATCTAAAATATTAATATCTTCAGCTGCTTGGCAGATTTCTGTACGACGTTCATCGTGGAAATCTGAACGTACTTTTTCTAATTCTTCTAATACAACTTCTTTCAAACGGTCAGGATTCACTAAGATTTCGATAAATGCAGTGATAGCTTCTAATAATGCTTCGTACTCAGCATGAATTTTATCTTGCTCTAATCCTGTTAAACGCTGTAAACGCATATCCAAGATCGCTTGCGCTTGAGTTTCAGTTAAACGATAACCTTCCGCAACTAAGCCATAACCCGCAAACTCTGCCATTTGTGCATTTTCATTCAATGCCGCTGCGCGTTCTAACATTGGTACAACTTCACCCGCTGTCCAATATTTTTCTAACATTTTCGCTTTTGCTGTTGCGCCGTCTGGTGAGGATCTGATCAACTCGATCATTTCATCGATATTAACCAATGCAACTGTTAAACCTTCTAACAAGTGCGCACGCTCACGTGCTTTACGCAAATCAAAAATAGTACGACGAGTAATGACTTCACGACGATGTGCAACAAATGCTTCTAAGATCTGTTTTAAATTCAATAATTTTGGTTGCCCTTGATCAATCGCAACCATATTCATACTGAAACTGCTTTGTAATGATGTATGTTTGTATAGCTGATTCAATACAACCATACCTGACTCGCCACGTTTTAACTCGATAACAACACGCATACCGTCTTTATCAGATTCATCACGCAAGCCATCTGGTGAAATGCCTTCTACAATTTTATCTCTGTGCAACTCAACGATTTTTTCGATTAAACGAGCTTTATTCACTTGATAAGGTAATTCTGTAATTACAATCACTTCACGATTACGCTTTTCATCAATTTCGATTTCACAACGCGCACGAATCACAACACGACCACGACCTGTATGATATGCCTCACGAATACCACGCGTACCATTGATAATCGCAGCTGTTGGGAAGTCGGGTGCAGGAATATATTCCATCAAGCCATCAATCGTAATCTCAGGATCATTAATCAAAGCAACACATGCATTAATCGTTTCAGTAATATTATGTGGCGGAATATTTGTCGCCATACCTACTGCAATACCTGAAGAACCATTTACTAATAAGTTGGGAATTTGAGTGGGTAATACTGATGGTTCCATTTCTGAGCCATCATAGTTTGGCACGAAATTTACTGTATCTTTCTCAATGTCTTGCAACAAAGTATGAGCAATGCGGCTCATTCTCACTTCGGTATAACGCATCGCTGCAGGTGAGTCACCATCTACAGAACCGAAGTTACCTTGACCATCTACCAACATATAACGCATTGAGAATGGCTGTGCCATACGCACGATTGAATCATAAATTGCACTATCACCATGCGGATGGTATTTACCCATCACGTCACCCACGATACGCGCCGATTTCTTATAAGGCTTATTCCAATCGTTATGAGTTTGATTCATCGAGTGTAAAATACGACGATGCACAGGCTTTAAACCATCACGAACATCGGGCAATGCACGCCCAATAATCACGCTCATCGCATAGTCAAGATAAGATTTTCTCATCTCATCTTCTAAGTTGACCGAAACTATCTCTTTGGCAAACTCACTCATTGATTTTCCTTTGTATAATAATTAAGCAAATAACCGCGAAATTATATCAC
>CANRJJ010000002.1 GCA_947630895.1 uncultured Wohlfahrtiimonas sp. | reverse complement strand
GCCAGATAGTACGATCAAGCAAGCTATACCACCCATTAATGCTTTGTTATATTTCATATAAATTTCCGAATAGTTTTCAATAAACATATTAATTTCATAAAATCGTGCAATATTATACCAATAAATTATGCTTTCGGTAATTTTGCGATCAAATCTTGCATGGTTAAATGAAATTGTTTATCCAAACTGATGAGTGGTAAACGAATCCCGCCTTGAATTTTACCCATTTCTTTCAAAATCCATTTCGCAGGAACAGGGTTAGATTCAATAAATAATAAACGATGTAAATCTTTAATTTCATCATTCAATGTCACTGCTTTTTCACGATCACCTGCCATTGCTGCCTGAGTAATCTTATGCATTTGTAATGGTGCTACGTTTGCTGTTACTGAGATTACACCTTTTGCACCACGTAAAATCGCCTCACAAGCATCACCATCTTCACCTGTTAATACTGCAATGCGATCGCCTACTCTATCAATCAAATCTTCGATGCGCTCTAAAGTAGAAGCTTCTTTGATGCCCACAATATTTTCTAAATGAGATAAACGTTCAACAGTTTCAGGTAATAAATCTACACCTGTACGACCTGGTACGTTATATAAAATTTGTGGAATATTCACAGACTCAGCGATCAATTTAAAGTGCTGATATAAACCTTCTTGCGATGGCTTATTGTAATAAGGTGCTACCAACAAGCATGCTTGTGCACCATCTTCAGCTGCCCAATGCGTTAATTTCAATGCTTCTAATGTAGAGTTTGAACCAGTTCCTGCAATTACTGGTAAACGACCATCTGCAAATTCAACCACTTTACGAACCACTTGACGATGCTCTTCGAAATCAAGTGTTGCTGATTCACCTGTTGTTCCTACCGCTACAATCGCATCTGTTTTATTGACCACATGAAATTCTACGAGCTTTTCTAATGCTCCATAATCAACACGACCGTCTGGATACATTGGTGTAACAATAGCAACTATACTTCCCGTAAACATTTGATTCCCCTTTGATGCATTTTAAGCGTTTCTATATGATAAATACTTCATACAATAGTTGATTTAATCTTTTAAGTAAATAGCGACAGGCGCATGATCTGACGGCCTTTCTTTTGCTCTCACATCTCGCAAAACCTTTGCTTTAATCATTCTAGACGCTGAGTTTTTAGAGAGCAAGAAATGATCGATTCTCATCCCTTCATCTTTTTCAAACTGCCCTTGGCGATAATCCCACCATGTAAACATTGGATCTTGAGTTGCAAAAATACGCAATGCATCCGCATAGCCTAAAGCCAAAATTCCATCAAATGCTGCCCGCTCTTTATCAGAACATAAGATTTTGCCTTGCCACAATTCAGGCGCATAAACATCTTCATCTTTTGGCACAATATTAAAATCGCCCATCACAAGAACATTCTCATATTTCTCTAAAGCTTCTTTGAGATATTCATGAAACGCTGCTAACCATTTCAACTTATATTCATATTTTTCTGAGTCAACTTCTTGGCCATTCGGCACATAAACATTGATCACTCGGTAATCACCAATGGTTGCAGCGACCAATCGCTGTTGATCATCCTCAAAATTTGGTAATTGAACCTCAATATCTTTTGGCTCTAACTGACTGATTAAAGCAACACCGTTATAAGCCTTTTGCCCACTTGCCACAGAATAATAACCAAGCGCAGAAATAGCATCCGCTGGAAACATATTTGTTTCACACTTTAATTCCTGCAATCCAACCACCGTTGGTTGACGCTCTTTTAATAACTCTTCTAAATGCGCTTGGCGCACATTAACGGAATTCACATTCCATGTAATGATATTCATATTTAAAACTTAACCTTTCCTCTATTAATTGGATAACTGCCCTGCACGCCAATTATTCATTTGAATTTTACAAGCCACAAAAGCATTGTCTGAATTTTCCACTTTCTCTTCCAAGAGAGATTTATATTTACATTCGCTTTCTCTAAAACTCATAAATGCTGTTTGTGAATCATCCAACGCTGCAATTGCTGCTGTGTTTTGTATTGTTTCAATGCCTTCAATCTTATCTCGTTGTTGGCTATAAGACGTATTCAAGAGTGTCGTGGATTGTTCTAATTTCATATTCAAACATTCACCCATGGCAGCCGCAACGTCCATTTTCATATTTTGTGTTGCCGCATAACACTCTTGCATCGCATCCGCTTTTGCTTCCGCCCAAAGGGGTGAAGACAATACCAATGTTGCTAAAGCTGTTTTTATAATCAATTTTTTCATGATGTTAGCTCCTGTCTTATATTTATTTAATGTACTTCATCCCAGTTGTTACCAATTGCAACATCCACTTTGAGTGGCACTTTTAATTCAATCACTTGTTCCATCGCATTTTTCAATAATTCAGCCACGGCGTCAGCATCTTTGTCTGCAACTTCTAGCACTAATTCATCGTGCACTTGTAACAGCATTTTTGCATCAAAACTAGATTGTGCCAATTGCTTATCCACCTCAATCATCGCCAATTTAATAATATCCGCAGCCGTTCCTTGTAGTGGCGCATTCACTGCAATGCGCTCAGCACCTGCTTTCATCATACCATTGCTACTATTAATATCTGGTAATGGTAAACGACGGCCCAACAATGTTTCTACATACCCGAATTGGCGTGCTTTCTCTTTCGCATCTTCCATGAACTGTAAAATACTAGGATAACGGCTGAAATAGCGCTGAATATAATCTTGTGCTTGCGTGCGAGAAATTCCCAACTGTTTTGCCAATCCAAATGCACCCATCCCGTAGATCAAGCCAAAGTTAATCGCTTTCGCTGAACGACGTAAATCACCCGTTACTTCTTCTAATGGCGTATGGAATACTTCAGAAGCTGTTGCTTTATGGATATCCAAATCATTTTTAAATGCTGAAATTAATGTTTCATCCCCTGAAAAGTGAGCCATTAAACGCAATTCAATTTGCGAGTAGTCCGCTGAGATCATTTTATAACCAGATTTAGTGATGAATGCCTGACGAATTTTCCGACCTTCTTCCGTACGCACAGGAATATTTTGAAGATTTGGCTTCGATGAAGACAATCGCCCCGTAGATGTTAATGCTTGATTGAACGATGTATGAATACGTCCTGTATCAGGATTCACCTCAGCCACCAAAGCATCCGTATAAGTTGATTTTAATTTGGACAATTCACGGTACTCAATGATCAATTTAGGCAATGGAAAATCTAATGCCAACTCTTGCAATACTTCTTCATTCGTTGATGGCTGACCTTTGACAGTTTTTTTAATCACAGGCAAACCCAATTTGCCAAATAAAATTTCGCCCAATTGCTTAGGTGAACTTAAATTAAATTCTTCGCTAGCTAAGTGATAAGCTTCATTTTCTAATTTCGCCAAACGCTCTGATAACTCTTCACTAAATTTTTCTAAATGCAGCACATTAACCAAAATTCCATCATGTTCCATTTTGGCCAAGACTGTGAGCAATGGAACTTCAATCGTTTCATACAAAGATTGTAAAGATGGAATGAATGCCAATCTTGGTTTGAATGCATGCCACAATTGCAATGTAATATCAGCATCTTCAGCCGCATAATGAGTCGCTGTTTCTAAAGGAATTTCATTAAAAGTTTTTTTCGCCTTACCTTTCCCTGAAATTTCTTCAAATGGCGTTGTTGTATGATCCAAATATTTTAATGCGAGATCATCCATATTATGCTTTTCTGTCGCATCCCAAACATAGCTCGCGATCATTGTATCATCAGCAATACCATTTAAAGTAATGCCATAGCGCTGCAAAATATGCCAATCATATTTAAGATTTTGTCCAACCTTCAAAATCTCAGCATTTTCTAAAATGGGTTTTAATCGTGAGATCACATCTTGCAAAGCTAACTGTTCAGGTGCCACCAATAGATCGTGCTGCACAGGAATATACACTGCTTCACCTGATGCAATCGATAATGAAACACCTACCAATTTGGCCTGCATAAAATCTAAACTATCTGTTTCTGTATCAATCGATAAACGATAAGCCTTTTCTGCTCTTTGAATGAACTGCTCTAACTCAGTAATTGTTGTAATCGCGCAATAGTCTTGAAAATCAGGTTTACGTGGCATGATCCATTCAGTAGATCTTGGCGCTGAAACCAACGTATTTAACATTGGTTTAAATGCCGTTTCAGTTTTGCCTGAAACCAATTGCTTTAATAAAGAGTGAAATTCAAATTCTGTATACAATTCTTTCAAACCATCTACATTCACTTCACGCAACTCCAAATCTTCCACTTGATAAGGTAAATTCGCATCCATGACTAAAGTTGTTAGCTGCTTAGATAGTTCAATTTGCTCAAATGAACTGCGTAAACGTTCGCCCACTTTACCTTTAATTTTGTCAGCATTGTCCAAAATGCCTTCAAGCGTTTGATATTCCGCCAGCCATTTTGCAGCAGTTTTGGGCCCAACACCTTCAACACCTGGAATATTATCGGCTTTATCACCCATCAAAGTTAAATAATCACGAATCGATTCAGGATAAACACCATGTTTTTCAAATACGACTTCACGATCAATCATTTGATTTTTCATGCCATCGTACATTTTAATTTGATCATCAACGAGTTGAGCCAAGTCCTTATCGCTTGAAGCAATGATTACACTATAACCTTTGGCTTTGGCTTCAACAGCCAATGTTGCGATCACATCATCCGCTTCAATGCCATCGATGATCAATCTTGGTAAACCCATTAAATCCACAACATCCATTAATGGTGCAATTTGTTCACGGAGATCATCCGGCATTGGCGGGCGATGCGCTTTATAATCCGCAAAAATATCACTTCTAAAACTTTTACTTTTCGCATCAAATGTTACAGCAACATAAGCAGGATCAAAACTATCCAAAAGCTTTTGGAACATCGTGATCACACCACGAATCGCTCCCGTCGGACGACCTGCTTTTGTCGTCAAAGGTGGCAATGCATGATACGCACGAAATAAAAAGTTAGAACCATCGATGATTAAGAAAGTTTTGTTAGACATGATTTTCCGAATATTAATAACAAGTGAGATGATTTTACATGATTACACTACAAATACTAAATATCACCGAAAAGCATTTATACAACTAATTTTTAGCTAATATTATGCTAGAATCTAGCACTCATTATCGTAACTACATTTTAAATATATTATGAATTCTATAAATAACGTTCCAAATCAATACATACCACCAAATAATGACGAAATAGACTTATTTGAATTGTGCATTACACTCTGGAAAAACAAATGGACAATTATTTGTATCACAAGCCTATTTACTGTATTAGCGTTAGTTATTGCTTTTTTTGTGATGAGGCCTGTTTATCAATCACAAATTAAAATCACTCCACCCTTTTTATATCAAATTGATGTATTAAATAAAGATACTGTGTCAACAGATATTGCCAGTTCAGATATAACAGAAGGGCATCTAAGCCCTCTATCAACAGAAGATTTATACTCATTGCTTAAAAATCGACTTGAATCTTATGAGCTACAATATCAGTTTTTTGTTGATTCATATATTCCAAGTCAACAAGAAAAAATCACAGCCACCTCAGATAATTTTCAAAAATTTCAAAAAGATGTATTGTCAATTTCTAGTGATCAGAAAAATTCTGATATCTATACCTTATCAATTAAATCATTAGATTCTGAAAATGCCCAAAATTTAATTACTCAGTTTTTAGAGCTAGCAAACCAATCCGCAAAAGATATTTTAATTAAAAATAAAAAAGCAGCTTTGCAACTATCAATTAATAGTAAAAAGATAGCTATCAGAGAGCTTAAAGATAATCTTATCTCAGAGCATCGAAATAAGATTATTGCTCTAGAAAGCTCCCTTTCCATCGCAAAAAAACTTGATATTATCAAACCCCTTAATCTTAGCAATCCTGAGCTATCAATTACAGAGCCCTATATGGAAGGAGTTGAGGTTTTATCTGATAAAATCAAACAACTAAAATTAGAAAAAGATAACTTTTCGCTTAATCAAAAATACAATGAGCTACAATCTGAATTATCAGCACTTAATAGAGTTATTTTCCCTAAGTTTGATAGCTTCAATACTTACAATATAGACCAAGAAGCAACATTGCCTGAAAAACCAATCAAGCCAAATAAAAAATTGATTGTAATTATTGGTTTCTTATTAGGTGGTATTTTTGCTGTTTTGTTCGTACTTATCAGACAAGCAATTAGAACTAGACTTTCACAAAGTAATTCACTAGAGACTAAGTAATATCATGACTAAATACACCTGTTTTAAAGCCTATGACATTCGTGGCAAATTAGGCTCTGAACTCAATGAAGACATTGCTTATAAAATTGGCCGTGCTTATGGGCAAATTTACCAACCTACGACTATTGTTGTCGGCTGTGATGTTCGCCTAAGTAGCGAAGGACTAAAGCAAGCAACCATCAAAGGACTAAATGATTCCGGTGTTGATGTATTAGATCTAGGAATGACTGGCACGGAAGAGGTTTACTTTGGTGCATTTCACTTAGATGTTCAAGGTGGTATAGAAATCACGGCAAGCCATAATCCAATGGATTACAACGGTATGAAATTAGTTCGTGAAGGCTCTCGCCCAATCAGCAGTGATACTGGTTTGAAAGAAATTCAAGCATTGGCTGAATCTAATAATTTTAAAGCTGTCGATAAAATTGGTATAACCAGGCCTTACAATATCTTGCCTGAGTTTGTTGAGCACCTTTTAACATACATTGATCCTGCTAAAATTCGCCCACTAAAATTGGTGATGAATGCAGGTAATGGCGCTGCAGGTCATGTTGTGGATGCTTTAGAAGAAAAATTTAAAACTCTGAATATTCCTGTTGACTTCATCAAAATTCATAACGAGCCTGATGGCAATTTCCCGAATGGGATTCCTAACCCGATTCTGATTGAGAATCGTGATAGTACTCGTGATGCTGTACTTGAACATAAAGCAGATATGGGAATTGCTTGGGATGGTGACTTTGATCGCTGCTTCTTGTTTGATGAAAAAGGACAGTTCATCGAAGGTTACTATATCGTTGGATTATTGGCTCAAGCATTTTTATTGAAACAATCGGGAGAAAAAATTGTTCATGATCCGCGTTTAGTTTGGAATACTTTAGACATCGTAGAGCAATATAACGGCATTGCTGTGCAATCAAAATCTGGCCATGCATTCATTAAAGATGTTATGCGTGAACACAATGCTGCCTATGGTGGCGAGATGAGCGCACATCACTATTTCAGAGATTTCGCTTATTGTGATAGCGGTATGATCCCATGGCTATTAACTTTAACTGTATTGTCTGAAACAGGTTTATCGCTGTCTGAATTAGTCGAAGGAATGATTCAAAAATTCCCATGCAGCGGTGAAATTAACTTTAAAGTCGAAGATACACAAAAAACTATACAAAAAATATTCGATCATTTCGCCAATGACAATCCAATTTTAGATGAAACTGATGGTGTGAGTTTAGATTTTGGCGCTTGGCGTCTAAATGTACGAGCATCGAATACTGAACCATTATTGCGTTTGAATATTGAAAGTCGTGCAGACCGAAATCCAAAGCCAATGCAAGAATATGTCGATGAATTAACTCAGATAATTATGCCGTAAAATGAAAAAGGAGCTTTTGCTCCTTTTTTAATCCCCACTATTTATATCCCTTAGGGTTCATACTCTGCCAACGCCAGCTATCCGCCAACATATCTTCTAGATTCCTTTCAGGCTTCCATCCTAACTCATCAACAGCTCGGCTATTATCAGCATAAGAAATTGCGACATCCCCTGCTCGGCGCGGCGCAAATTCAAAAGGCACTGCGGTATTATTCACTTTTTCAAATGTATTTTTAATTTCTAATACTGAAGAACCATTGCCTGTACCAATATTCCATGCTCTGCAACCTTTAGCATTCAATCTATTATTCAGTGCACATAAGTGAGCTTTAGCCAAGTCCACAACATGAATATAGTCTCGAACCCCTGTACCATCAACAGTTTCATAATCATTGCCATAAATGGATAATTTTTCACGTAATCCCACTGCAACCTGCGTTACATACGGCATTAAATTATTTGGAATACCTTGAGGATCTTCGCCAATTAAGCCACTTTCATGTGCACCTACTGGATTAAAATAGCGTAACAATGCAATTGACCATTTTTCATCAGCAATGGATAATTTTTGCAACATTTGCTCAACAATTAATTTCGTATAACCATAATTATTTGAGGGCATCCCTGTTGGCATCTCTTCATTCAAAGGCGACACATTCTCTTCATCATAAACAGTGGCAGATGAGCTAAACACTAAATTAAATACATTCGCTCTTTCCATCGCTTTGACTAAATTAATGGAGCCTGAAATATTATTATCAAAGTAAGCCAATGGTATTTGCTGACTTTCACCCACAGCTTTTAATCCCGCGAAATGAATGACTGCATCAATGTTATATTGCCCAAAAATCTCATCCAATGCTTTATCATCTCGAATATCACCTTCAACGAATATTAAAGATTTTCCTGTTAATTGCTCAACACGCTTCAAAGATTCTTGTGAGCTATTCGATAAATTATCCAACACAATCACTTCGTGATGATTATTCAATAATTCCAAACATGTGTGTGAACCGATATAACCTGCGCCACCTGTCACTAAAATTTTAGCCATTTGATTTCTCCAATAATAATTTCAGCAATCCTTGTGTTGATCCATCGAGGAAGGAACTATCTTTTTCTTCATGATTTAAGATTGGTAATAATTGATTGGCAATCTCTTTGCCTTTTTCAACGCCCCATTGATCAAATGGATTAATGCTCCAAATGACAGATTGCACAAAAACTTTATGTTCATATAAAGCAATCAACATTCCCAATGTTTTAGGATTTAACTCTTGAATCAAGAATGTTGAACTTGGCTGATTCCCCTCATATTGCTTATATTTTGGAACATTCTCTACATTATCTATCTCTAATGCCTGATTACCAAAAGCCAATAAGCGAGATTGCGCCAAACAATTTGCCAACGCTAAATGATGCTGTTCAACTAAAGATTTTCCATTTTCAACATAAGTAAAATGCTGACCATGATATCGCTGAATGGGTGCAATAAAATCGCTACTAACAGCATGAGTACCTTGATGTAGTAATTGATAAAAAGCATGCTGAGCATTTGGCCCAACTTCTCCCCAAATGATCGGGCAGGTTGAAAAGTTCACACTGCTTTCATCGCGTTGAATCGATTTGCCATTCGATTCCATTTCTAACTGCTGTAAGTACGATGCAAAATATTTCAATCGCCCATCGTAAGGTAATACTGCATGAGTTTGAATGTCTAAGAAATTAGTATTCCAAACACCTAACAATGCGATCATCACAGGTAAATTTTTTGAGAATTCTTCTGAGCGAAAATGTTCATCAATCGTATGAGCACCTTGCAATAAATCTTTAAATCCTTGCACACCAATCGTTAAAGCAATCGGCAGCCCAATACAAGACCACAAAGAATAACGGCCACCCACCCAATCCCATAACAGTAGCTGATTTTCTTTAGCAATTCCCCACTCTGCCATCTTAGGAATATTGGTAGATACGCCAATAAAATGATTTTTTAATAAAGCTTCGCTTTTCCCCAATGCATTTTCTAGCCATAAACGAACTGTTTCAGCATTGGATAAGGTATCTATTGTTGAAAATGATTTAGAAGAGACTATAAATAACGTCGTTTCTGGGCGCAGTTGGTGTAATAAATCAGAAAGCTGGCTGCCATCCATCGTAGAGACAAAATGAACACCTAATGGCTTAACTGTTTTAACTGTAAAATCAGACAAAGCATAGGAAACCATCAATGGCCCTAAATCCGAGCCACCCACACCGATATTCACAACATCGGTAATAACTTCGCCGCTTGATCCTCGTCTTTGCCCGTTATGAATCTGCTCAACCAAAGCATACATTTTTTCTAATTGCGCATGAACTTCTGTAGCCAATTCTGGAAACTCTCGGTTATCTTTTGGCAATCTCAATGCCCAATGCATTGCCGCTCTATTTTCAGTGTAGTTAATTTCTTCCGTTGAGAAGAGCTTTTGAATCCATCCTGACAATTCTCTTTTTTCTGCCAAATCAATCAATCGCTGAATGCTTTCTTGATCTATTCTTTGCTTACTAAAATCGATGGATAATTCATTGCATTGTAATAATAATTCATTAAATCTATTTGGATTATTCTTAAATAAGTCTGATATATCTGTATTGCGCAATTTTTCGGCCAATACTTTTAATTCTTCAATAATAGTATTCACGATCGCCCAATTCCTTCATAAATAAACCCTAAAGATTTAACATACTGCGGGTCATAAATATTGCGCCCATCCAGTAATAATGGCATTGTCATATCTTGCAATAATCGAGAATAATCAGGGTTAAAATATTGTTTCCAAGCGGTGAGAATGCATAAAGCATCTGCATTTTGAACGGCATCATACTGATCAGCGCAATAAATCAAATCATCTCGATTACCATAAATCTCGATTATTTCACCTAATGCTTCAGGATCATGCAGCTGAACGATCACATTCTGTGCCCATAAGGCTTTTAACATTGAATGAATCGGGGAGTTATGAACATTACTCGTATTCTCCTTAAAAGAAGCACCCCAAATTGCAACCACTTTGCCCGCAACATTGGATTGATAATGGTTCCATAATTTACGAAACAGAATCTCTTTTTGGTCTTCATTAATTTGCCAAACTTGCTCTAGCAAACTACTTTTAATCCCTTTTTTAGAGACTTCACTGGAAAGCGTTAGAATATCATGCGAGAAATGCTCGCCACCAAAGCCAACTCCGGGCGACAAATACGATGAGCCAATTCGATTATCAGCAGCCATGCCTTGTTTGACATTAACAACATCAATCCCTAACTTTTCAGCCATCGCAGCAATATCGTTCATATAACTAATTCGAGTGGCCAACATGCCTGAAATGCTTAATTTTGCTAACTCTGCATCTACAATTGGCATAAAAAGATACTGTTCCGATTGAAAAAATGGACGCAATAACTCTTTAATCATCTTCTGTGAATTTTCTGATTCAAAACCCACAATCATTTTGTGCGCATTTAAAAAACTGTAAATCGCATTCCCTTCTTGGATTACATCTGGTAAATAAACCCATTCAGATTGTGGAATGACTTCTTTTAAACGCTCAGTTCCGTGTAGCCCAAAGGTTGAACCATTGATCATCAATGGTAAATTCACTCTATTCAACTGAGTAAACTCAAGCAATCTGGATTTGGCAAAAGTCATTTGTGTTGGGCTGTAACACAATAAAAGAGCATCTATTTCACTCAAATCACTCATATGATCGATTAAAGCCAAACGCCCACTCTTTTGTTGTTTCAACGATCTCTGTAAGACATCGTAATCTTCAATTTCAGTATGATCGAACCATGCAACATCATTGCCATATTCTGCTAGTAATACAGCCATCACGCTTGCATATAATGTTGAACCAAAAACAGCGATTTTCATTAATCTTTTAACTCAGCAATCATTTTTTTAAACTCTTCACTCAGCTGAGGATGAGAAACGCCATAATGCAATACGGCTTTTAAATAACCGAGCTTACTACCGCAATCAAATGTTTGGCCTTGCATACGATAAGCTTCGATCTTCGATTCTTTTTGCAACATAGCTATCGCATCTGTTAATTGAATTTCGTTACCTGCACCACGTGGCGTTTTTTCCAATAGCTGCATAATTCGAGCAGGCAAAATATAGCGACCAATCACAGATAAATTAGAAGGTGCTTTGCCAAGTGCTGGCTTTTCAACAATTCCACTCATAATTTTGCTTTGACCTTCTGATGGAATATTTGCAACATCCACAATGCCATATTGATCCACCAAATGATCTGGCACACTTTCTACCATGATTTGTGCAGCACCTGTTTCTTTATAGCGCTCGATCATTGTTGTTAAATCATGCTGATCATCGCTATTTTTTACCAATACATCTGGCAATAACACGACAAAATCATCATCACCAATCACATCTTTTGCGCACAAAACTGCATGTCCTAAACCTAGTGGCTCAGGCTGACGAACGCTCACAATACTGACATTCGCTGGCACGATATTTGTAATTTCAGCCAATAGATCTAATTTGTTTTTTTGCTTCAATGAAGTCTCTAATTCAAAGTTACGATCAAAATGGTTTTCGATCGAAGCTTTTGAGCTATGCGTGACTAAAATAATTTGTTCGATGCCCGCTTTAACGGCTTCACGCACAACATATTCAATCACAGGGCGATCAACCACTGTGACCATTTCTTTAGGAATTGCTTTGCTAGCTGGTAAAAAACGTGTGCCTAAACCGGCAACAGGGAGGATGGCTTTTTTGATCATATAAATACTCTAAATAACTTACTTACGTAATAATTTATAAAACTTCTCTAACAAGGATGATGGTAAAATTCTAGCCATTGAACGAACGATGAATAATGTAAATGCTTTAACGCGTGATTGAAAGTGTAATTTTACTTTCAAGTTATACAATTGCCATTCACTTTTAATGTAAATCATCCCTCTTCTTCTGCCATACATTCCATCGGTTCTCGCATATGCAAGAATATCACGTAAATTTTCAACACGATATTTTTTAACTATTATTCGTAGCCATAAATTATAATCTTCCATCAATAAATGATGCTGATAACCACCCTCTTGTAGAATTATATTTCTTTTATACGCGACAGTAATATGATTAAAAGGCGATCTTGTATGTGCAAAATTAATAATATCTTGATAGTTATCCGGAACTATTCTTATAACGCCATCTTCATGTCTAGCATTAGATATAAATTCTCGCATTTGCCCACCTAATAATACAACCTCTGGGTTATCTGTAATAAATTTCAATTGCTTTTCAAATCTATCTTGAACACAGATATCATCTGTATCCATACGAAACACCCAATCATATAAGCAATACTTTAACCCTTCATTTAATGCATTTCCTAACCCTACATTTTTCTCTAAGGAAATAATTTTCAAAGCACCTGACAATTTATGACTCCACTCTTCAATAGCTTGATCAAGTGCGGTAGTTAATTTACCATCTTTTACTAATATCATTTCTGTAGGCTTAATTGTTTGATTAACCCATATACTTTGCATACATTCATCAAAATATGCGGGATTTTCTTTACAATATATAGATGTCAAAACTGAAAATTTCATTTTGAATTTTTTTTCCAAATGTTACGTAACTTATAAAAAAGATTAAAGATAATTATTTGACAGCTCTGTTTAAAAGTTAAGCTGTATGCAATACCTTTTAAGATAGAAACACTAGAAGCGTTACTATATTTTAATGTCTTAGATAAATGATAATGTGCATGCACATAATCTTTAAAAGTTGTAGTTGTATCACCTATCCAAGAACCTGAAAAATGATGCGTAGCATATGTTTCTTCTAAATCTAAACAAAAAGTCTCTGTTGGATAAATTGTTAATGATTCATCGCCATAATAACCAACTTGTTTCTTATCATTATAAATATCTATTTCAAAATATTGTTCGACTAAATTACTTAATAAGACAGGATTGGGCTTCTCTTTCAATGTATACATTCTACCCTCATAATATTCCAGTGCTTTTTTAGTCAGAAAATGATTTTTCTTAGAACCCCATATAGCAGTAGAAAATGGAATACCTTTTTGTTCAAAGCCTGAAAAAGAATCATTTTTCAAAAAAACATCAAAATTTTTCTTAATTTCTACATCTGTATCTAAATAAATACCACCAAATTTATTTAAAACATAAGCTCTAACATAATCTGAAACATATGCATATTTTTTCAAGGCATACGCAGATTTTGTAAAAGGATGACTATTAATATCAAAATTACTCTCATCCCATACTCTAATCTCATAATCTGGACAGTAAAACCGCCATGTATCAATGTATAATTTCAACTCTTCTGGTAGAGGATTACCGCCAAACCAACAATAATGAATAATTTTAGGAATCATTTTTTACCTCATTAATTTTTACAAGTCTCTTTATTCTCACCAAAGAATCTCTACCTTTTATAAAAAAACGGAAGAGTACTGGTGAAAACTTAAATATTACTAATCCAAATCCTCTTTTTTTATCTTCACCACATAATCGCATAATACTTATGGTGTTGTAGTACGATCGGTCTAGATCATTTTTTAAATCTTTAGTATCATTTAAATAATTTTGTGAATAGCGTGCAACTCCAACTGCGGTTAGATACAGATATTCCCTCAAATAACAGGTAACAATATAATTTTCATATTGTAAAAATAAATTATGAGATTTTGCAAAATCAATATATCTTTGCATTACTTGTTTTTTATCAAAAATATATGTTTTTCCTAAACTATTAGTTGTAGACCCTGGCCTTTGAACGTAATTATATAAAGCTTCACCTACTTGAGTAAGTTTCTTACCATAAATTAACCGAAAAACTAAATGAGAATCCTCATAAGTTCTAAGATTTTCATCAAATCGCATTCCATCAAAAACTGATTTTTTAAAAAGCTTGTCACACATAAACGAGCTAATTGTATTCAAACACAATAAAAAATCATTCTTTTGAAAGTAATCATCAACATTGTTATAAAGAATTTTAGAAACTTTATTATTTTCTATAATATTCACATCGCACAAACAAATATCTACCTGTTCATTAATTAATTGATAATACATTTTTTCTAAAAATATAGGTGCAACATAATCATCACTATCAAGAAACGCTAAATACCCTCCCTTAGCATAATCAATACCTAAATTTCGAGCAGACCCCTGTCCTCCATTTTCTTTTTCTAAAAAAATAAACCTAGAGTCATGTCCTACTAAAGCTCTCGCTATACCGATTGAATTATCTATACTGCCATCATCTACAAGAATTACTTCAAAATCTTCATAGGTTTGTTCTAATAAACTTCGAAGACATTTTTCAATATATTTTTCTACGCCGTATATAGGGATAATAACTGAAATAACAGGATTATTTTTCATATTTACCATTAAATATTGTTTGATAAGGAGCTAACTTTGGATTTGTATACTCAGTTTCACCTGCCAACACAACTTTTGAAAAGCTCATAACAGCGAATAATAAATATAATAATGCTACAAACTTATGCACAGTTATACTCGTAGTTGGAACTGATAATAAAATATAGGCCATCAAAATAGGTGCAAGTATAAAAACTTGTTCTAACCTTCCAAAGATTTCTATTTCTTTAGCCAATAATAACGACAGTGCGTATATGAATAATAATAATATAATGAGCCAATATCTTGGGTTTATTTTTAAAATATATCTCGTATTAAAAATTGAATACATACTGAATAATAACTTGGCTAAAAAACCCATCCCAGATCCTAAGTCAGTTTGAACAAAATGCCGTTCATGACCTATATAATTAGCATAATCTATATTTAGATGTGAAAGCGTATATCCAATGAGATATATTATATCTTTGATTAATATCTCAACAATTACTATAGCTAATAACATACAAAAAGGAATTACTATAGTTTTCAACTTCACCGATAACGGAATACATGCCCAAATATATATCGGAATTAATATTAAAGCTGACTTATGAAATAACGAACTTAACAATAAAATAAAGAATGCTAATGCAATTTTATTTTGAATAAAAAATTTCAAGGATAAAAAACAAATCGATAAAGCTATTGCCTGCCTAATACCATTGAAACTAAGAAATAATAAACTCACAAATATTACAAAATGATATATATATTTATTTTTTTGAGGATAGCTACAGAAGACTAGAATTATAAATATAAATGCAGATACAATAATAATTGCTTGTGCAGGAAAATTTAAACTCAATAAGGTTTTATTAATATAAAAAAATCCTAATTCTATATTATTATATAATTCTATATTATTATAAATATTAATATACGATAAAAAATCTGTACCAATATCATATCTAATTGCTGATGGAATAAAAACAATCAAAAAAGCACAAAAGAAGAAGAAGTACTTTTCTGTATTACCTCTACCTTTTTCACTAAGCCACACAAAAAATGTGCTTAAAAATAAGATTAAATTATAAAAAATTACAGTAAGCACTTTATATCAATTGTTCCAAAAGATTATTTTTAGAGAATGATTTTTGTTTTTCTAGTTTTAATTTAACATTTTCATAATCAATAATGGGCATATCAATTTTTTGATTAATCATTCTTTCTTCTAAAGATAATAAGGATAGCAAAGATGTAAATCTCTCAATTCCTCGATCATTATTTCCAATCACAACAAATTGTTTTTCAAAAATAATAGCAAATACCATTCCATGGAAAGAATCTGTGATAACAAAATCTGCATTTGCTATTGCAAATAACCATTCTGGAACACTGTACGTTTTATGATCTTGATTAAATCCTTTTAGATTCAATATCTCATGCTCTAAAATATTAAAAGCAGATTGATAACTAGAAATAATATTTTTTTTGTGAGCACTTTCATCCAATACATAAGTTACTAATTTTTTAGGCTCAATACTCGTTAAATCATATTTAGAAATCATATCTAAATAAAATTGTTTATCCATCAATAGTGTGGGATCTAAAACATGCTCTGCATTATCGATACCAAAAGTATTTCTACAAATATTTACTCCCGATGCTTCTCGTACAGAAATACCAGAAAAATCTTTTAATAACTCATGAATTTCTTGATTATCATTTTTCCCTTCCCAAATTTCACGCCCAAATGATGCAGCATATGCAATCTTCTTAGTGTCAGGATTTTTAATAAAATCTAAAAAATAATTTTTATAATATTGGTCATTAATATATGCTTTACGCCAAACTTGATCACTACCTACAATTACAGCATCAAACTTAGCTTCTTCCGCATAACTCATCAAATCTTGGTTGGTGTACAACACAGGACTAATTTTTGAGATTTCTTTGTCAATAAAATATTTATGTAATTTTACTCTTTCAAGTCTATCTTTCATGATTTTTTGCTTAGTATGCACATTAAAAAGATCATGTCCTGGAACCAAGCGTAGTATGCTTTTAACTACTTCTTTCCATTTCTTATTTACAGTATCCTTATATATCAAGGTTACATCATGTCCTTCCTGCTCTAATAATTGACACAATGCTACAGCCTGTAAAATACCACCATAGTTTTCAGCAATTGGTAATGTTAAAATCCCTATTTTCATTTATTGCCTCTACTAAAAATAAATTTATATAAATTTAACAAGGATTTTATCGTTCCTTTGATAAATCGATTATTATAAAAATGATACTGCACTTCTAAAGGCAACATTTTAAAAACAAACCATATTAAATTAGATTTCTGTTTAGCTTCAAAAAAATAAAAATGTGATTTCTCAGCTAATTTCTCCCTAATTAAATATAGTTTTTTTCTTTTTTTAGATACATCATAATCACCCACAGATATTCTTTTTTTGGGAGTCCAGTCTTTTTTCTTTAGTGCTGATTCTAAACGAACACTTAAACCTTCTTGCCTATGACGATAATTACCAGCCTGTGATTCAATAATTTTTTCCACCGATAATGTTTCTAAAGTAATCTCCCCCAACTGGCTTTGAGATAATAAAATTTCATGCAATATTTTATCTCTAACAATAATAATATTCGTTCCCAAAGAATCAGATGTATATTCAGGTAGCCAAGCGTCACCAAATGTTATATCCGCTAATTCACCAGAAACATCATCGCACCAATCACAAGCTTTGGGCTTAAAAAAGCCTAATCCCCAATCAGACCCATATAGTTTATAACTTTTTTCTAATATTGGGGTTTTATCGCTCTCTTGAACACTTACTGAATACTGACTAGATAAACCTGTTGTGTTTTTAACTCTAAAATCTATCGCAGATAGTTCTGTAGGGTCTATGCCTTTTTGCCAAGCAAATAACTCACCAAATGCGCTAGTTTTCATATGTCCACAAAAAATACCAAAAAAATATTTAATATTTTTTTTTAGTCTTGGCATCTCTTCACATAACAATCTTACTGATTTGATATAACATGGAATCCCAACAAAAACATAATTACCACTGAATTTCTCTGAAAGTAAAAAATCTTTCATATTTGAAAAACTTACATGATAATATCTTGACTTTGCTCTTGCTAAAATATCATCGGGGGTTGTTGATAAAGCATAATCAAAAAGATCCTCTTCTTGATCATTCGCTTTAACATGAATTACTCCATCAATTAATTTATTTTCAATTAAATAAAGCAACAACGTCGTTAATACACCACCTGAAGAAGTATTTACCCTTAATTGATCATTACTAACACGTCCTGCATATAAACCATGATAATAACCTAATCTTTTTTCAAAGCTTATATCAGATATATTTTCATATAAACGTGCTCCCATAACAGTCTCATCTTCTGTTGATGAAAATGGACAGACTTCAGAGGCTTCAATTTTTGGCACATTTTCATAAGTCGCTTGCATCATCCCATATTGATTTCGCTCTACTTTAATACTTCTATCTATAAAAGTACAAGCACCACACCCTATGCAAAAACCATTATCAATAACCTTTTGCAGTTTATTTTCCATGTTTATTCAGCACCCTATACTTTACTGCCCAAAAATATAAAAACATAATAAAAATATTACATACAATATTTGTATAAATAGCACCATCAGTACCAAATTTTATTATCAAAATAGGGTTTAAAATCAAACTAATACCCGCTGATATCCCCATATAAACAACCTTAATTTTCATATGATTTCGAGTAACTAACAAAGATCCTGCACTACTGGCTAAATATACAATGGGAATATTAAGCGCCATTAATTGCACTAAATGAATCGCAGGTAAATATCTTTCCCCAAAAAACCATTTTATAAAATAAGGAGCTAAAAACCATAATCCCAAGCCACAAATAACTCCTAAAATAATCATTAAATAATTTCCATATTTATATGACTGCAAAAATTTTTCTCGATCATGGTATGCCCAGCGATGCAATTTAGGCAGTAAAAATTTTTGATAGAGCACACCGGGAACAGCTATCGCAACTGATAAAAAACTAAAGGCTACAGTGTAATAACTTGCAGCTTCTGCTCCTTCAAAATATCTAACAAATACAATACCTAATTGGTAGTAAATTAAATAAAATAATCCTGCTATACCAAATGGAATGACTTCTTTAATTATTTCCAAGGTTTGATATTTTTCTACCCCATATACAGCTATATTATTTCTTAAACACAAAGAAGTTTGAGTAGAAAAATATTTTTTAATTATAAAAAAACCAGCTGAGCAAAATATCATTGAATTTATCAAATAAAAAGCACCTATATTAATCTCAGTAAAATTTGTATTACAAAATAGCCAAAAAAGAATGGCTATAATTAAAATAGTACTTGATTGCATAAACTGCCAAATAGATAAAACAAAATATCTATTTTGCAGTTGTAATGTGCTAGCAACTAATTCAGATATCACAGTATTGAATAGTATAAAAACTAAAAATAATGACATTACTAGCAAACTACCTTGTAGTGATAATAAAAACCAAAGACATGAAAATACAAAAATTACTAATGTACTGAATACAACAAATTTTAATGATTTTTTAATATAACTAAAACCAGATATACCATATTGGCCAGATATTTTTAGCCACCATTGAGCTACACCAAATCCACATAAAGGTGCGAATGTTGTAATTACTGTAAAAACACTTGAATAATTTCCAAAAGTTTCAATGCTAGAAAAACGTGCCAAAAAAACTCTCGCTAAAAACCCTGAAATCATAGCGAAAAAAGTTCCAAAAAATAATGAGAGCAAATAACACATTTGCTTTTTATACATCATCTCGCCCCAAAACCTGTCAACATTGTTTTAATTGTTTTCAACACAATTAAAATATCCAACCAAAATGAAAAATTTTTAATGTAGTAAAAATCATATTGTAATTTTTCTGTCATTCCTTCAATTTCAGCAGCATAACCTTGTGTAACCTGAGCCCATCCTGAAATACCAGGCCTTACAATATGTCGATATTTAAAGAATGGAACTTCTTTTTCATACCATTCGGATAAATTCAATGACTCTGGTCTTGGCCCTATCAAGCTCATTTCACCCTTAAGAACATTCAAAAATTGAGGTAACTCATCAATTCTGTACTTACGGATAACCCAGCCTACTCTCGTAATTCTTGGATCCCGACCTGTATCAGTATAATCTTTACCTTCTATATCAATGTACATGCTACGTAATTTATACATTTTAAAAATTTTATTCTTATACCCCATTCGCTCTTGGATATAAAAAACACTGCCCTTGCTTTCTAATTTAATCAAAATAGCCACCAATAACAAAATAGGCAATATAAGAGGCAACAATATTATTGATGCACATATATCTGTAAACCTTTTGATAAAACTATAAAAAGGAGAGGGTTGCAATACACCAAAAATATTTTCAGATAAATGAGTAATACTGACTCTACCTGTAATTTGTTCTAATATAATTCTATTATGATAAACAGGAATATTTGCCAACGCACAATTGGCTAAAAAAGTCTGCCATTCATCTGGCATATCTGATCGTAAATCAGCAACCACAGCATCAAACCGAGTATTGTTTAAATTTGGAACCGACAAAACTCTGCTATCAATTTGAGAAAACTCTAAAAGTCCTTGATAATTTCCAAAAGGAACTATGGCTAATTTCAAACAATGATATTTACGACCTATGTAATACCCTAAAACCACCCAACAATTAGCAAACACAAAAGATATAGACAAAACAGTGCGTGAATAATCTAAACGTAAAAATAATATAATAACAAAGATAAAAGCCCAACTAATTGCAACCACAGGTAGCAAATAAATGATAGACCGTGCATTTGGAAAGGTTTGTATTTTTTTATACATCAAAAACGATATAAAAAATGCGACCGCATTAGCGCCAGTACTATATAACTGAACATCTCTAATAGGGTATCTATACTTAATTAATTCTGGCCAATTAATCAACGTGGGCAATATCGCAACAACAAGAAAGCCTATAACAACTTGTAACCAAAAGTTAAATAAGAGTAATTCATACCATCTTGAATGTCTGCGTTGTTCAGTTCCGACCAAATCCAATCTCCTTTTTAGCTCATTAAGCGACTAGTCTACAAAGTCGGCATTTATGCTAGTGCGGTATTATAAGCTATGTTATAAATTTGTATATAATATTATTTACCTTTATTTTATAAATCATTTCAATATATGAATTTCTCATTTACTCATTCATGGCAAGTATTTTTAACACAAGAATCTCAAAAATCATATTTCTTTGAAATCAAGCATTTTCTATCTCAAGAAAAAGAACACGATAAAACTATTTATCCATCTGAAAATGAACAGTTTTCAGCCTATGAGCTGACGCCGCTAGAAAATATTAAAGTCGTAATTTTGGGGCAAGATCCTTACCATGGACCAAACCAAGCAAATGGGCTAGCCTTTTCAGTTCACAAAGGCATCACGATTCCACCTTCTTTACGCAACATTTATAAAGAATTAGAAAGTGATATTATTGGCTTCTCTGCTCCTAATCATGGCTCATTAATAGAATGGGCTGAGCAAGGTGTATTTTTATTAAATACTGCGCTAACGGTTGAAACCACAAAAGCAGGCTCTCATTCTAAAATTGGCTGGCAGAATTTGACCGATGCAACCATTCGTGCAATCAATGATCACTGTGAGCATGTTGTCTTTATTTTATGGGGCAGCCATGCTCAGAAAAAGCGCGCATTGGTTGATGAGACTAAACACTATGTTATTGCTTCAGCTCACCCTTCACCTTTATCATCTTATCGTGGATTTTTTGGCTCCAAACCTTTTTCAAAAGCCAATCAATACCTCAATGAACATGGAAAAAAGCCTATTAATTGGCAAATTTCTAATTAGAATAATTCTGTAGCAATGCCTGAAACGAGAGGCTTCACCATATTTATGTGAGGCTCTCCATCTTCTAGATACACATTCCCCAATATTTCAAAGCCTAATTTCTCATAAAAAGGCACAGCATAAACTTGGGCGGATAAATTTAGGCTTTTATAGCCTAATCGCTCTGCTTCTTTGATAATGGCTTTCATGATCTCAACCCCTAAGCCCAATCCTCTATATTGCTTCAAGATAGCAACGCGGCTAACTTTCCCAACATTTTCCTGTGGGATTAGCCTTGCTGTACCAACAGCAGAGCCATCTTTATACAAAATACATTGCCAAGCAATTTGATCATATTCATCAATGTCTATCTCGGCAGGAAAACCTTGCTCCTGAGTAAAAACCATATCTCTAATATAATATGCATCTTTAATACTAGGATCAGCATCACCATGAATTATTTTGCACTCAATCATATGTACTCCTAGCTTTATATTAATTAATGACCCAAGCGAACCATTAATATTTCTTTTTCTGCTGAATCTATCGGCAACCAATCATTTCTGAGTAGAAAACTCAGCATGACCAATGCAGTATTTGGTTTAAATTGATCTTTTTTTTCTAAAAGCTCAACCACTTCTGCGACAGGCAAACGAAGAAATTGCGCCACTTCTCCATCTTGATTATTTGGTTCAAAATTTATCGGAAACTCAGCATCATAACAATGTAAAACATCATTACGGATACCAAACTCATCTTCCGTCATATATTGAATTCGCCCTGCATATTCAGCAGGTTCGATCAATTGCTTAGGAATACCCGCTTCTTCCTCTGCTTCTTTATATAAATTTTCTTTTAAAGAGAGTTCAGCTGGCAACCCGCCTGCAACCAACTGATCATATTTTAAAGGCGCAATGACACGATCTGCAGATCTTTGTGCGATCCAAATATGAGGTATGCCATCAATCATCGTATAGCCATTCAAATGAACGCCATGTGCTTGTAATGCCAACAATGGAACCACTCCACGCTCTAGCTGAAAAATCTCATGCTTACGCTCAACATCTAAGTAAATTGAAAACAGCTCATCTCGCCAATTATTCACCAATCCTGCTGTTTTTAATGCATTGGATAAACCCACCAATGCAAAAGAACGATCTTCCACTGACATTTCCACAAATTCTTGCGAAAACATGCCAGCAATTTTTCCAAACGTAAATTGAAAAATTTTAGAAAATTCTTCGAATGCTTCAATATGTTGTTTATTGATGTATCCAATTTTTTGATCCGAAAAACTGATCGCCGTGTAATTAGCAAGATTTGGCATAGGCAATGCATCAAATAGATGTTGGTATTTCATAATTCTTCTTTTTAGTAGCGGCTCAAATCTTGAACAATATTAGGTAAGAGTTTTTTCATAGCTTTGTTATATGCTTCAACGCCACCTTCAGCATTTAAAGACTGAACTTTTTCCGTTGTTGAATAGATTTTTGAAAATACCAATTTTTGCGTTGCAGTATTTACTAATCGTACCATTAAGCTTATATCAACATAGCTTTCATTATCTTTGAAAACCTGCTGCATTTTTTGAATAGTTGTATCTACTCTATATGGACTCATGATAGCTGTTGGTGACAAAATAACATCTTGATAGCCATTAGAAGTAATCAAAGCATTAGCCAATGCTGTCTTAATCAATAAGACAGGCGGCTCCACCCATTCACTCTTCGTATAAGCTTCAACAACATTCGCAGAGCGCGTATAAGTCATATTAACTTCAGAGCCAGATCCAAATGTTTTCACATCACTCACAATCACTGAATATGGCTTTTGTTTTTGAGCTGCTGGGATATTCGACGTTAAGTCTGAACCCAATGTGTATTGCGTTTTGTATGGCGCCGTTTGACAAGCTGTTAGTAAAATAAGAGATGCCAAAATTGTTGATAATTTAAAAGTCATAAATACTCCTATTCTCCTGGGCCTAATCTAGGCTTACCTTTTCCAATTAATAACATATTTGGATCATTGGTTAATTGATTAATCAATTGTGATGTTTGATATAAAATCGTATTCAACTCACTAAAAGTTGAGTTTAAATTTGGAACTTGAGTTCTAAAAGACTGGCCCAAATCCTGGAAAACCAATGCCGTTGCATTCCATGAATCCAAAGTTGCATCAGCTTTATCCAAAGTCACTTGTAAGCCTTCGGATGTCTCTTTCACATTTTCTGTAATCACGCTGAATGAATCAAATGCAGCCAAAGCTCGATCAATCTTTGGCTCTATTTCAGCCATAATTTCTGCGGCATCTTTAGTAATCTTAGAAATATCATTTGAACTGCTGGCCAAATGTCCTGTAATCGTTTCTACATTGCCTAAAATATTATTGATTCGGTTCCCATTTTCCACAGTCATTACAATGTCTAACTTAGCAGATAAATCAGACAATGATTTGGTGATATTATTAAAAGCCGTATCCAATCGTTGCGTCAAAGACGGTCCATTTTTAATTTCAGGAATAGGATCTTCATGCGTTGGCACCACGTTAGGTGCAGTCTCTGTCCCACCCGTCAAACTTACATTAACTAGCCCCGTGACGCCTTTACTGGTTAAAACAGCTTCTGTATCTGCTTTGATCGGTGTTCCTTCGATAATATCCAAAGAAATAATGACATATCTTGGATCTTTATCATTCAATTGAATCTGACGAACAATACCAACATCCACACCTTTATAGTCAACGGCTGAATTCATAGATAATCCTGATACTGATTCCGTCGTCACAACTTTATACGGCAAATATGTCACTTTTTTAGTACCAACTGTTAGCCAAACCACTAGTGTTACGAGGACAATAAAAAATCCCACGACAAAAACACCAACAGCAGCAAAACTAAATTTATTTTCCATAAGTTTCCTCTGTCGCTCGCCCTCTTGGGCCTTGAAAATATTTTTGAATTAACGGGTGAGTATCTTTCACCAATTCCGCGATCGGCTTATATGCCAAAATTTTCTTTTCACCTAAAAAAGCGACCTTATCTGTAATCGCCCATAATGAGTCTAGATCATGCGTTACCATCATAATGGTTAACGATAAAGACTCTTTTAATTGATTCATTAAATCATCAAACTCACCTGCACCTACAGGATCTAAGCCTGCAGTTGGTTCATCCAAGAATAATAATTGCGGATCTAGCGCCAAAGCTCGTGCAAGCGCTGCGCGTTTAATCATCCCGCCTGACAACTCTTTTGGAAGCAAGTTCGCTGCATGCATTGGTAAACCTGACAGAATAATTTTTAACTCTGCCAACTCTTTCATTTCTGCATGAGACAGTGACAAATGCTCTTTCATCGGTACCATTACATTTTCCAAAACCGTCAATGAACTGAACAGCGCACCACTTTGAAACAACATGCCAAATCGTTTTCTAAGATTCATTTGTTCCTGATTTGGAATTCCCCAAACAGGTTCGCCCATCATATAGATCTGCCCTGAATAAGGTTTCAGCAACATAATGATCGCGCGCAATAAAGTCGTTTTACCTGAACCTGAACCACCTACTAAAGCCACAAGCTCGCCTTTCTTCACAGTCATGTTTAAATCTTCATGCACAGAATGGCTGCCAAAGCGATTATATAAATGCTCAATCTCAATGGCTATATTCGATTTATCTGAAATAATATCTGTCATTAGATCGGAACATTCCTTGTAATAATTGAGAAGATTGCATCACAAATGATGACCAAAAAGATCGCTTGAACAACTGAAACCGTTGTTTGTTGCCCAACACTATCTGCACCGCCTTTCACTTGAAAACCTTGATAGCAACCTGTTAATGCAATGATCAATGCAAAGATTGGTGTTTTTGCCAATCCTACAAACAATGTATTAATTGTCATTACCTCAGGAATTCTAGCCACAAATGTTGCAAATGAAACATCTAAATATGTACTCGCTAAAACCATACCACCGAACACACTGCAAATATCAGCAAATACTGTTAATAACGGCAACGCCAACATCAATGATAATGCTTTCGGTACCACCAATTGATCCAATGGATTAATTCCAATGGTTTTTAATGCATCCACTTCTTCATTCACAACCATCGTACCGATTTGTGCTGCAATTGCTGATCCTGTTCGACCCGCTACAATAATAGCGGTCATCAATGGCGCCAATTCACGAAGCATAGATATTGTAATTAATTCCACAACAAATATATTCGCGCCATATTGTTTCAGCAGCGCCCCGCCTTGATAAGAAATAACAATACCAATTAAAAAGTTTAACAAGCCCACAATAAAAAGCGCCTGTACACCGCCTGTTTGTACATTACTCCATAAGGTGCGCCATCTGATTTTAGTTGGATTCGCTACGTTTTTTCCCATCACAAGAGAAACACGCCCGATAAAATCAAAGAAGTTATAAAACTGATCTTTTACGTCGTAAGCTAACTTGCCAATCTTTACAAAAAAACCATCTTTTTGATTCGTGACAGGCTCTTCTTTAACATTATCTGTTCGCGCCGTAATAAAACTAACCAGCGTAGAAATTTCATCATGAAACTTTATCAGCGCTGTTTTACCTTTTTTATCTGCCACTTGCCCCATGAACTTACTCATCCAGTAAGCACCGCTGGTATCCATGGTTGCCAAGCTACTACCATCAATCTCGATAGTTTGGCTCAGGTCAATCGTTGAAAAATCAATCGCATTCAAAGCTTTTTCAATCTCTGTCGTATTAGAGATAATCCAATCGCCTTGTAATTGCAGCAGATTTTTATTTTGCGTTAACATCATGCAGATTCATTCTCTATAACTGTCGTTGTGAGGACTTGAGGCATTTTGATCGCAGGCAATCGCACAGTTAATCCACCCGATGCTTGAATGATCAAAGTACCCACTTGAAAAAATCGACTCAACAATCCTTTCTTAATGTGAAATGCATCAATATGCATTTTAGGAAATTCTACAATTTGAGGTCTAAAAAAACCAGTTTCGATCAATACTCTTTGATTAGTCACTAAAATTCTTGTGGTTACAAAGGTAATGGTTGCACGAATCAAGCGATACAAGCCATACAACATCACCAATTGGCTGATCCATTTTCTTGGATGCAAGCGCGTTTGGCTCAAAAATTCAAATACTGCATTAGGTAAATTATTACGCAACATTTCTGAACCTTGCTGAAGATAATACTGTATTTGATAACTCACCGTATTCACTGCCGCAGTGGGCTGTTCAAATACAATCAAAGAATACAACGAAAATGATCCTTTAGAGATTGCCTTCAACCATAAATAAATACCAAATATCAATATAATTGCAGGAACTACAAATATCCACCAATGGGTATATTGTCGCAACAACACATTTTCATCACGGGATAACTCTTCTTCTTTTATAGTGAATAACATATATTTTTACCAAAATTTTTATGGATTAAATCGCCGCCATCGTTCTGGATTTTGCTGAGCCCCAGAAATCGCCCAAATGCCTAGGCGATCCATTCTAGCTTTTTTCTCTGCATTTATATAGTTTTGATCTTTATTATAGCGATGATAAACAACTGCAACACCTAAGCGCATCATTTCTAAAGAAACATCTACATTATCTACATACAATTTACCAATCATTCTCTGATAACGATCTTGATTCATGATCTCAATGGTGATGGTTTGGTGGTCACCAATTAATGTTTTTAAAGTTTCCGTGGCTAAATCGCCCCACTCACCTTGACCTGTTTCGGGGGCATCGATTCCCCAAAAACGTATGGACCTCAAACTTTTCTCATCACTTTCTAAAGATTTCGGGCAATTCGCAATAATCGTATCGCCATCCAAAACCTCCACAACATCACATTCTAATGTAATCGGATAATACTCATAAGGTTCTGTATCATATCTATCAACAGGTAATTGATAAAATGATGCAATCCAATACATCCCTAGACATAATACGACAACGACTAAGCCATTCATGAAACGATAAGATCGGTGAATCTTTTTGACCCACCAAATCAAATATTTTTTCACTCTTTGCTTAAAAGATATAAGCATATCCCCATAACAAAAGATGCATACAAACAAGCGCCATGAAGCCCGCTAAAACATCATCAATCATGATGCCAAAACCACCTTTAACTTGTCGATCTAGCACTTTGATTGGCCATGGTTTTAATACATCAAAAATACGAAACAAAATGAATCCTAATAAAATATTCACCCAAGATAATGGCACTAGAAACATTGTGATGAAATAACCAACAAACTCGTCGATTACAATACCGCCATGATCATGCACACCCATTTCTTGGCTAGCCTTCTCGCTCACATAACAACCCAGCACAAAGATAGCTACAACTAAGATTGCATAGGTAATCGGTGATAAAAAGCTCAATAAAATCCAAATTGGTATCGCTGCTAATGTACCAAATGTTCCTGGCGCAACTGGCGCACAGCCAGAACCAAAACCTGATGCCAAAAATTGCATCGGTGTTTTAATGGTAATTTTAACGTTATGCTCGTGCTTATCTTTCATCATTTAATATAGTTCTCTCGATAAAACTTCAATTCTTCGATTGATTCGCGAATATCATCCAATGCTTTATGCGTATTTTGTTTTGCATAAGATTGTCCTTCAGGATACCAACGTTTAATCATCTCTTTAAATGAACTTACATCCACATTTCTATAGTGCAAATAATTATCAATTTGTGGCATATATTTTTTCAAGAAACGTCGATCAGTACCGATGCTATTGCCACACAATGGTGAGCTTTTTTCTACAATCCATTGTGATAAAAATTCATAAGTCATCTTTTCAGCTGTCGCTAAATCAATATCGCTAGCCTTAATGCGGTCAATCAAGCCTGATTGTCCGTGTGTATTTTGATTCCAATCATCCATTAAATCTAATACTTCTTGTGGATGATGAATCGCAATCACTGGCCCTTCTGCCACAACATTTAAATCGCTATCAGTCACAATGGAAGCAATCTCAATAATATGATCACGCTCTTCATCCAAACCTGTCATTTCTAAATCAACCCAGAACAAATAACGATCACTTGCTTGCATTTTCATCACCCTAAAAATAAAGGGACATTCTAACATGATGCCCCTGTATTTGTATTTCATCGAATGATGCTATTCATTAGCCATTAATCACGCCGCATGCAGCTCGTGCACCGCCTCCGCCTAAAGGCGCAGGATTATCTGAGAAGTTATCACCATGCACATGAACCATAATGGCTCTATTCTTAATATCGCTAATATTTTTAATGCGTGGCGCCAATACTGCTGTCGTCGCAGTGCCATCTGCAGCAACATATAACGGTGGCAAATCACCTAAATGCCCATCACCCCATGGCGCACCATGCTTTTTAGTATCAGCAGGATCAAAATGCCCACCAGCAGCTAAAGCAGGTCCTTTTGTGCCGTCAGCCGCTTCATTACCGCAACTTGGATTAGCATGGACATGAAAACCATGCACACCTGGGCTCAACGATGTTAAATTTGGCGTAAAGACAACACCATATTCAGTGTCTTGCAATTCTACTGTGCCAATCTTATCTGCGACACCTGCATCAGTAACAACATTGATATCAACAACCACTGTTTCGGCTGTTGCAAATGTGGTCATTGCGACTGATAAAGAAAGTGCTAAAAACAATTTTTTCATGATTATCTCCATGTTATTTATAGTTTTAAAAAAATCTGGTTTTACACAGCAAAATTACAATAACATCATTTTAAACATTATGCTTTTTCAAAACCTCCATCACTTCATCGGCTGAATTGACAATATATACCCATTCAAATGTATCGTTACTGATGAGTTTTTGATCCATCAAAGATGTTTTAAACCAGCCAAAGAGTTGTCCCCAAAAATCGTGATCGTATAGCATCACTGGCGCTTGTTTTAATTTACCCGTTTGAATCAAAGTCAAAACTTCAAACAGTTCATCCAACGTGCCAAACCCACCAGGCATACAGATAAATGCTGATGAATAATTAAAAAATGTCTGTTTACGCGGGATGAATTGTGAAAAAGTTAATGAATGAGTCTGATAAGGATTAGGCTTCTGCTCATTTGGCAAAACGATGTTCAAACCCACCGAATCTGCATTCGCTAATTGAGCACCTTTATTTGCAGCAGCCATAATGCCAGGTCCGCCACCTGAAATGATCGCATAACCTGCTTCACCAATCTTTTCTGCTACTTTGACGGTGGATTGATAATAATGATTATCTTCTGGGATTCGCGCAGAACCAAATATGGTGACTGCCTTGCCTAAATCCTTTAATAGTTCATCTGCTTTTTGTAATTCTAAATCGATTTGATTCACATCCCACAACATATCAGCCTCTTATTTTATTCATTATTCACTTCAAAGTTTAAGCCCCGAATTATAACAGATGGATTTTTATTAATGCTATAATCGGATTTTTTGGGTTGGACTGATCGGCATGCAATTTCAAGACTTAAGAGAATTTATCGATTATTTAGAAAAAAACGGCAAATTACAGCGAGTTTCACATGAGATTGATACCAATCTTGAAATGACTGAGTTTTCAGATCATGTTTTAAGACAACAAGGCCCTGCCCTTCTGTTTGAAAACCCAAAAGACCATACAATCCCTGTTTTAACTAACTTATTCGGTGCACCTGAACGCGTTGCTTTAGCGATTGGTGAACAAGACCCTGCGAAATTGCGTGAAATTGGTGAATTATTGGCATTTTTAAAAGAGCCTTCTCCGCCTGAGAGCTTGCGCTCAATGCTCAAGCAATTCCCTATTTTCAAAAGAGTCTTATCAATGAAGTCGAAAATGACTTCTACACCTGCTTGCCGCGAAGTAATCATTGAAAAAGATGATGTCGATTTAAGCAAACTCCCTATTCAAAAATGTTGGCCTTTAGATGCAGCTCCATTAATCACTTGGGGCCTAACCATCACCAAAGGTCCACATAAAAAACGTCAAAACATTGGTATTTACCGCCAACAAGTGATTGGTAAAAACCGTATTATTATGCGCTGGTTAGCTCATCGCGGCGGCGCATTAGATTTTCGTGAATTCCAATTAAAAAACCCAGGCAAACCTTTCCCTGTAACTGTCGCATTAGGTGCTGATCCTGCAACCATCATTGCGGCTGTGACACCAATTCCTGATACGTTGTCTGAATATGCCTTTGCAGGTTTGCTTCGCGGTAAACAAACCTATGTTGCAAAGTCATTAATATCGGATGAATTAACTGTTCCTGCTTATGCTGAAATCGTTTTGGAAGGCTATATTTACCCAGATGATATGGCGCCTGAAGGCCCTTATGGCGATCACACTGGTTACTATAATGAAGTGGATAATTTCCCTGTAATGACGGTCGAGCGTATCACACATCGTAAAGATCCTATTTATCATTCGACTTATACAGGTCGCCCACCTGATGAACCTGCGATGCTTGGCGTTGCATTGAATGAAGTATTCGTACCAATCATTCAGAAGCAATTTCCTGAGATTGTTGATTTCTATTTACCACCTGAAGGTTGCTCTTATCGAATGGCAGTTGTATCGATTAAAAAACAATATCCAGGCCATGCGAAACGATTAATGCTAGGTGTTTGGTCTTTCTTACGCCAATTCATGTACACAAAATTTGTGATCATTGTGGATGAAGATGTGAATTGTCGTGATTGGAACGATGTTATTTGGGCAATTACTACAAGAATGGATCCATCTAGAGATACTGTGATGGTGGATAATACACCAATTGACTATCTTGACTTCGCTTCACCTGTTTCAGGTCTAGGCTCAAAAATGGGCATGGATGCAACCAATAAATGGCCTGGAGAAACAGATCGTGAATGGGGTATTCCAATAGAAATGGATCAAGAAGTTGTGGACAAAATGAGTAAATTACTAAAAGAGTATGGTTATGAAAGATAATATCATTCAATATACTCACCAATTGCAAAAATGCATTTTGTACTAAAAGTAATTCATTCAGACAATATCAATCATTTAAATTAGGTCATTATTGACATGTTAAATCTATTAAAAGTATTACCTTTAACGCTATTGATAGCAGCTTGTGCTTCTTCTTTTGGTGACAAAGCAAGCAGTGCATTAACTTATAAAGAAGCCATTCAGCAATCACCAAAAGTTACGTTAGGGCAAACGGTAGTTGTCGGCGGCCCGATCATTACATATACACATGGCAATCACTCAACACAGATAGAAATTGCAAATGGGCTATTAGACAAAAATAATGCACCTTCTCATAGAGGTAATATGAATGAACGTACGATCATCAATATTCCTGAATATATCTCACCTGAGCAATTACAAAATGTGCGCATTTCTGCAATCGGAACAATTACAGATATTGCAACAATGAATCGTTATGGTAATAGCACTGTATTAATGATTTCTGCTGAGCAATATCATATTTGGCATACGGCGAAACCGATGTTTGACCCAAACAATAAAGAACGCTACGGCTACACTTATAAATTTGAATAAATGCGAATGAGAATCCTACAAATTCTCCCTGCCTTAAATCAAGGTGGCGTTGAATACTACGTTTTAGAGAATTGTCAGTCTATTGCGAAATATGCTGACAGTTTTGTGATATCTGCTGGTGGCCGATTAGTCGAAACTTTAACTAAACAAGGTAGCCAACATTTTCAATTACCCATTGAAAAGAAAAACCTTCGCTCTTTAATGAAAGTTAGAGCCCTCAGAAAGCTGATTGAAGAAATCCACCCAGATATCATCCATATTCATTCTCGCTTACAGGCATGGTTAATATTATTAGCCATCAAAAAGCTCTCATATCACCCTAAAATTGTAACAACTGTTCATGGCTTTAACTCAATCAATCGATACAGCCAACAGATGTTGCATGCAGATAAAGTGATTGCTGTTTCTCAATCTTTGAAAGATTATCTATCACAAGCTTATCCACAAGAGCCTGTGGATAAAATTGAGGTGATCACGCAAGGTATTAATGCAAATCTCTATAATACTTATCATGATCCTCAGCCTTTAATTAAAGATAAACTAATCGATCTTGGTATTGATTTCACTAAGGATAAACTCATACTTTTACCAGGTAGAATTACACGCATTAAAGGTATCTCTTTATTGATTGATCTTATAGCTAATCTTAAAAAAGAAGGCTATGTCAACATTAAAGCTGTCATTGTCGGCGGCTATGACAAACGCAATGAAGATTATTATCAAGAGATGGTAAAGCGGATTTCTGAAGCTAAATTACAATCTCAAATCCTATGGTTTGGCACATGTGATGACATGCCCTCAATTTATACTTTGGCCGATCTAACACTTTCCATTACATCAAAACCTGAATCCTATGGTAGAACAGTCATTGAATCATTGGCTTGTGGCACGCCTGTTGTTGGATTCGATTATGGTGGCGTTGGAGAGAATCTTAATAAATTCTATCCAAATGGCAAATCTGAGCCGAATGATCTGACAGTTTTATATGAAAATGTTCTGCGTGAACTCTCTGTTCCAAAAATAGCAAAATACATTCCTCCAATCAGCGATACAATAGTTCAGAGCCAAGCAAAACTCAAAGAACTCTATGAATCTCTTTAGTTATCTTCTTCTTTTAGATGTAGAGACGCTGAAAATTTGCTAATATATCCAACTTTTACGATTTCATTATCTGAATTATTTAACCATCTATGACTGTAGTAGCTATCGGCATTAATCACAAAGCAGCTTCCGTAGAAATACGTGAGCAGGCTTCTGTATTGCCTGAAAATGTCCCAGGCTTTATACAAGCTCTGAAGAAAAATGAATGGACAAAAGGTGTTGTCATTCTGTCAACATGTAATAGAACAGAGTTTTACTTAGATGGCTTAACCACTTCCTTAGAAGAATTTTTTGAGTTGTGGCGCAGCCATTCTCGTATTTCTATGGAAGACATTCAAAAATATCACTATTTCTATCAAAACAATGAAGCCATTGCGCACTTATTAAAAGTTACGGCAGGTTTAGATTCATTGATTTTGGGTGAACCTCAAATTATGGGGCAATTGCGCCAAGCTTTTGAAATGTCTAAGCAAGAAAGTGCTTTATGCAAGACTTTGAATCGTCTATTCCAGTTATCTTTCCAAACAGCAAAACGCATTCGCACTGAAACAAATATTGGTGCTTATACCATTTCTGTTGCTTATACCGCCGTACAATTGGCGAAACAAATCTTTGATGTTTCTGAGCAAAATGTATTGTTAATTGGCGCGGGTGAAACGATTGAATTGGTCGCTGAACACCTCATCGAGGCAAATGTTAAGTCTATCTCAATCGCTAATCGTACACAAAGTCGCGCTTCAGAAATGAGTAGCCGTTTAGCAATACCATCCACTGTTCATCCGCTAGAACAAATCCCTGATTTATTAGTCAATGCTGATATTGTGATCTCATCTACAGGCGCGCCTTTCTCTCTAATTTCTAAAGAAATGGCAAGCCAAGCATTAAAAGCTCGTCGCAACAAACCAATCTTGATGGTAGATATTGCTGTACCGAGAGACATTGAAGCTAATGTTAATGAATTAGATGATATCTATCTTTACAGCGTGGATGATCTCAACAATATTGTTGAAAAAAACTATCAATCACGAGAAGCCGCAGCGAAAGAAGCTGAGGTTTATATTCAACAAAGTGTTGCTGAATGGGAAAATTGGCTTCAACTGGCTGATCTTTCAGTTCATCTGCAATCAGTATTTCACTTTGCTGACGAACAAAAAATAACGACCATTCGTAAAGCAAAGCAGTTAGCTCAACATCAAAATCAGACCGATCTCGATGATGTGTTTGATCAAGTTGTAACACAGATGGGCAATCGTATTCTTCATCCTTTGATTTCTCTATTAAAAGAACTAGAGAAAGAAGGTAATTCAGAAATGACGAATAGAATTCTTGCTCAGTACACAACTAATAAGAAAAACACATCTCACTAAGTTTTATTCATCTAAAAAGGTATGCTATGTCAAATTCCGACAATAAAGCTCAGCAAATTTTAGATAATGCTGAAGAAATTATTTCTGCGCAAGCTGTACGCGATGCACTCGATACAATGGCTGTCGAGATACAAAATGATTTATCCGAATTAGATCCTATTGTTTTAGTCGTCATGAATGGTGCTTTAATCCCTGGTGGATTACTACTTTCACGATTAAATTTCCCTTTCAGAATCGGTTACTTACATGCGACTCGTTACAGAGGCGCACAAACTGGCGGAGAACTTCAATGGGTTGCACCGCCAAGCATACCGGTAGAAGATCGCCCTGTTTTACTAGTGGATGATATTTTTGATGAAGGCACAACCTTAGAAGCAATCACGGTTGCTTTAGCAGAAATGGGCGCAACAAAAGTGTACACTGCAACTTTATTTAATAAAGTCCATAATCGCAAACCAAATAATTTTAAAGTAGACTATATTGGTTTAGATGTACCAGACCGTTATGTTTTTGGTTGTGGTATGGATTGCAACGAATACTGGCGCAATCTAGATAGCATCTGGGCTCTCAACAAATCGTAATCATCTCAAGAGGTGTAAAATGAAGAAACATGTTGCAAGATTGAAATATGGAATTTTACTGATCCTTATTTCACTTCTCACATTTAGTCATGCTCAATTAAAAATACAAGTCACTAAAGCTGCCAATAATGCTATGCCGATAGCGTTATTCTCTAGCGACCCACAAGGTAATTATGTTGAACAAGTGGTCGGTGCCGACCTTGCTCGATCTGGCCGTTTCATTACATTACCAGCGAGTAACTCTCCTGAGCCAAACGCAGGTCCTGCTAGCATCAATAGTGATGCATGGATGAAACGTGGCGTTCAATATGGCGTATTTTTAACAGTGAGAGGCAATCAAGTTTCTGTGGATTTGATGAATACTTTCTCTAAAAAATCTATGTTACAGCGCGTTTATACCGTTAATGGCGGTAATGAACGTCAATGGCGCAAAACAGCTCACCAAATTGCCGATGCTATTTATCAGCAAATTTTAGGTGTAACTGGTTCGTTTGATACAAAAGTTGCATACGTTGCGAAAAATGGCCGTCAATATCAGTTAATCGTTTCTGATGCTGATGGCGCATATCCAAGTACAATTTTTAATTCACCTGAGCCAATTTTATCACCTGCATGGTCACCAAATGGTCAGCAAATTGCTTATGCTTCATTGGAAGGTAAAAAAAGTAAGATCATCGTTCAAGATGTTTATTCTGGAAAACGTCATGTTGTCTTAGATTTACCTGGCATCAACAGCGCACCAACTTGGTCTCCTGATGGTACTCGTTTAGCATTCACATTATCTAAAGATGGTAATCCTGAAATTTATACTTCTGATATTTATGGCAGAAATCTTACTCGTTTAACCAATCATCCGAGTATTGATACCGAACCTGTTTGGGGTAGAGATAATATGATTTACTTCACTTCAGATAGAGCTGGCAATCCTCAAATTTATCGTATTAGTCCAAATAGCGGTGCAATTCCTGTAAGAGTTTCAAACTTCGGTAACTATAATGCGAGCCCAGCGATCTCAAATGATGGTCGTTACTTAGCAACAATGAATCGTGGTAGTGGCAATGGCTTTGGTATTGCAATCACTGATTTACAAACAGGTGCAACTAAGCGTTTAACCAATGGTGGCAGAGATGAAGCTCCAAGCTTCTCGAGCAATGGCCATATGATTATTTACGCAAATGGAAATGGTGGTTTAAATGCTGTTTCTAATGATGGAAATGTTACACAACAATTCTCAAGCAATGCTTCGGATGTCAGAGAGCCAGCTTGGTCAAATTAATACACTAAATTAATTTCAATTTAATAGGGAGAAATTATGAAAAAACGCAGCCTCAAACTTCTTAGCATCGTTTGTCTTTCTGCTATCGTAGGAGCGTGTTCTTCCACGTCTGGATCTGCTGATGGAAGCAATGGTGCTTTTGGTAGTGGCTCTGGCTACAACGGCGAACAAGCTAGTACTTACTACGATCCAATGTATGGTAAGCGCGGTACACAAGACAGAATCTTATACTTTGATTTCGACTCTGATCGTTTACGCCAAGAATCTTACAACGTTGTTAGCGCTCACGCTGCTGAACTTCGTCAAAATCCATCTCGTGGTGTAATTTTAGAAGGCCATACAGATGATCGTGGTTCTCGCGAATACAACATTGGATTAGGTGAAAGACGCGCTAAAGCTGTTTCTAATTTAATGGTTGCAGATGGCGTGAATCCTAACCAAATTCGAATCGTAAGCTACGGCAAAGAACGTCCTGCTGTTGGTGGTTCAGATGAAGGTGCTCACGCACAAAACCGTCGTGTTGAAATCATCTACTAATCGATAAAACAGCTCACAACTTAAAATCTAAAGCGCACAGAAACATTCTTTCTGTGCGCTTTTGCTATATATGGCATAATTATTTCTTTTTTATACTAAAAAGATTATGCAAACTACTAGCTTACAGCTATATAAAAGACTCTTATCTTATACAGCACAAAGACGTGGAATATTAATATTTGCGTTGATCGCTATTGCGCTTTCAGGCATTTTTGAAGCTGGCTTATTCGCACTCTTAAAACCAATTTTAGACAAAGGCTTCTTCGAAAAAGATCCTAGTTTTATCCAAATGATGCCTTTCATCTTAATCGCTGTATTTCTAGTGAAAAGTGTATTTGCCTTTTTAGGTAATGTTGGGATGCAATTTGTCGCACAAAAAGTGATACAAACATTGCGCCAACAAATGTTCGATCGATTGATCACGCTACCAATCGCTGAATATGACAAAAACAGCTCTGGCTCGCTGCTCTCAAAATTAACATTCGATGTTAACCAGTTATTAACAATCAGCTCTTTTGCGCTCGTTACATTAATCAAAGATTCAGCTGCAATCATCGGTTTATTATTTGTAATGTTTTATAACAGCTGGAAAATTAGTTTGATCATGTTTTTGATTGCGCCATTTGTTGCGATAATTTTACGAGTAGTTTCAAAACGCCTTCGTAAATTGTCACACAAAGCTCAAGAAGATATGGGTCATTTGAATCACATCACAGAAGAAACAATTCGTGGTAACAAAGAAATCAAGCTATTTAATGCTTACGACTTTGTCAGAGAACGCTTTCACAAAACCAATAATCAATTACAACGCGTCAATGTAAAAATCATGGTTGCCTCAGAAACTGCAAGCCCATTGGTTCAATTATTAATTGTATTTTGTGTTGCTGGCGTTATTAGCTACGCATCTCAACAAGTTAGTGATGATGGATTAACACCTGGCGCATTCTTGGCAACTTTAGCTGCAATGGTTGGCTTACTTAATCCAATTAAAAGACTCACTAGATTAAATGAATCATTACAACGCGGCTTAGCTGGTGCGGAAAGTGTATTTAAATTGATTGATGCACCTATTGAGCGAGATACTGCAACACATCATAATCCTGAAAAGCTACCTTTACAGATTAAAGGCAATATTCACTTTGATGACATTAGCTTCCAATATGATGAAAATCTACCAAATGTTTTCGATCATTTGTCCATCAATATTCAATCTAAAGAAACTGTCGCTCTCGTCGGTGCATCAGGCAGTGGCAAAAGTACATTTGCAAATTTACTCGCAGGATTTTATTCCCCGACCAAAGGTAACATTCTTGTGGATGAATATAATCTAGCGGACTTATCTCTCAGAGATTATCGTGATCACATTAGTTATGTCAGTCAGCATGTTGTTCTGTTTGCAGATACTATTGCCAATAATATTGCATTGGGTGATCCAAATCCTGACATGAATCGAATCATTGAAGCGACTAAAAATGCGAATGCTTGGCAATTCATTGAAGCACTACCAGAAGGTTTGAATACACAAGTTGGCGAGAATGGTGGCAAGCTATCAGGTGGGCAACGTCAAAGAATTGCAATTGCTCGTGCACTATATAAGCAAGCACCAATTTTAATCTTAGACGAAGCAACAAGTAGCTTGGATACGAAGAGTGAATTTAATATTCAAGAAAGTATAAAAGTGCTTAGTAAAGATACGACAACCATCATTATTGCTCATAGATTAAGTACAATTGAGCAGGCTGATCGCATTGTTGTTTTTGAGCACGGTAAGATCGTTGAAATGGGAACGCATAAGGAGTTGTTGGAAAAAAACAACATCTACGCAAGTCTTTATCGTTTAGGAGAAGAAAAAGATACAATTGAATAATTGATTGAAATACTTAGAATTTATTTTGATTAATTATTAATTAAGATACAATTTCACTTATTTTTTGTATGAATAAGGATAATAAATTTTCATTTTTGACACAAAAATGTATGTTTTTTGCAAGAAATGCGGTATCATTCTGCTATCAGTTGTGTTATTCTTGCGCTGAATATATTTACACTTATAAATCAAGTGTTAATTTTTTATTTAGTTTAGGTCCTTATTTGGAGGTTACATATGAAAAAGCAATTAACTACATTAGTAATTGCTGGGCTTGTTGCTTCAACATCAGCAATGGCTCAACTAGAAGGTTTAGTAGATCGTCAAGGCGAATTCGTTAGAGATCGTCAAGGTGAATGTGTTTTAACACGTGACGGAACTCCTGGTTGTGGTTCAAGAAGTGTTTCTTTAAGCGCAGATGCTTTCTTTGATTTTGATAAATCTGTATTAAAACCAGCTGGTAAAGAAAAATTAAATGAATTAGCAGCAGAAATCAAACAAGATGGCGCTAAAGTTAAATCAATTTCTTTGTCTGGTTATACTGATGCTATCGGTACACAACAATACAACTTAGGTTTATCTGAGCGTCGTGCTAAAGCTGTTGAAGCATACTTAGTAGCTAACGGTGTAAACCCAGCTCTTATCACTACTCACGGTTACGGTAAAGAAAACCCAATCGCAACGAACGACACAGCTGAAGGCCGTGCTCAAAACCGTCGCGTTGATGTAGTAATCAATGGTGTAGTTGGTAAATAATTTACCTTCAAATCATCAAAACACCTAGCATAGCTAGGTGTTTTTTATTGTCTAAATTTTATACATGCTGATGGAGAAATGAAGCAATCCATAGGTATATCATGACTCTGCCTATGAAAATTTTCATTATGTAGCTGAAAGTCCCAACCAACGCCAACTAATATGGATTGATCTTTAATATTTTTTAAATATCGATCGTAGTACCCTTTCCCCATACCTATTCTTGTTCCTAACTTATCTACAGCAGTCAGTGGCACAATAAAAACATCGGGAATATAAGCTATTACATCTGTAATTGGCTCTGGTATATCGTACTTACCAATTTTCCATAAATGTTTCGGCTGATAACCCACAAACTCCAACTCATCATTGGCATTTATCTTTGGCAAAGAGAGTTTTTTACTTGCAGAATAATGCTCAACTATACGGTCCAATGGCACTTCATTACGAATAGCACTATATATAGCAATGCTAGAAAACTGCTGTACAAAAGAAATTAATTTTTGATTAAAGCTATCAAGATGGGTATCGATATAATCTTGACTGAGCTCAGCGCGCATCTTTAACATTTGATGGCGAATAGATGATTGATTGATCATAATAAGAAGTAGAGTGGACCCCGAAGTACCGTTAAGTAAACCTTACCCTTGAACCGAACGGTTCAAATGGATATAAGTTTAAACACTTTAGGCTTCTGATCTAAGATCAGCATGCTCACCAGTGCTTAGTAATATATCTTACGATATACTTAGGATCAAGGGGACTTAGGCATATTAAACACGTATATCTCAGTGATCCACCCATGAGCGAATTGTAGCACTTTTTAATTCAATACAACAACATTGTTAATTTTTTATGCTTTAGCGAGGATCAATGCAGTAATTTTTTCTGCACCCGCATTCTTTAGTGATAAAGATGCGTATTTCAACGTTGCTCCTGTTGTTAAAACATCATCCAACAATAAAGTATGACCTGATAATTTTTCACAGCTAAAAGCCCTTTTTAGATTATTTGCTCGATCTTTCTTAGATAATTGACTTTGTGGAATTGAAAAAGCTGTTTTATGTAATTTATTATAAATAATCGGTTTATTAATAACTTTTTGCAATAAAACTGCTACCTCTAACATATGATTAAATCCACGCCCTGCCAATCTCACTCGATCTATCGGCATTGGTAAAATATAATCAATATCTTCAAAAATATCTTTATACTCTTCGATAACTGGCAACATTAACGACAGAATTACCCTAGCCATGTACATTTGTCGATTAAACTTTAGTTTAATAATCGCTTCTCTCATAGCATCACTGTATTGATAACCTATGATATATCTATCAATCTGATGCTGTTCCTCAGCTAATTCGCAATTGATACAATGGTTATGGACAACATCCTCACCACATTGCTTACAATAACTAAATTTTCGTATCGCACTAGTAAAGCAACTGTCACAAATCAATTTATCGTGTGTTAACACCGAGCAAATCGAGCAATGATGCGGATATAAAAATTGAAACACCCGCTCAAACATTTTAAAAACTCTGAATTTGAGAATAATTAGGGATATTTAAACGTGCATTTTCATCTTTTAAGCGCAATGGTAAATCAGCTTCAAATACATCAGGATTTAGCGTCTGAATTGCCCGAATAATATCATTTAAATGCACACGATAGCTGTTAGATAAGCTTTGAAATAATGGCAGCAAAGATTCATCCACTTCCATCGCCTCAACAATCGGTACTGAACGTTCACCTAAGTATCTTCTTGGTCTTAAAACATCATCCGAGCTATATTTAGACGAGCTTAACAATGGCCTATAAATAGATGATGAGTATGGATTTAATTTTAATGGCAAAGTTGTAAATATGGCTCTATAGCTTGGCACTCTATATTCATTAATATTTTCTTCTGTAATTTTTGCCAAATCTTCACTTTTAATAACGGTGATCTCACCCTCTGCCGAAAGCCGCTCAACCTTATCAATCGCAGTCGGCAAGCGTATTTCTCTCGATGTAATTTTGACATTATTCGGCAAAAGCCATCCGATCGAATATTCATACATTGATAGCTCGTCTAAAATATCTTCTGCTTGCTTTGACCCTGTCTCAAATTCATCTGGTGAAATTTTGGTTACTAATGCATCTCGATAAGCCACTAAATCACTAGCACCATGCCTTGCCGCCACGATTGACCAAGCATAAGCATTGGCAGAATTTTTATGAATGCCAATGCCTAAACGCGCTAAAGTTGAATAATTAAATGCCGCATCAATATGCCCTGCTTCTGCTGCTTTCAAATATAGCTCCGCAGCCTTCGCATAATTTTTAAATGTTCCTGTACCTGTTTGATACATTGTCGCTAAATTATTGGTAGCATCAATATGCCCTAGCTGCTCTAATTTACTGAATAATTGAAATGCTTCTTCATATTCCTGACGATCATACGCATCCACTGCTTCACTAAAATTATCAGCAAAACTTATAGAGCAAATCAGAATAATTAAAGCACTTATTATTTTGGGCATATCCGACAAATCATCATTAAAGGATCATGGTCACTATAGACTCGGCCGCTACTTTGATCTGTATTAATATGAGCGATCGAGCTTTCTATTTTTTCGAAGCCTTCATTGTACAGAATATAATCCAAAAGCATGGGTTTTTTATGGTATTTATACGTGAAAATTTGATATTGCAATGATTGATGTGCGCTCTCTAAGCCAAGTCCGACAAATGCTTTTAATGTTTTACTCGAAAATGTATCATTCATATCTCCCATGATTAACATAGGAGATTCTAATAAGTTATTTTCTTGGATATAATCAGCAATATATTGTGATTGTCGATTTCGCTGCTTCTTTGCTTGCTTTTTAGTTTGATCTTTAGTACTCATAGATTTTAAGTGGCAATTAATGATATTAAAAGCCTTTCCATCGAACTCGAAATTAGCCAATAATGGATGTCTTGAAGCGACCAAATCCTCAGCTTCATCGCCGACAAATACAGCTGCGCTTTCTCCCACCAAGGCTAACTGTTTTAATATCACTTCACCTCGATACAAAAAGCCACAGCGTATATTGATATTATCAGCACCACCGCTACTTTCTGGCGCTGGAGCGATCTCTGCATAACGATAATCTTGCTGGAATTGATCTTTCAAAACTTGCGTGATTTGATCGGCAACTCTTGCTGGAACAACCAGTTCACCTTCTACTTGCAATCCACCAAATTCCTGCACGGCTATGATCATGGGTGAATTTAGGTCTTCAACAATAGAATGTGCAAAATTATAAATGCGCTCTTCATTTGACCACTCACCTAAATTAGCAGCATTAATTGTGGCAACACTTAATACATTCATTCGTTAAAATAGAGCGAATAACACGCTTCTAATAATTTTGATTTTTCAACATCATCCTGATATTTTTCGACATTTTCCAAATATTCAGCACGCAATCTTTCAATATTCTGCTCGAAGCGAACATCACAATATTCTGTCCACGCTTTATATTCTTCACCATTTAAACTTTCTGGATAATTTTTTGCTCTGTATAAAAATATCAATGGTGCAATTCTTGCATCTTTAAACTGATAATGAGCTTGCTGTAGAGCTTCAGCTGATAAATAAGGAATTTGTTCTATTACTTTTTTATCTTCAGGACCAAAAAATCCATCATATAACATCGACTCTACGCGATAAATAATTGCTTGATCATCATAAGATGGCGCAGTTGTTGGTTTAAACACCTCAATAAGCTTACGCTCTACGCTAGATAAGTTCTGCATAATGACTGAAACTTTATCCAAGCAATTTTCAATCCCTAAACCGTGCAAGTTTTCAACATCTCTTAATACGCCAAAAGGTGCAACTATTGGGCATTTATTCAAATGAATGAGCTTTAAAGGCACACGACTACGACCTTCATCTAAATCATTAGTTGCTGTATACATCGCTGTTTTAATCTCTTCAGCGCTATAATTCAGCAATTCATTCATATCACCACGGAGATCCACCACAATCACTGCATTTTTATTCCAAGGATGCATCGCGATCGGCATAACCAAAGATAGATAGCCATTCACTTCGCCAAACATTCCAGAAACATGTACAAGCGGCTTATACATATGTTTTTCTATAATCGGCTGCAGATCTTTTGCGCGTCTATTTTGATAAAAATACTCAAAAAATTTGGGCTGTTTTTCTTTCAAGAGCTTTAAAACAGCAATCGTTGCATAGACATCACTCAATGCATCATGCGCATTTTCATGATCTAAACCATTCACTTTAGACAACTCTTCAAGCTTTAAACTAACTTTGCCATCAATCGTTGGCCAATGAATATCAGAGGGTCTTAATGCATAAACACCACGCACCAAATCCAATGCATCCCAACGTGAATTTCCATTTTTCCAAGTGTAAGCATAAGGATCAAAAAAGTTACGATAAAAGAGATACCTAGTCATTTCATCATCGAATCGAATAGAGTTAAAACCTAATATACAGGTATTTGGCTTCATAAACTCATCATAAATTCTTTGTGCAAACTCACGCTCTGGCAAGCCATGCTCATTACAATAATCAGGCGTAATCCCTGTAATCAATATTGCTTCAGAAGATGGAATGTAATCATCATATTGTTGGCAATAAATATTGATGGGCTCATCAATAATATTAAAATCGGCATCAGTGCGAATCGCCGCGAACTGAGCTATTCGATCATGTCTTGGACTGATTCCGAATGTTTCATAATCATAAAAAAGAAATTCTGACATTATAACGAGAAGTTTTCCCCTAAATACGCACTGCGAACATCAGGATTACTAAGTAATTCATCCGTTGAACCTTCTGCGATCACAGTGCCATATTGCAAGATATATGAACGCTGACAAATACTTAATGTTTCGCGAATATTATGATCTGTAATCAACACACCAATACCACGATTAGATAGATCTAAAATAATGGCTTGAATATCAGCAACTGATAAAGGATCAACTCCTGCAAATGGTTCATCCAAAAGCAAAAATTTCGGATTCAATGCCAAGCTGCGAGCAATCTCAACGCGGCGTCTTTCACCACCTGATAACGACATACCCAATGAATTGGCGATATGCGTGATTTTAAAATCTTCCAATAAGCTATCTGCCAACTCATTTTGCTGTTGTTTCGTTAAATCTTTACGTGTTTGGCAAATGGCCAAAATATTATCGCGCGATGTCATTTTGCGAAAAATAGAAGCCTCTTGTGGCAAGTAACCAATGCCTTTATGCGCTCTTTCGTGCATCGGCAATTTAGTAATGTCTTGATCATCTAAAAAAATATGACCTTCATCAGCCGTAATTAAGCCAACCGTCATATAGAAACTCGTTGTTTTACCTGCACCATTTGGCCCTAATAAACCAACAATCTCACCTGCATTAATGTGAAAAGACGCTCCACTCACCACTGTGCGTTTTTTAAAACGTTTCACCAACTCTTTTGCCTTTAATTGCATGGCTATTTTCCTTTTGGTTTAATTTCAAAAAATACACGATCAGAGGAATTTTTATCACTCAAAGCTTTAACTTTTTTATCCATCGTATTGTATTCAATAACATTCGCTTCCACGATGTCTGTATCTTGCGTTAGGCGTGCATTTTTCTTTAAAACTAATAAATTCTTCTTAGGGAAATATTCTAAAATCTCCCCTTCGCCATGCACCCAAGGTTTATCTTCTTCTGGCAGATATTTAATTTTAATTTTTTTACCTGTTGCGATGACATTATCCAACTCATCATTGATCATTTTAAACTTCGCATGATCAGCCTGAATTTCTAAAGTTCCTTGCACCATCACGACATTGCTATCGTAAAAGCCTTCATTGATTTGCTGATCATATCCACCTGAATCAGCTGTAATTTGAATAGGCAAACTGCTATCTTCTGGTAATGCTTGAGCAATTGGCATTATCAAAATAGAGGCTAAGAATATATTAATAACGGTTTTAATCTTTGATCGTTTCATAATAACTTTTCACATCCTTCGACAAATTAAATTGCCCGATTTTTGGGAATCCTAATAAGCCAATCCCTTCGATTGTGTTATTAGGATAGGTTCGTATTTTTGTCCAAACATCATTGGTAACCTTCTCACCTTTATCATGAACAAATAACTGAGAAGTATCCAATATTGTTGTGGTTTCGTTATCTTTATCAAATTTCGTCAGCACTACATCATCATTCATCACAATCAGTGATTGATTACTATTGCTTTGTGCACTTTTACTTTTCGCCGTCCAATCTTTTAGACCATCTTCAGTAAAATGCGTTAAAAATGGAAAACCAAAATTAGAGCCACGTTCATCATCATAATGTTCCATTTCAGGGCCAATCATGGCATATGATTTTTTACCATTTTCATCAAAACGTACTAAGTTATAATCTTTCACCACAAACAGCGGATAAGGAGAGACTGAGCTCTCCTCTTCACTATTATTATCTTTATAGAGCGTCAGCGATATATAACCGAGCACGCCGATGATGATAATAAAAATAAAATTTTGAATATAGTGCTTTGCGATCACTTAAATTATGCCTTAAAAGTTTTGATGCCTTCGTCCGTTGCTAAGATCAATAAATCTGCAGGACGATGTGCAAAAATACCGTTAGTCACAACACCAACGATTTGATTAATATGTGTTTCTAATGCTAAAGGATCATTAATCTCTAAACCATATACATCGATGATTGGATTACCATTGTCTGTAATAACATTAGGACGAATGCGTGCATCGCCAATTTTGTTCAATTCTCTTTGCACATGTTTCAAGGCCATTGGAATCACTTCAACTGGCAATGGGAACTTACCTAGTGTTTCAACATATTTTGATTCATCAGCAATACAAATAAATTGATCAGCATGGGCTGCAACAATTTTTTCACGCGTTAAAGCAGCACCGCCACCTTTGATCATTTGTAATTCGGGGTTAATTTCATCAGCGCCATCGATATACAGTGTTAATTTTTCTACATCTGTTAACGGAACAACTTCAAAACCTAATTGAATCAATTGCTCAGTTGATCTTTCAGAACTAGAAACCACAACATCAATCAAATGACGAACTTCTGGCAACAATGCAATTAAACAATCCACAGTCGAACCTGTACCAACACCCAATAATTCGCCTTTAGAGATGTATGTTAAGGCTTTTTCTGCTGCTTGTTGCTTTAAAGTTTTTTGACTCATTTTGTCCCCCTCAATGAAAAATTACTCATATTATAGGTGTTTTTATGCTTAAACGGGAGTTTATTTACACTAAAAAACCAGCCGAACGTCTAGTGATCGACTAGAGTTTGCTGTATAGTGTGAAAATTCAAACCAATTATTGATAAGGATTTAATAATGAGCATTGCACCTAAGAAAGTTGTATCTGTTTTCTACACATTAACTGACGATCAAGGTAATGTGATTGATAGTAACAAAGGTCAAGAGCAAGCATTAACATACATTCAAGGCGCTGGCATGATGATCCCAGGTTTTGAAAAAGCATTGGAAGGTGCAGCAGCTGGTCAACAAGTTGCATTCAGCGTAGCGCCTGAAGATGGTTACGGTCTTCGCAGTGATGAAAATATATTCACAATCAGCCGTAGCGAACACTTCAAAGAAACTGATGATATTCAACCAGGCGGCATGATTGCAGCTGAAGAAAATGGTCATCAACGTCATTTTGTAATTTTAAGCGTAGAAGGTGATGAAATCACTTTAGATGCTAACCATTTCTTAGCAGGTAAAACTTTGAACTTTGACGTTGATGTTGTTGAAGTACGTGATGCAACTGCACAAGAATTAGATCATGGTCACGTTCACGCAGGCGGTCACGATCACTAATTAGGATTTATTCTTCATGTCTAAACCTTGTTTTCAAATGAAGGGCGGTCTTTTTACATTAACCGTTCTTCATCTATTTTCCAGCAATCTTAAAGAGTTTGAAGAAACTTTAAACGCAAAGATTGCTGAATCCCCTGATTTTTTTCAGCAATTACCTATGATTATAGACTTAGGTCAGCTACCTGAAGATACCTTACACTTGGACTTCAATTGGCTTAAAAATCTACTTCTTAATCAAGGAATCATTCCTGTTGCTTTGCTCAATACGCCAGAACACTTATTAAATAAAGCGAAAGCTAGTAACTGGGGAATTTTTCCAAATATCCAACCTCGTTATGAAAAGCCTAAAGCTGAACAAAGTGAGCCTGTCAAAGAAGTTAAACCTGAAGTGCCTGCTGAAAAAGCAGAAAGTTCAGTCAAAATGGTCACTAGCCACATTCGTTCAGGACAACAGGTTTATCATACAGATGGAGATTTAATCATCATTAATACTGTGAATACCGGCGCTGAAGTTTTAGCAACAGGAAATATCCATATTTATGGTGCTTTGCGCGGTCGAGCATTAGCCGGTGTTAATGGCGACACTTCTGCAAGAATTTTTTGCCAATCATTGGAAGCTGAGTTGATCTCTATCGCTGGTAAATACAAGCTTTTAGAATCAATTGCTGATGAATGGTACGGAAAAGCTGTACAAATATATCTGGAAGATGATGAATTAAAAATAGAACACATCACTAAAGAACTTTAAATATAAAACTTAGGAGTCTATCGTGGCACGAGTAATAGTTGTAACTTCAGGAAAAGGTGGTGTTGGTAAAACCACAACGAGTGCGAGTATTGCAGCCGGTTTAGCAAAACGCGGCCATAAAACAGCAGTCATTGATTTTGATGTTGGCTTGCGCAATCTAGATCTTATCATGGGATGCGAACGTCGCGTTGTTTATGACTTTGTAAACGTTGTGAATAATGAAGCAACTCTACAGCAATCTCTCATTAAAGATAAACGTTTAGAAAATCTCTCTATTTTACCCGCTTCGCAAACCCGTGATAAAGATGCATTGTCTATTGAAGGTGTTGGCAAAGTGATTCAAGGCTTAAAGGATTTAGGTTTTGAATACATTATCTGTGATTCACCTGCAGGTATTGAAAAAGGTGCACAATTAGCAATGTATTTCGCTGATGATGCGATCGTTACGACAAACCCAGAAGTTTCTTCTGTGCGTGACTCAGATAGAATCTTAGGCATTCTTGCAAGCAAAACAGCCAAAGCTGAAAAAGGCGAAGAAGTTAAGCAACATCTTATCTTAACGCGCTATAGCCCTGAACGCGCTGCATCTGGCGATATGCTTTCTGTGACCGACGTTTTAGAAATTTTAGGCATTCCATTGATTGGTGTTGTGCCTGAATCAGAATCAGTTTTACAGTGTTCAAATGCTGGTACGCCTGTAATCTTAGACGAAGAATCAGATGCTGGCCAAGCATATGAAGACATCGTTGCAAGATACCTTGGCGAAGATAAACCACATCGTTTCATTGAAGCAGAGAAAAAAGGCTTCTTCCAAAGAATTTTTGGAGGTTAATGTATGTTTAGCGCACTATTTAAAAGACGAAAAAAAACAGCATCAGCATCTATTGCAAAAGAGCGTTTACAAATCATTGTTGCGCATGAGCGAAATCAAAACTCACCATCGAATCAACCTGATTTCTTAAAAGATCTACAGAGAGATATCTTAGAAGTTGTCCGCAAATATATGCAAATTGATAGCGATCAGATCAAGGTTGCTATGGATAAAGAAGATGGCTTAGATGTTTTAGAACTCAATATTGTTCTTTTGGAAAATGAAGCAGAACAAGAGAAAGCTGATCAAAAAGCTGCTGCAATTGAAGCAGAAATTGAATCAGTGATGGAAGAGCAAACTTCTACATCTGAAGAAAAAAATGAGACTCGATAAATGGTTATGGGCGGCGAGATTTTATAAAACTCGCCGCTTGGCTGTTGAGGCCATTGAAAAGAATCAAATTCAAGTTAATGGTGACAAAGCCAAGCCTGCTCGCACTATTAAAATAGAAGATACTTTAATCATCGAAAAAGCAAGCGAAACTTTCCACATTATCGTTGATGATCTGAGTGAGATTCGTGGTCCTGCCAAAGTGGCAGTATTGCTTTATCATGAAACAGAAGAAAGCCTCGAAAAAAGAATGGCTGATCGTGAAATGAAAAAATTAGTGCATAATCCTAAACCTGATAAAGCACCCGATAAAAAAGATCGTCAAAAGTTACGAGATATGCGTAAAGGCTATGAGTAGTTTATTTGATCCCATTGATCAGTTTTTAACACAATTCTCCCAAAGATATCGCCCTAAAAGTGTTGAGATTAAAGCTTTGACACTCCGCCAACTGGCTGAATATTTATGCGATCAAAAAATCACACAATGGCAGGAATGCGATCAAGGTTGTTTACAGAAATATATTATTTATCGCCACAAAGGTGATAAGAAACATCCTACTTTTGCAAAGCCATTATCACTGAATAGCTTAAAAACACATCTTGCCAGCATTCGAGTATTTTATGATTACCTTGAATCTCAAGAATTCATTACTTCCAATTCTGCTCGTTTGGTTAAAACACCGAAAACACAACAATCTTTACCCAAAGTTATTGCTGTTGATACTATGCAAGAGCTGCTGAATCAACAACCAAGTACACCATTAGAAACACGGGATTTGGCCATTTGTGAGCTTTTTTACAGTTCTGGTTTACGTTTATCTGAATTAACTTTTTTAGATATGTCTGACATATCATTAGCGAACAATGAGATTCGTGTGAATGATGGCAAAGGTGGTAAAGGGCGTATTTTACCGCTTGGCAACAAAGCGAAAGAAGCTTTATCTCTTTGGCTTAACATTCGTGATCAATGGCAAAAAACTGATCCTGCCCTATTCATCTCTCAACAAGGCAATCGCTTAACTAGCCGACAGATTGATAATAGAGTCAAACATATGGCACAAAAGCTTGGTAAAGGACTAAAGATCCACCCTCATATGTTTCGCCACTCTATGGCAACGCATGTCTTAGAATCCAGCCAAGATATTCGCTCGGTACAAGAACTTTTAGGTCATGCAGATATATCAACCACGCAAGTTTATACACATTTAGACTTTGGTCATCTTTCTAAAGTATTTGACTCAGCACATCCTCGCGCCAAAAAAAAATCAACAAAAGACGAGCAATAAAAAACCGCGCCGAAGCGTGGTTTCATAATCTTTATGCTCACTCTAAATTATAGAGTTTCGCCGCCTACTTGACGATTACATGGACATAATTCATCAGTTTGTAACGCATCTAAAATACGTAAAGTTTCTGCTGGGTTACGACCAACGTTCAAACCGTTTACTGAAACGTGTTGAATAACGTTATCTGGATCTACGATGAAAGTAGCACGTAATGCTACGCCTTCGTTTTGATCACGAATTCCTAACATATCGATCAATTCACCTTTTACGTCAGCAAAAGAGTAATGACCCAATTTGTCTAAATCTTTATGATCACGTCTCCAAGCCAATTTACAGAATTCGTTATCTACGCTTCCGCCCATCAATACAGCGTCACGATCAGCAAATTCACCAGCCAATTTATCGAATGCTACGATTTCTGTAGGACATACGAATGTGAAATCTTTTGGATAGAAATAGATAACTTTCCATTTACCTGGGAAAGATTTTTCATTGATTGTTTCAAATGCAGAAACACCGTTTTCTTCGTGATGGTTAAAACCTGGTTTTACGCCTGTTACTTCAAACGCATCCAAACGATCGCCAACAGTTTTTGAGTTACCAAATGTAAAATCAACATCCATGTTAAGACTCCTTTTAAATAATTGAACGAAAAATAAATGACGTGAACATACTATATTTTTAAGCCGACATATACAAGGTAATTTCCTATTAAAATACTAAACATGATCGATTTAAAATTTTAATAAGAGAATACTTAATAAGACATAAATTTCACTAAGTTCACCATAATATCACACATTCTATTCATTTTTTATGAATCCCTTCGATAACTCGATAACTTTCTTAAATGTTTTCTGCAATAAAGATGGAATCAACTCTGTTCCTCTTGTACGTGCAAAATCACAAACTGCCAGTGCTAAATCTGGCTTAGAACTTTTCTGAACAGCCCGCTGAATGATTTCATGTACAGGTAAATTCACAAATTCTGTTGAGCCATAAGCCACTTGTTTATAAACGGAGCTAAAACCTTTTTGGAAGAGAAAATTCTCAATATCTCTCGAAGGTAACTGAGTCATATGACGATAATAATGCTCTTTATCTTTACAGTGACTACGAACAGATTTGGCATAATGGCGCCCTGCTGCATCACCATCTGCCATTACATACCACTCGATGCCCATTGCTTCTGCATATTCAATTAAAGGTAAAATTCCACATTGCGCAAACTCTATCAATGCAATCCCTTCTGCATTTAAATTATGTCCACAAATTTCTGCCAATTCTCTCAATAGCCATATCTCTGTTTCTCCTTCCACTAAAAACCAACAACGCGCAAAAAGTGCAACAGGTCTGCGATGAAATACGTGAAATAAGACTTTTCTATTGGTGCTACTGCTAATATCTTTTGGCAATACTTGATTCACCACAACACTTGAATCTGAGCGTGATATTCGCATCACATTCTGCAAAGAAAGCATCGGGATTAAATCACTCGTATGTGAAGTTAATATTTTTTGTACTGATATATTTTTCAACAGCCGCATACCTACCGATGTAATGATCGGATGCATATTTCCGCCAAAATTCTTAAACACTAAAATTGGCGAAGCACCTTCTAATAGCTCAAATCCCATGCGATGAAAAATCATATTGGCAAAAAAATCCATCATCATATTCCGTGTAATCGAGCTATCCACTCGATCCAATAGATCATTAATTTTATCCAAGATTTGCCAATCTTCTAATGTTGGCTTTCTAATCGGCTCTTCATAATTCTTTTGGTTCGTTAAGTAATAAGTCAACAAAAGTGTCGCTGCTGATAAACCTTGTTGTACTTCTTTGCGTGATAACTGCTCGGCATCTTTCATCAATTGCTCGACCAAAGAATGATATGCATCTTTAGCTCGAGCGCCATAGCCATTCGATAATTGTTTAGCGCTTAGCTGCTCCTTAAACATTATCAATGGATTCATATCAATGAGATATCTCAGATGCTCGGCGAAATTTTCTACAGCTATTATTTTGCGATGTGTATCAATAAAGCTGTGCTCTGTTTCGATCGAACCATTTGTTTTGGTAGCTCTCACTTGATAACAAACAACCTGCTTTCTCAACTGCCTTGAAAAATAAATCACTTCAAATAAAGGATTATTCTGTGCTATTTCTTCTGTTGTGGATGAATCATCCACATAAGTAAATCGCAACGTTAAACAATCATCAGGACAATCTTCTTCGTAATAAAAATCATGCTTTTGACAGTCATATAAAAAATTTTCTGGACTGATAATGGATAATGCTGACAAAAGACTTGTCGAGCCCCAACTATTTTCACCAATCAGCACACTGATATCTTTATTAAAATTTATCGTTAGATCTCTAATACCTTTAAAACCTAGTATTTCCAATGAATGAAGTAACATTCACTCTCCTCTTTGTTATATTTATTGTGTCCTTCTCAAAAGGATATACGAAACTCTCTATTTTCCAAATCAATATTCTCTTGAATCTCTGATAAATGGCTCCATCATGCTAAGATATATAGAAATTTTTATTCATGGAAGTCATTATGCTCTCTATTTTTAACAGCCTAACCAGAAAACACGAACAATTTGTCCCCATTGAGCCTAACAAAATTCGTATGTATGTATGCGGAATGACTGTTTATGATTATTGTCACATCGGCCATGCACGTTCATTGATCTCATTTGATATGATTCGTCGCTATTTAATGTACAAAGGTTTTGACGTTCATTTTGTACGCAATATTACTGATATTGATGACAAAATTATCGCAAGAGCGAATGAGCGCGGCATTACCATTCAAGCCTTAACTGAAGAATTTATCAATGCAATGCATGAAGATTGCGCTGCATTGAATGTATTAGCACCTGATACAGAACCAAAAGCCACAGAAGCTGTTGCAGGCATGATTGAATTAATCCAAGGTTTAATCGAAAAAGATTTAGCTTATGCTGTGCCTGATGGCGATGTTTACTATCGTGTGCGTCGCTTTAAAGATTATGGCAAATTATCCAATCAAAATATTGATGAGTTACGTTCAGGTGAACGCGTAGAAGTGCAATCAGATAAAGAAGATCCTTTAGATTTCGTTTTATGGAAACGTGCAAAAGTAAACGAACCTTATTGGGAATCTCCTTGGGGCAATGGTCGCCCTGGGTGGCATATTGAATGTTCTGTGATGAGTAAGGAAGCTTTGGGGAATCATTTCGATATTCATGGCGGTGGGATGGATTTAAAATTCCCCCATCATGAATGTGAAATTGCACAATCTGAAGGTTATCACGACGAACCAATGGCAAATTATTGGATGCACAATGGCTTCATCAACATCAACAATGAAAAAATGAGTAAATCATTGGGCAACTTCTTCACGATTCGTGATGTATTGAAATACTTCCCTGCTGAAGTGATTCGCTTTTTCATGTTAAATAGCCATTATCGTACGCATGTTAACTATTCAGATGATCTATTAAACCAAGCTTGGAATGGCTTACGCCGTTTATATACAGCGTTGAATAATCCACCTGAATCATTGCCTGAGTTCGATGCTAATCACCCGATTGCTGTTCGCTTCACAGAAGTGATGAATGATGATTTCAATACACCAATGGCCATTGATCTATTATTTGAAGCAGCAAACTTGTATAACAAAAATCATGATCCAAAAGATTATGTTGTGTTAAAAACTTTAGGTAGCGTTTTAGGCATTCTTGAAGCGAATCCTGATGCTTTCTTAAAAAGTGCACCGAATCAATCTGATGATGACAGTGATTTAATCGAAGCTTTAATCATTAAACGCAACGAAGCTCGTGCTAATAAAGATTGGGCTGAATCTGATCGCATTCGTGACGAGTTAAAAGCACGCAACGTTGTTTTGGAAGATAAACAAGGCCAAACAACTTGGCGCAGAGAAACTAACTAATTAACTAGGAGTATTAATTATGATTAATCCAGAAACCAACGAACCATTAGTAGAATTTCCTTGTCATTTTTTATTCAAAATCACAGGTAAAAATACTGAAGAATTTGAAAATGACATCATCGAGCTTTTGAAGCAAGTTGATCCAAAAGTAGATGGCTCAAAAATCAAAAGATTAATGAGTAAATCAGATAAATTCTTGTCGTTATCCATTGATGTTTGGGTAGAAAAACAAGAAGACATCGACAAAGTGTATGAATTATTGAAAGCTGAAGAACGCGTTCTTTGGGCACTATAAGATCATCATTCAACCCTCGAAAGAGGGTTTTTTTATTGCCTAGATAATTTTATTTTGAGCAATAAAAAACCGCTTTTCAGCGGTTTCTTTATTCAACTTAAATAATATTGTTCATTATTCAGCAGTTTCTTTTTTATCATGGATTTGATGCTCTTTTTGTTCAAACTTTCTACCGATCATTGTAAAAAATACTGGCGCATAGAAGAGAACAAGAATCGTACCACCAATCATCCCGCCTATAACTGTGATACCCACCACATTCTGTGCACCTGAACCAGCACCTGAACTCAATGCCATTGGCAATACTCCGAAACCAAATGCCAATGAAGTCATAATGATAGGACGTAAACGTAAATGTGCTGCTTCTACTGTTGCATCAATAATATTCTTACCTTGCAATAATAGATCTTTCGCAAACTCAATAATTAAGATCGCATTCTTCGAGGTTAATCCTAATACTGTCAACAACCCTACTTGGAAATAGACATCATTATCGACACCACCCATATTTGCAGCAATGACCGCACCAATGACACCTACAGGTAACGTTAAAATTACCGCAAATGGGATAGACCATGATTCATACAATGCCGCCAAACTTAGGAAAATTACAAATACGGAGATTGCATATAGAATCATCTGTATATCACCAGCTTCACGCTCTTCATAAGATGTATCTGTCCATTTTACTTGAATACCATCTAGATACTCTTTAGTCATCTCTTCAATCTCTTTCATCACTTCACCTGTACTGTATCCAGGTTTTGCTTCAATCGACATAGGGAATGATGAATAACCATCAAAACGGTTCAACTGCGCAGGTCCATATGTCCATTTTGTTGTTGCAAAGGCACTGAATGGAACCATTTGTCCGACTTTATTACGCACATACCATTTATCAAAGTCTTCTGCTTGCATGCGATACTCTGCATCACCTTGCAGCATTACACGTTTCACACGACCACGATCAATAAAGTCATTCACATATAAACTACCCCAAGCAATTGCTAATGAGTTATTAATATCCCCTACCGTGATTTGCAAAGCACGTGCTTTTTCTTGGTCAATATCTACATATAACTGAGGACCATCAAACTGACCTCCTGGACGTAAAGTTGCAATATTCATGGTTTTTGACTTTGTCGCGGCTAGTCCCATAAACTTCATTACTTCACCCATGAATTGATCATGTGGTAAGCCTGTCATATTTTGTAATGTAAATGAAACACCAGTTGCCGTTCCTAACTCAATAATCGCAGGTGGTGCAAAGACAAAGCCTTGAGCACCAGGAATAGTTTGTAAAAAAGTCTGAATGCGATTCTGAATTGCCCCTAAAGATTGTTCTTTCGATGTACGTAAACCCCAATCTTTTAACTTTAAGAAGAACACACCATGCTGGCCACCACGCCCACTGAAGCTAAAGCCACTAACAGCCATAATAGATTCAACAGAATCAGTCTCTTCAGTCAATACATGTTCCGCTACTTGCGATAAAATATCATTGGTAATATTTAAAGATGTACCATCTGGCGCTATCGTCATACCAATCATGATGCCTTGATCTTCTTCAGGCAAGAAACTTGCTGGTAAACGTTGGAAACCAAAGTAGATCAAAACTAAAATTACTGCAAATCCTGCAAGGTAGCGCTTTCTATTCGTTACGGCATGTTTTGCACCATTTCTATAACGAGCATTCAAACGATCAAAAAAATCATTAAACTTAGTAATCGGCCAATCAATCAAACGCAATAATGGAACAAATAGTTTAGCAATACCTTTGGGCTCTTGACGTTCATGATGAGACTCTAACATCGTTGCACACAAAGCTGAGGTAAAGACGATCGCACAAATTACCGAGAGCGTCATTGCTGTAATAATTGTAATGGAGAACTGACGATAAATAACGCCTGATGCTCCACCTAAGAATGCCATCGGTACGAATACAGCTGAAATTACAACGGCAATACCAACCAGCGCACCTGTGATTTGATCCATTGTTTTACGTGTCGCTTCTACAGGAGAAAGATGTTCTTCTTCCATGATTCGTTCTACGTTTTCTACAACAACGATCGCATCATCAACCAATAGCCCAATAGCTAGTACCATTGCAAATAGTGTCAATGTATTTAATGTAAATCCAAACAATTCTAAAACAGCAAATGTTCCAAGTAATACTACAGGCACCGCTAAAGTTGGAATAATCGTTGCACGGAAGTTACGTAAGAAGAGATACATCACAACGAATACTAGAGCAATCGCCTCAACCAATGTTTTAACAACATTTTTAATCGAAATTTCAACAAATGGCGTTGTATCATATGGATACGCAATTTTAATCCCTTCAGGTAACAAGCTAGATAATTCTTCTAACGTTGTTTTTACATTAGTCGCTGTTTCTAGTGCATTCGCACCAGATGCCAAACTCAATGCTAATGCTGCTGATGGCATATTATTGTACTTTGAATCAAATGCAGAAGATTCTGCTGCTAGCTCAATACGTGCCACATCTGATAAACGAACCTGACTACCATCTTCATTCACACGCAATTGAATATTTTCAAATTGCTCAACAGTTTCTAACTGAGTTTGCGCCGTGATCGTAAAGTTAATTTCTTGACCATTGGTTGTCGGCATTGCACCCATTTGTCCAAATGCAACTTGAGAGTTTTGCTCTCTGATTGCACCCATGACATCAATCGGTGTCATTTTATATTTATTCAATAAATACGGATCTAACCAAACACGCATTGCATAGCCTGATCCAAAGAACTGAATCGTTCCTAAACCTTGTATTCGACTAATCGTATCTTTGATATTGGTATTCACAAAGTCACCAATATCTGCTTGATTGTACTTACCATCTGTTGAATAGAAGCTCACAACCATAAAGAAAGATGTTGATGATTTAGAAACTGTGACGCCTTGTCTTTGCACATCTTCTGGCAAAGTGCTCAGAGCTGTTTGAATCTTGTTTTGTACTTGCACTTGAGCCATATCAGGATCAGTTCCCTGATTAAAAGTTACCGTAATTTGGAAACTTCCTTGACTCGTACTGGATGAGCTCATATATCTAAAGCCATCCAATCCTGATAAGTTCTGCTCAATAACTTGTGTCACACTATTTTCAATAGTGGTCGCATTGGCACCAGGATACGCACCTGAAATTGAAACTTGTGGGGGTGCAATTTCAGGATATTGCGAAACAGGCAATGATTGTAATGACAATATGCCTAAAAACATTGTCAATATTGCAATTACCCATGCAAAAATTGGTCGATCAATAAAAAAGCGAGCCATATATATTCCTTTTAAATATTCCCATTAACCTTTAGTTTGCTTCTGGTGAAGAAACATTCAAAGGAACTTTATCTGTTCTACGTAGCATGCTTTGTACTTGCTGAATACCTTCTACAACTACTTTTTCACCTGCCTTTAATCCACCTGCAAGCAACCAGCTATTACCATTAGCTTGCTCAATATCTACAGGACGAATTTCAGCAGTATTATCTTCAGCAACAACAATCACAAATGCTTGGCCTTTAGGATCACGATAAATAGCTTTCTGTGGAATTTGGATAACATTTTTTTGAACACCTTGCTCTACAATTGCTCTTACAAACATACCTGGCAAAAGAATTTGATCTTCATTTGGGAATTCTGCTTGAATTAAAATTGAGCCTGTTGTCGGATCAACAGTTCTATCCGAAAACTTCACAACACCTTGTTGTGAATAAAGAGAGCCATCATCCATTACTAAATGTACTGTGAAATTATTATCATCAATCGCTCCTTCCACAGGATTCACCAACGTACCATCGCGGAATTTTCTTTGCATATTAGTAAAATCTTTTGCAGAGTAAGTTATATCTACACGCATAGGATCATTCTGTTGAATTGTAGCCATTTCTGTTGGCTGACCTGCTGCCACTAAAGCACCCTGCGTATAGTTAGACTTACCAATTTGGCCACTAATTGGTGCCAACATTTTCGTATAGTTCAAGCTGATTTTTGCATTATTAACGGTTGCTTTCGCTGCCATCACTTGTGCATTTGCTTGTATTAATAATGAGTTCGCATCGTCAACATCTTGTTTACTGACAGCTTTAGAAGATGCTAATGCATTAATTCTTTTAGCTTTCTCAGCTGCGGCGAATTGGTTCGCTTCTGCTTGTGCCAATCCTGCTTCTGCTTGTTGTAAAGCTGCATCATAAATCGCAGGGTCAATTTGGTATAAAGTCTCACCCTCTTCAACAAACGAACCTTCTTCAAAATTACGCTCTAAAATAATCCCACCCACTTGCGGCCTTACTTCAGCAATTTTTGAAGCAATCGTTCTGCCTGGCAACTCGGCTTTGATCAATACATTTTCTTCTTTAGCAGTAATAGCAACAACGGATACGGGTGGTATTTCACCTTGTTGAACTTGCTCATTACCATTAAAACATCCAGATAGTGCCAAACTACCGATGACAGCCAAAAACCACTTATTTTTAGATAAAATTTTTCTTTTCATTTTCCATTTCTCAATTAGCACGATATTTAAACTTCGTTAAGTGTATTAGAATTTTAGTCGCAGCTTTGATCTCTTCTGTTGTGAAATCATTCATACTCGCTAACATCCAATCACTATAAATTTCTCCAATTATTTGCTCAAAAACTGCCTTCCCTTTTTCGGAAATGCAGTAATACGGGGATCTTTTATCCTTCTCATTTTCATTAGTAATAATTAATTTTTCTTCTAGTAAGCACTTCATTTGTTTTAAGACGGCTTGTCTGGATACTAAAAGATCTTCAGCTAATTCTGCTGTTGTCATACCATGTTCATTAGTAGCAACAGAAATATGTGCAATTAATTGAAACGACGAAAAATTGATACCTGTCGGCTCAATAACTTTTTGATTAATTTTCATTAAGTTTGTTTTAGCTGTGAAAAAGCTAGTATAAAACTCATGAATGATATTAAAACGGTCGTCCATCATTAATTAATTTATCTTGTCTGGCAAATGTAAAATTAAGATGGGTATCTTAATGTTTGACAACAAGGTTGTCAAACATTAATTATTATTATATTTTACATAAATTAAACTTTAACCACCAAAACATCACAAGGCGAATCATTAATAATAGAACCTGACGTTGAGCCTAATAAGAGCGCCAAACCTTGTCTTGTATGCGCACCAACAACAACCAATTCAATCTCTAAAGTTTCGGCTGTTTTGATAATGCCTTCTTTGGTTGAGAATGCTGAAACAACATGTGTATCTGCATCTGGAATGCCTAAGCGGTCAGCCAAAGCTCTTGCATGACGTTTAGCTTCACTGACGATTTCTGTATCAGTTTGCTCAGAGATAATTGGCATTAATTCATATCCGAGTGCAATATTAATGTCTTCCAAAACGTGCAATAAAGTAATCTTTGCATGATTACGCTCTGCAACAACAATTGCTTGCTTCACAATTTTCTCTGAATCTTCAGAATGATCGATTGCAACTAATACATGCTTATACTCATTACTCATAGCGCTTCCTCTCTTGTTGTTAACGTGATTTATAATATTTAAACAATTAATACTTATTAGGCTAAAGCCTAGCATATCAATCGCCCAATAAACATATTGGACTAGCAAAAAATAATCAATAATAAAAAGCCCGATGAAAAATCGGGCCTTTAAATTTACTTGTATTTAGTGCTCGTGATCTAAGAACTTAGGTTTCTTCGGTAACGCGAAACTACATAAGAAAGTCACAATTAACATTACCATTACGTAGATGAAGAAATATTCAGCGTGTCCTTTACTTTGCATGTAAGTCGCAACAGAAACTGCTGTACCACCAAACATTGCATTACCAACCGCATAAGATAAGCCTACACCCAATGCACGAACTTCTGTCGGGAACATCTCAGCTTTTACCAATCCACTAATAGATGTATAGAAACTTAATGAGAACATCATCAACACTAATAATAATGTGATCATAATGGCTGAGTCTTTCAAAGAAACCATACCAAATGCCATAATTGGGTAAATGATGATTGCTGTTACTGCACCAAATAACAACATTGATGCTCTACGACCAATAAAATCACTGATTAAACCGAATACAGGCTGTGCCAACATAAAGATAAACAAACCAGCTGTCATAATATAACCAACAGTTTTGCCATCCATTCCAAGACCAATTAAGTAGTTTCTTGAATAAACCGTAATGGTATAGAAAGCTAATGATCCACCAGCTGTGTAACCAACAACTAAGAAGAATTCTTTCCAGTAATCTCTAAATAATACAATTAAACTGCCTGATTCTTTTGATTCACGTTGTGCTTCTGTAGTGGTTTCTTCGATTGAACGACGCACCCATAAAGATACTAATGCAGCCAAACCACCAATAAAGAATGGTATTCTCCAACCACCAGCTTCAAGTTGTTCTGTTGACATAACTGCCAATAATAAAACACCCAATAAGCTTGCCAATAATTGACCACCAGACAATGTTACATATTGGAATGATGCATAGAAGCCTCTACGGCCTTTCAATGCAACTTCACTCATATACGTTGCAACTGCGCCATATTCACCACCCACTGATAAACCTTGGAACATACGTACAACTAACAATAAGATTGGCGCTAATACACCCACTTGCTCATATGTTGGTAATAATGCAAATGCAAATGAACCTGCACCCATCATAACAATTGAAATTAACATCGAGTTTTTACGGCCATATTTATCTGCAATCCAACCAAATAACCAGCTGCCCAATGGACGCATAAAGAAACTTAAAGCAAAAGCTCCCCAAACAAATATTGCACCTTTATTACCAGCACCACCACCCGTTAATGACGATGTGAAGTAAACAGCAAAAACCGCATAGATATAAAAGTCAAACCATTCAACTAAGTTACCCGATGCAGCCCCTACGATTCCTTTGACTCTTTTCTTACGCTCTTCAGGCGTATAGCCCGTTTGTACTTCACTCATTATTTTAACCCCCCGATTATTAAGCTATTTTCAAAACGCTAGAGTATTACAAAAATACTACTTAGCGTCTATAGGTACTTTTTCAAAATAGGGTTTACCTTAATTATTTATAAAATGTATTGATAATACTCAATGATTTTTTTATTAATACAACAACACACATCTGATGAATGCTATAAAATAGATTTTTTCTTAATAATTTCACAGAATGGCAAATATCTTTTTCATCATTCCCGCAGGCGGTGTTGGCAGTCGAATGCAGGCTGATCGCCCTAAGCAATACCTAGAGCTCCTTAATCACCAAACCGTTTTAGAAACGACTATAAACATTTTTCAAAATTGTAGCTATGTTCGTAGCGGCGTGATCGGTATTTCGGATAATGATGAATATTTTCCCACTCTCCAAATCAATGAAAATAAGATCTCCACATATTCAGCAGGCGAAACACGTAGTCATACTGTATTTTTTGGTTTACAAGCATTAGCAAATATCGCAAATTCTGACGATTGGATAATTGTGCACGATGCAGCGCGCCCTGGTTTGAGCAATATAGAACTACAAACCTTCATCCAACAGGTTACTTCTGAAGAAAATTCAGTCGGTGGAATTATGGCATTGCCCGCTGTGGATACTGTCAAACAAGTTAATCAGCACACGATTGAAAAAACGATTGATCGCGATACTATTTACTTGGCTCAAACACCACAAATGTTCCGTTATGGTGTTTTATATGAAGCTTATGACAAAGCCTTATCAGATAATTTACCGATAACAGATGAAGCATCAGCAATTGAAATGGCTGGATATAAATCCTATGTATATAAAGGTTATGCCCATAACTTTAAAATTACCCATCCGATTGATTTACACTTAATGCGTTTTTTATTAAAAGAGAGAGAATTATGCGAATAGGCATTGGCTTTGATGTTCACACTTTTAAAGAAGGTGATTACGTTATTTTAGCGGGTGAAAAAATCCCTTATACAAAATCATTTCTAGCACATTCCGATGGCGATGTGGTTTTACATGCTTTGACAGATGCTATCTTAGGCGCGGCAAAATGTGGTGATATCGGTACATTGTTCCCTGATACAGATCCTGCATTTAAAGATGCTGATAGCGTTATCTTATTACAAAAAGCGTATGAAAAAGTACAAGACAAAGGCTGGAAAATCGGCAACATTGATATCACCGTGATGGCTGAACGACCTAAATTAATGCCACATAAAGAAAAAATGGCTGCAAACATCGCAAAGGCATTAAACATCCATGAAGATGATGTGAATGTCAAAGCAACAACTATGGAAAAACTAGGTTTTGTCGGACGCGAAGAAGGCATCGCTGCACAAGCAATCGTTCTTCTAAAAGCCAATCAAGAATAAGGTTAATATAAATCGTAGAGAATGATACACTACGAAATTCGTTTTATTTTTCAAACTGAGAGCAAAGCAATATGTCGATCGAGAAACGTAAGTTATTTATTACCAATGCACTTCCCTATGCCAATGGCGATATTCATATAGGTCATTTATTGGGTTATATCCAAGGTGATATCTGGGCTCGTTTCCATCGTATGGCTGGCTCTGAAGTACATTTTATCTGTGCGGATGATGCTCACGGCACACCAATTATGATTCGCGCGCAAACTTTGGGTATTACACCTAAAGAATTGATCGATAAAGCACAAAAAGCTCACTTAAAAGATTTCCAAGACTTCCATGTTCATTTTGATAACTATCATACGACTGACAGCGAAGAAAACCGTTTATTGGTTGAAGACATTTATTTGAAATTAAAAGCAGCTGATTTGATCGTCACGCGTGAAATTCAGCAGTTCTTTGATGAAGAAAAGCAAATGTTCTTGCCTGATCGTTTCATCAAAGGAGAATGTCCAAAGTGTCATGCGAAAGATCAATATGGTGATAACTGCGAAGTTTGTGGTGGCGTATATCAACCAACAGAATTAATTAATCCTTTCTCAGTTGTTTCAGGTAAAACACCTGTAATGAAAGGCTCTGAGCATTTCTTCTTTAAATTATCAGATGAACGCTGTGTAAAATTTCTACGTGAATTTTTAGCTAACAGTGATCGCTTACAGCCTGAAGCTGCTAATAAAATGAAAGAATGGCTCGGTGAAGATGGTGACAATAAACTATCAGATTGGGATATCTCTCGTGATGCGCCTTACTTTGGCTTCCCTATCCCAAATGAACCGAATAAATACTTCTATGTATGGCTAGATGCACCTGTTGGTTACTTGGGTTCATTAGCAAACTACATTAATAAAAATCCTCAATTCAGTTTTGAAGATTTCACAAATAAAGAAGCCGCTGATAAAGCTGGCACAGAAATGGTGCATTTCATCGGTAAAGATATTATGTATTTTCATACATTATTCTGGCCTGCAATGTTGAACTTCTCTGGTTACCGCTTACCAACGCAATATGCAGTGAATGGTTTTATCACTGTGAATGGCGCAAAAATGAGTAAATCTCGCGGTACATTTATTACTGCGCGTTCATATTTAGAAGAAAACTTGAATCCTGAATGGTTACGTTACTATTTTGCAGCGAAATCATCAGGTGCGATTGATGATCTAGACTTAAATTTAGAAGATTTAGTGAACCGCGTGAATGCTGATTTAGTGGGTAAATTCATCAATATTGCTTCTCGTACAAGTAAATTTGTTTCTAACTTATTCAATAATCAATTAAGTACTTTTGCAGACGAAACATCTGAATTGTTAACCACAATTCGCGCTATGAAAGCAAGCATTGTGGCTCATTATGATGATCGTAACTATGCTGCTGCAATGCGTGAAATCGCACGTGGCTGTGATTTAGTGAATGAAAGCTTTGATACAACTAAACCATGGGAATTGGCAAAAGATGAAGCACAACATGCTCGTTTGCATGCATTGTGCACAAGCTACTTAGAAGCATTTAGATTATTAAGCATCTACTTATTCCCAGTATTGCCTGAAACCGTTGGTAATATTGGTACATACTTAAATAGTGATCTCAGTACTTTTGATGCAACTGAAAATAGCTTAGAGAATGCAACCATCAATACTTATGAACACTTGATGAAGCGCGTCGAATTAAAACAATTAGAACAATTGGTTGAACGTAATAAATCAAGCCTAGCACCAACAGAGCCAGTAAAAGCGGAAAAATCAGATAAAAAAGAGAAATCTAAAAAGGCAAAAGAGCCTGAAGCAGCACCTGAAGGGTTTATCAATATTGATGATTTCTCAAAAGTGGATTTACGCTTAGGTAAAGTTTTGCATTGTGATTTCGTAGAAGGCTCTGACAAGTTACTCGCATTCACTGTAGATTTAGGTGAAGAAAAACCACGCAATATTTTCTCAGGCATTCGCTCTGCTTATAGTGAACCACAGTTATTGATTGGTAAATACGTTATTGTTGTTGCGAATCTTGCGCCTCGTAAAATGCGTTTTGGTGTGAGTGAAGGTATGATTTTATCAGCTTCTATCGACAATGATTTAGCACTGTTAACAACATTAAGTGAATTAAAGCCTGGCGCTAAAATTTCTTAATTTTGATTCAAAATAAAAGCACCTTACGGTGCTTTTATTTTATCTAATGATTATTTCTGCTCTGGTGTTAACCAAGTTAATGCAGCCACTAACATCGCTTCTAAACCTTTTTGTACCGTTGGATCTAATTCAACTTTAAATAATGATGAATGGTTTGCAGGCACTTGATTAATTGTGTTATTCGCAACAGCAGCATCCCAAACGCTTGGCTCTGTTGATCCAATAAACCAGAACACATAAGGCACATTCCAACTTCTACCAAAATTACTGAAATCTTCACTCGCATTTTGTGGACCAATTTCAATCGCTTTATCTGCAAAAATTTCAATAAAACTTTTTTCTAATTTCTCTGTTGCAACAACATCATTTTCTGTACTTGGATAACTATCAATTTGAGTAAACTCAGGAGCTACAGGTGCATTAGATGCATGACATTCACATTGGCAAATACGTTTCATTGACTCTATCATTTGTTGACGCACAGATTCTTTATAACTGCGCATGTTTAATTTCAACATTGCATCATCCGGGATAATATTTTCTTTTGTACCTGCTTGAATTGCACCAATCGTTAATACCGCGCCATCTAACGGAGAAATCTCACGAGATACAACACTTTGTAAGCGAACAGCTGTATAAGCTGCCATCATCACAGGATCAATCGCATTTTGTGGCATAGAACCATGCGCACCTTTACCTGTAATTTTCACATGAAAACTATCTGCGGCAGATAATACAATGCCTGACTTATACATTACAGAGCCTGCCTCACCTACCATTACATGCTGGCCTAAGATAATATCTGGCTTTGGAAACTTATCACCCATATCTTTAACCATCGCCATCGCCCCCGTACCTTCTTCTTCACCAGGTTGGAAAACAGCCATGAGAGTACCATTCCAAGCGTCTTTATTATTTGCTAAAACTTCGGTTACGCCCATTAACCATGCCGTATGAAGATCATGCCCACACATATGTGCAACATCTGTCACTGTTCCATCTTCTTTCGTAACTTGAGCTTTACTGGCATAATCTAGCCCTGTTTTTTCAGCCATCGGTAGTGCATCCATGTCTGCTCGTAGCATTACAGTTTGCCCTTCACCATTTTTTAATATGCCGATAACACCTGTCACACCGATTTTTTCATGCACTTCATAACCTAATTTTTTCAGGTGATCTGCAACAATTCCTGCTGTTCTCACTTCTTGCATCGACAACTCAGGATTTTGATGAAAATCTTTATATAAATCGATTAATTTAGGGGTAATTGCATTAATATCTGGTTGTAATTTTTGTATTTGATCTTTAATAGTCATATTATTTATCCTAAATAAAATTGGAACAACAAAGAAAATATACTCCTTCTATGATTAGGTAATAATTTAAAAAATTTAACTTTTAAATACTCTAATTAACAGTAAGTGTTAACTACAAGCATCTTTACATGCATACTGATAAAAATATGCTATAAATAATGTGTTCAAAAACTATTAATAATCGAGGTGAACATGAATCAACATAAGAAAGATATTCACGAATTAAAATCTTGGGCAGCAGCACATGAATCAACATCTTTAGAAATTGCAGAAGCGATCTTTGAATTAGCCAACGGTGATGATGCATTAGCAGAAAAAATTTGGGAAGAAGGCACTGATGAAGTATTGCCTTTAGCATTCTCTAAAACAGATGCTGACCATCTATTTTGGGGCTTAGAGCGCATTGATCGCGCTAATGTGTAAACATCAATAAATTTAAAGAACATATATATAAGAGAACTACTTTATGTAGTTCTTTTAACCATAAAAATGAGCCATGACAATAACAGAAATCTTAACTATTTTTATCTCTCTTACCTCTTTAACTGTCGCATATTTAGCCTATTACAATAATTCAATTGCCGATATTGTAATATATGCCAAAGTAGATCTAGACCGCCCAAGTCTCATAAATTTAGTTATACATAATATTGGCAAAGGTATAGCGCAAAATATTTCTATTAAATCATCCGCACCTATACCAAAAAATGCCTATGGTATCGAACGACTAACTGACCGAAAAGAATTTTTTGATTCTGGAATCTTCTTAAATGGCATACCAATTTTATTTCCAAATGAGCAATTAAAAATAGATTGGGGGCAATATGGTGGATTACTCGAATCATTAAACAATCAACCAATAACTTTTTCCATTTCGTTCTATAGCAAAACTAATTTACAAATATTCAAACGAAAAATTATAAGAGAGATATCCATTGACATATCAATGTTTCAAAATATTTCAATTGGACAACCCACTTTCCAACTAGAAGTAAAAAAATCTTTACAATCGATCTCTAAATCATTAGAAAAAATCTCTAAAAATATTCAAAGCAAATAAATTTATAAGTAATTTTTTATTGTGACTGACTAATCCCATAATCAATGACATCAGTCGCAATATTCACCATCCACTCAATATCCTTTTCAGTCACGATATATGGTGTATTAAAATAAACAATGCCGCCGAGTGGGCGAATTAATAAGCCTTTTTTCATCGCATAATCAAACATCTTTAATCCAATACGGCTTGCCCAAGGAAATGCTTCTTTGGTCGCTTTATTTTTCACCACTTCTATCGCTGTAATCATGCCTGTTTGGCGAACTTCGGCAACATTTGGATGATCTTTTAATGGTTCAGTATATTTTGCAAATGCTTGAATGAGTTTTTGATTATTTTCAATCACGTTATCTTCTCTAAATATCGATAACGTTGTTAATGCTGCGCGGCATGCCAAAGCATTTCCTGTATAGCTATGAGAATGTAAAAATACAGATTCGGGATTATATTCGCGATAAAAAGCATCGTAAACTTTCTTGCTCGTCATACAAACCGACATTGGCAAATATCCGCCCGTTAATGCTTTAGATAAACATAAGAAATCAGGCACCATATCCGCTTGCTCGTGTGCAAACATCGTTCCTGTACGTCCGAACCCTACGGCTATTTCATCCAGTATAATATGCACATTATATTGATCACACAATTCACGTAATTTCGATAAATACAATGGTGAATGCATTCTCATTCCACCTGCACATTGCACCAATGGCTCGATAATAACCGCTGCAATATTTTGATGATTCGCATGAATCAATTCTTCCATTTCAGCAAATTTTTTCAGCGTATAAGCTTCGACTGTTTCATCTTCTGCTTTGTAATACAAATCTGGCGCGCTCACTTTAAATGTATCAAACAACATAGATTTATAGCTTTGCGTGTACAAAGGTGCATCGCCCACAGACATTGCACCCACAGTTTCACCGTGATAACTATTCGTAAATGTCACAAATTTATTCTTCGTCGGCTCGCCGATATTGCGCCAATAATGCATGCTCATTTTCAAAGCGCTTTCAATACAAGAAGATCCATTATCAGCATAAAAGCAGTAATCCAATCCTTCACCTGTAATTCGTACTAATTCTTCCGACAATTCAATCATCGGCTCGTGCGTAAATCCAGCCATAATCACATGCTCTAATTGATCTAACTGATCTTTGATTGCTTGGTTAATGCGAGGATTTGCATGCCCAAAAACATTCACCCACCAAGAACTAATACCATCCAAATATTTATTGCCATCAAAGTCATACAACCAAATGCCTTCACCTTTTTTAATTGGGATTAGTGGATATGTTTCATGGTCTTTCATTTGCGTACACGGATGCCAAACAACAGATAAATCTCTCTGCATCCACTTTTGATTTTCAGTCATAATTTTCTCTTAATTTAATTTTGGAAGTGATAGATAACTAGCAGAGGATTCTCCATCAGCTAAAAAAGGAACAATCCCCAAGCAAGGTGCTTGCAAATGTTGAGTTAAATATTCGATATTTTCTTGTAAGAATGGCATTTTTGGATCAATACAATTGGCAACCCAACCTGCTAGCTCCAATCCTGAATTTTTAATCGACTCTTGAGTCAATAGTGCATGATTAATTGCACCAAGCTTAACGCCAACCACCAAAATCACAGGTAATTGATTCGCTTTTACCCAATCAGAATAATACTCATGTTGATTTAATGGCGTATGCCAACCACCTGCGCCTTCTATCAGAATAAAATCAGCAGGTTCATTCAATGCAGGCTGTAACGCTTCATTAATGCTCTCAACTGTTAAAGTAATCTGCTCATTCCCAGCCACAATATGTGGTGCAATCGCAGGTTCAAAACAAAATGGATTAATCACTTCATAATCACATTGATGTGTTGAAGCTGATTGATGAGCTAAAGCATCTTCATTGCGAAGGCCTTCTTTTGTCATCTCACTGCCACTTGCTACAGGCTTAATCCCTAAAGATAAGTAGTCATCTTTTCCTGCTTTTTCTAATAATCCTGATGTAATTCTAGTTTTACCAATCTCTGTGTCTGTGCCAGTGACAAAAAAATAATGCTGTTTTTTCATATTTACCTGCTGATGAATGAAAGCAGATAAAATTGTAACGTTGAATACCTTTATGTCAATCTATTAATATTAAATATGGTTTACATGAGTAAATTTTTTTCTTGTTTAACATATCATTAAGATAATTTTATTCTTGAGAAAAATGTACAAAACTCAAACGGGCACTATTTTTAGATTTTAAATCACCAAAATATTCACCCGACAAACTCAAAATATTCTCTGATAACAATGTATTCACGATATTTTCATCGCCATCTTTTTTAGTTAAATAAAGATAAAATCCACCCAACGGCAGATTATAAAAATAATGATCAGATACATTGCCTTGCAACCAATGAATCAATCGCTGTGCTCGCTGGCTCAATATTTGACGTAAATTCTCTTCATGTTGTAATGAATAATCCCGTAAATAATGCTCCGCCATCACTTGCGGCAATGCGCTTAAACCAGAATCTAACTTCTGACGAATGTTCGATAAGTTATTCACTATCGGTTCAGGTGCGATCATCCATCCAATGCGGATAGATTTGCCCAAATACTTAGATAACGAGCCTAAATAGATAGTTTGCCCTTGCAAATCTAGCTTTTTCACAGGGTCAGTATCTAGCGAAGAATAAAATGAAAGCTGGCTATATGCATCATCTTCCACAATGGGCAAATTTTTACGTTGGCAAAAATCAATCAATTCTTTTTTACGTTTTATCGGCATCACTGTGCCTGTTGGATTTTGAAATATCGGACTAATGAATAACATTTTTAATGAATATTTATGTACCAACTCATCCAATTTATCGATGCATAGCCCATGCTGATCCACAGGAATACCATATATCCTTAAGCCAACTGATTGAAAAATTGGCAATGCATAGAAATACGATGGTTGCTCTATCCCAATGGCATCACCTGCTTTTAATAACCCTAAAGCAATCAATGAAATTGCCTGTTGCGCACCTGATGTAATTAAGATTTGTTCGACAGGCACTGCCAATTTAAAGCGGCTTTTTAAATAACTTTGTACTTCTTCTCGTAGCGATAAAATGCCCAACTGCGCATTATCTTGTTGCTCCGCTTGAATGATCGATTGCCAATCCATTTCTGGTAATTTTAATTGTGGATACAGATCGATCGGCAAGTCACCATTGCGTAAATCCTGATAGTTTTGTGCATCAGATGACAATGCAGGATATTGGCGATAATTTTCACCAATCGTATTGCGCCAATTGAACGATGAATATGTCAACAATCCCCACTTTTGATCATTCACATAAGTGCCTGATCCTGCTTTTTTCACGATGATATTTCGATCTGCCAATTCATCAAAAGCCCGAATCACAGTAGAGCGATTCACAGCCAACCATATGCTTAAATCACGCTCTGAAGGTAGCTTTTCACCCGCTGATAATGAGCCTGTCATAATCGCTTGCTCAATGCCTTCAATGATCTGTTGATACAGGGGTTTCGCGCTATTTTTTTGAATGCTAAACATGATGAATTACCCAAAAGATAATGATTGTGAATCATTATAGATTACATCAAATAAAAGTGGATGGTATTAAAAGCATCCAATTGGATCTATTTTAAAGTGTAGCTGATTTGTTAGTCTAGCCATCTTTCAACATACACACAGATACAAAGGAATTGGAACATGAGCAAGAAATTGATTGAAATGCCAAAACGTGGCGTAATTATGGATGTAGTGAGCGTAGAAGAAGCTAAAATTGCTGAAGCTGCTGGTGCGGTTGCGGTAATGGCTTTAGAGCGCGTACCTTCAGACATTCGTAAAGAAGGCGGCGTTGCACGTACAACTGATCCTGCATTAATCCAAGCAATTCAAGCGGCTGTTTCTATTCCTGTTATGGCTAAAGTTCGTATCGGCCACATCGCTGAAGCAAGAATTTTAGAAGTTTTAGGCATTGATTACATCGATGAAAGTGAAGTTTTAACACCAGCTGATGACGTTTATCACTTATTGAAAAGCGATTATTCTGTACCTTTCGTTTGTGGTTGCCGCAATTTGGGTGAAGCACTTCGTCGTATTGGTGAAGGCGCTAAAATGTTGCGTACAAAAGGTGAACCAGGCACAGGTAACATCGTAGAAGCTGTTCGTCATATGCGCCAAGTAAACGAAGAAATTCGTTTATTAACGACAAAATCAGATGACGAATTGATGGTTTATGCTCGTGATATCGCAGCACCTTACGAATTAGTAAAACAAATTAAAGAATTGGGTCGCTTACCTGTTGTTAACTATGCAGCAGGCGGTGTTGCGACTCCTGCGGATGCTGTGTTGATGATGTTATTGGGCGCTGACGGTGTATTCGTTGGTTCAGGTATCTTCAAATCAGAAAACCCAGAAGCAACTGCACGCGCAATCGTAGAAGCAACTGCTAACTACGAAGACTTCGAATTATTGGCTAGAGTATCAACAAATCTTGGTAAACCAATGAAAGGTATTGAGATTTCTACATTAGCTGAATCAGAAATCATGTCTGGTCGTTAATTTCTCAGTTTAAAACTTTAATAATTAATATCTCACCCAAGTGATAAATTTACACTTATTAACGTAATTGTGAATTTTGAGGTGGGATATGAATTTATCGGTTTTATACACTCGTGCGCAAAAAGCTTTAATTTCCGAAACGGTTCGAGTAGAAACACATATTAGCAACGGTTTACCTGCCTTTAATATTGTTGGTATGCCTGAAACTGCTGTTAAAGAGAGTAAAGATCGCGTTCGAGCTGCAATCATCAATTCAGGATATGAATTTCCTGCCCGTAAAATCACAGTCAATCTATCACCCGCTGACCTACCTAAAGAGGGTGGTAGATATGATCTTTCCATCGCGATAGGCTTATTGATCGCTTCAGGACAACTGCAAACTAATCTGATCCAAGATTATGAGTTAATCGGTGAGCTTGCACTCACTGGCGAACTTCGAGCAATTCGAGGTTTATTGCCGACTGTTATCTCTTCTCTTCAACATAATAAAAATATAATTATCCCCAGTGATAAATCCAATGAAGTAGGATTTTTAGACAACCCCCATATTTATACTGCAAATAATCTTAAAGAAGTGATTCAATTCCTAGAAGGAAAAATTACGCTAAGTGCACCTAAGCATACTGAAATCATCTATCCGCATACAGCTCTAGATATGTTAGACATTAAAGGCCAAATATTTGCCAAACGTGCTTTAAAAATAGCGGCTAGTGGTGGACATAATACTCTATTAATTGGCCCACCCGGCACAGGTAAAACAATGCTAGCTTCGAGATTTATGACTATTTTGCCTGATATGTTACAGAGTGAAGCCATTGAAGCTGCTGCGATTGCTTCTGTCAGTCACCAAGGTTTTTCTATAGAAAATTTTGGCATTCGCCCTTTTAGGTCACCTCATCATACTGCTTCAGCCGTTGCACTCGTTGGTGGAGGATGTAATTTCTCTAAATAAATGTCAAAACTCTGAAATAAATGTCACATAATATGTATAATTTATCTATATTAATAAAATATTATTTTATGGATGGATATAGATGTCTTATTTTAATAACCCAATATTACAACGAGAAAATTATATAAATACCTTAAATATTCTAGAATTTTTTCTAGATGGAAACGAAAGTTATAGATTTAATAGTAAAGATGAATATGTGGTTACATGGTTTGATAAAGATTTTTACACCCTCCCCAATAAAACACAAACTGCTATTAAAGTAAGATGTTTAAACCTAACAAACCCAATTTATATATCTAAAAATAATAGCTTTCAACATGAAAATAATATCAATATATTAATACCTATTGATATACTCCATAAAGTCCATATAGGAAGTATTTGGGTGAATGGCATATCTAATCAGAGATTCAAATCAGAATCTTTTAGTATTTGCTTAGATCCCATACAAAAAAATTATAATATTTACTCTATTGCAAAAACCTATAGAGATTTAAAATATGCAAGTCATGATACATCGTTACTTCCTATACCATTCGATCACACTAAATATATAGACAAACTTAATTACGATAGAAATCAATTGATTGTATATAAATCACCTGAACATTCATGTAACTTTGTCATACACCCCTTAATCTTCTTCCTCGCACATTATGGCTACTCAACAACAATCAACCAATTAATATCAACATATGAATGGAGCAGAGTAGAAAAAAAATTATTACTAAATGAAGCTATTGAAAATGATTTATATACAGAATATGTAATATTACCAAATACATTAACACAACGTGATGCCGTTTTCTTATATCACTTAAAATATGATAAACAAACCTATGATACTGTGAAGAGATTAAATAACTCTAT
>CANRJJ010000001.1 GCA_947630895.1 uncultured Wohlfahrtiimonas sp. | reverse complement strand
GTAAAAATGGATCCTGCATTCTTGAAGCGTTTCGTTAACGAAGGTTTCTCAGGTGGTGAGAAAAAACGTAACGAAATCCTACAAATGTTAGTGCTAGAGCCTACAACTGTTGTTCTAGATGAAACTGACTCAGGTTTAGACATCGATGCATTGAAAGTGATCTCTGATGGTATCAATACTTTACGTGATGAAAGCCGTTCATTCTTATTGATCACTCACTACCAACGTTTATTAAACTACGTTTCTCCTGATGTTGTTCACGTTTTAGTGGATGGTGAATTGGTAGCAACGGGCGATAAATCATTGGCGCTTGATCTTGAGAAAAATGGTTACATCTCATACCGCGGTGATAACGCAGGCGGATCTCGTAAAGAATAAAGGAATTCAACATGCTACAAACATTAGCGGATAATATCCGATCAGAACGTTGGAGAGAAACGCCTTTAAAACGAGTTTTAGCAACTGAATGGAAAGGTGCGGTTTCTTCAAATCCACAATTTATGCCAACACAACAAACAATGCCTGAAAAATGCTTTGTTTTAACAGTTGTGAATGGTGAAGTTAATCCTCAATGGTACGACGAAAGTTTAGTGCCTGAAGGTGTTTTAGTGACTTTGGAAAAAGGTAAAATCCAAATCAAAGTCATTCCAAACACTGAAGTATTAACGCCTTTTGTGATTTATAACTACACAACTGCTGGCGGTGCTGCTCACACAACTGAAATCAATGTTTCAGTAGAAGTGGCAGAAGAGTCTAAATTTACTGTGTTGTTCATTGAAGCGGGCGAAGGTCAATATCTAGCTTCTTCAAAAGTAACGACAAAAGTTGATAAAGCCGCTGCATTAAACTGGTTAAAATTAAGTTTAAATCCTGATCAATCTTCAAGCTTCTATGATTATAAATCAGAGCAAGCGGAAGAAAGCTCAAGCACAATTTTACACTACCAAACGGGCGGTAATGTTGTGCGTTCTGATTTAGAAGTGCGTTTAAAAGGTGAAGAGTCTCACTCTAACTTTGTCGCATTGAACTTAGGTAAAGATCAACAATCACTCGAAAACATTATGACGCTTCATCATGAAGTGCCAAATTGTACAAGTGAACAGAACATTAAAAATCTATTAACAGATAGAGCAACTGGTCTATTTGACGGTATGATTCATGTTCATCAAGATGCTCAAAAAACAGATGCTAACCAAATCACTCGTTCAATTTTATTGAGTGATAAAGCTCGCACAATGACAATTCCTCGTTTAGAAATTTATGCGGATGATGTTCGTTGTACACATGGTGCAACTGTTGGTTTCTTAGAACCTGAATCACTCTTTTACCTACGTTCTCGTGGAATTGAGTTACCAGAAGCACAAGCTATGCTTTTACTTTCATACACTGCTGAATTCTTAGGAATGATCGAAAATGAAAATGTAAAAGAATGGATGCTTCATCAATTAGAAAAAAATTTAACGCGCGTTCGCCCTGCTTAATAAAGGATTTCTCATGTCAAAGATCGACACAATTCGCCAAGCCTTCCCTATTTTAAATGAACAAGTTCATGGTAAACCATTAGCCTTTTTAGATACGGGAGCATCAGCACAAAAGCCGTTGTGTGTGATCAATGCAGAGAAAGAAGTCTATGAGAAGTACTACGCCAATATTCATCGTGGCGTGTACTTCTTTAGTCAGGAATCAACAGAACGTTATGAAAATGTTCGTAAAGTGGTTTGTGAATTAATTGGCAGCCATGACCCGCGTGAAATTATTTTCACGAAAGGAACAACGGACAGTATTAACTTAGTTGCTCACAGTTTGGGCAATTTATTAATCAACAAAGGTGATCGCATCATGATCACTGAAATGGAACACCATGCAAACATCGTTCCTTGGCAGATGCTTTGCCAAGCTAAAGGTGCAGACTTAGTTGTTGTACCTGTATTGGATGACGGTAGTTTAGACTTGGATTTCCTCTATAAAAATTTAGATGAAACTGTAAAAATCGTTGCGATTACTCAAGTATCAAATGCTTTAGGTTCAGTAAATGATATTCCTGCCATTACTAAAAAAGCGCATGAAGTGGGCGCGAAAATTTTAGTGGATGGTGCACAAGGAATCGTACATGAGCCTTTAAATGTTACTGAGTTAGACATTGATTTCTACGTTTTTTCAGCACATAAACTCTATGGCCCAACAGGCGTAGGTGTTTTATACGGTAAAAAAGATTTATTGAATGCAATGCCTCCGTACCAAACAGGCGGTGACATGATCGATGAAGTGACATTTGAAAAAACAACGTTTGCACCATTACCTAATAAATTCGAAGCTGGTACACCAAATATCGCTGGCGTGATTGCTTTTGAAACAGCAATTCGTTTTGTGCAAGAAGTTGGTTTTGATTTCATCAAACAACATGAAAAAGAGTTATTGGATTACGCAACTGCTGAATTATCAAAAATTTCTGAAGTTCGTTTAATCGGTACGGCTAAAAATAAAGTTGGCGTCATCTCTTTTGTGGTAAAAGGTGTTCATCCTCATGATATCGGCACAATGCTTGATCATTTTGGCGTTGCGATTCGTGTTGGTCATCACTGTGCTCAACCAATCATGAAACGCTTTGGCGTTCCTGCTACTGCTCGTGTTTCATTTGGTATGTACAACACTAAAGCCGAAGTTGATCAAATGATCGAAGGCTTAAAGAAAATTATTGAAATGTTTAGTTAATAAATATTTTAATTAATCCAAATAATAAAAACCCCAGTCAATGACTGGGGTTTTTAGTTATATTTATTCAGCTAACCCATTAATAAATTCAATAGTTTCTTTAATTATTATTGGTAGATCATTATCTAATGTGGCTACGTGATAACTTTCTTCCAATAAAATGATTTGTTTATTTATTGAAGTAACCCGATTAAAAATATCTTGTGAATTTTTTGGTGGTACAACATGATCAACAAGCGATGAAAATATTAATATTGGAATGGTAATCTTAGGTAACTCAACTCTAACCATTGCCATCAATGCAATAATATCTCCCATAGATTTTACTGGAGTCTTTTTATATGCCAACTCAACAACATTTTCTTTCTTTATGTCTGAACCAATTCCTGCAATATATTCTTCTTTTCCATAATTATCATCATATAGAGCTTTAAGTACTGGCATGTCAATAGCTGCATTAATTGGTATTACAGCCAATAGCTCGGGATGGTTTTCTGCTAGATAACAAGATAAAGCTCCTCCCATCGATAAACCCATCACGACAATTTTATCTGCATATAATTTTAATTCTGTTAAGGCAGTTTCTACATCATGTATCCAATCTTTATAACTCGCTTGTGCCATATCTTCAGGGGAAGTTCCATGACCTGTTAATCGAGGAGCTAAAACTGTATAACCTTCTTGAGCTAACGCCTCTCCAAGTAAATGAATACTCTGAGTTGTCCCTGTAAAACCATGAATCAATAAAATACCTATATTATTACCCTTAAAAAATAATGGTTCTGCATTTTTTAAAATATTAGTCATAGTATTCTCCTTAATTATTTATATTATGAGTAGTTAATATGTGAATGATATCTAATACTATATTAAGCATGAATATAAAAAAGTCTAAACATCTTAATCAGAACCTTATGTTAGAGGGTAAATAATTCTACTGAGAGCAGTAGAATTATTCTTGCAGACAGCAATTCATTCGCTCGTATAATGGATTTACTTAATTTATTATTCGAGCATTCATAATGTCTACCATCATCAAAAATGCTAAGTTTGGCTTTTTTCTCTCTTTGTTTACTGCTTTCATTTGGGGCAATGTACCAATCGCCCTAAAAGAAGTCATGTTAACACTCGATGCAACAACGCTAGTTTGGTATCGATTTTTAATCGCATTTTTGATTCTATTTCCAATTTTGTTCTACAAGAAAGATTTGCCGATTCAAAAAATTCAGCAAAATCCTAAATTACTAATCGTTTTAATCATATTAACATTGGGGATTTTAATTAATTTTCTACTCTTCAGTGAATCATTGGTTTATACAACGCCAACAGTCGTACAGATCGTTATCCAGCTTTCAAGCGTTGGTTTACTCTTTGCGAGCATGATCGTATTTAAAGAAAAACTAACACAACCGCAATTATTGGGTGTAGCGATATTAATTACAGGATTACTATTATTTTTTAATAAGAATTTAGTGGAAATGATTTCATCGTTTAATGCTTATTCTATCGGCGTAGGGCTCGCTGCACTGAGTGCTTTATCATGGGTCATTTTTGCATTGGCACAAAAAGTTGCCTTAAGAGATTTCAGCTCCCTACAAATTTTATTAATCCTGAATACTTTCGGGATGATTATATTATTCCCATTTGCAGACTTTACTTCGGTACTTTCTCTATCAACGCTACAAGTTGTTTTACTCATTTATTGTGGTGTTAATACGGTATTAGGCTATGGGGCTTTAGCTGAAGCCATGCGCCTTTGGGATGTTTCCAAAGTCAGCGCAATGATCACTATGACACCCTTGTTCACATTAGGATTTTCATTATTATTCTCAGCGCTTTGGCCATCTATTTTTGCTCATCCTGAGCTCAATATATTGGGTTACATCGGTGTATTTGTTGTGGTGTTTGGTGCGATGTTTATGGTGATCGGAGAAACGATCCTCCGACCACTCATTCATAAATACTCTCAAAAGTAATTACACAATACCTGAAGCAAGCATCGCATCGGCAACACGTTTAAATCCTGCGATGTTTGCGCCATCTAAATAGTTTACTCGCCCATCTTGAGTGCCATCTTGAGTGCCATATTCAACGCAGGTTGCATGGATATTTTCCATAATGTCACACAATCTTTGATCCACTTCTTCAGCCGTCCAAAATAATCGCATCGCATTTTGGCTCATCTCTAAGCCTGAAACAGAAACGCCACCCGCATTGGTTGCTTTACCTGGGGCATATAAAACATCCGTGGTGACTAAATAATCCGTTGCTTCTAAATCCAAGCTCATGTTTGAACCTTCCGCTATACAGATACAGCCATTGCCCACCAACGTTTTCACATCTTCTAATAAAATTTCATTTTGTGTGGCTGATGGTAAAGCGATATCAACGGCAACATTCCATGGCTTTTGATTAGCAAAATAAGTTAATCCATGAATCTCAGCAAACTCAGATAATCGTCCACGCTTAACTTCTTTATGTTCGATTAACGCTGTTAATTGAGCGGTTGTCATGCCTTGTTCAAATAGGATGTAGCCATTAGAATCCGACATGGTTAAAACTTTACCACCCAAAGCAATCACTTTCTTAGCAGCATATTGCGCAACATTGCCAGAGCCTGAAATAGAAACTTTCATGCCATCAATCATCAGTTTTTTACGCGCCAACATATGTGTCACAAAATAAACCAAGCCATAACCCGTCGCTTCTGGTCGAATTAAACTACCGCCCAAAGGAATAGATTTACCTGTCATGGTTGAAGTCACTTGGTTAGTAATGCGTTTATATTGTCCAAATAGATAGCCAATTTCTCGACCGCCTACGCCAATATCTCCCGCAGGAACATCCACATCAGCACCGATATGGCGATATAACTCCGTCATAAATGATTGGCAAAAACGCATGATTTCACCATCGCTTTTTCCTTTAGGGTCAAAGTCTGAACCACCTTTACCACCACCCATCGGCAAACGTGTTAAAGCGTTTTTAAACACTTGCTCAAATGCTAAGAATTTTAAAATGCTTAAATTCACAGAAGGATGGAAACGCAGTCCACCTTTGTATGGACCAAGCGCCGAAGACATCTGCACACGAAAGCCACGATTCACATGCACAACGCCTTTATCATCCGCCCAAGGCACACGAAAGATAATCGTTCGCTCAGGCTCAATCATTCTTTCCAACAAACCTTGATCTAAATATTTTGGATTCTTTTCTAAAAAAGGCTTCAAGCTGTGCAACATTTCATAAACAGCCTGTTGAAATTCTGGTTGGTTAGGATCTCTACTTTTCAGAGAGGACAATATTTGCTCTAATCTCGCATTAACCATGATAAATCGCCTTATTAAAAAAATGACACCGAACGTTTTTTATAAATTATTTTTGATTTCATGAATAGAGGAAAATAATATTTTTTATTAAAAATTGATTTTATATCGAGAATAAAAAATACATCATATATCTCAGAAGATATCTCTCTAATCCCAATATAAAGCGCTATACTTGATCTAGCCTAAAGGACGCTTTTTATTTTTACACGCTAGGATATCCATGAACAAAAATGCATTGATCGGAATAATGTTTGTTGTACTTTCTCAGCTCGCATTTGCAGGGATGGATAGCTCGATAAAATGGTTAAGCGGTGAAATTTCCACAGCGACGACAATCTTATTTAGAAACTTAATTACATTGGCTTGGGTTGCGCCTGTATTTTTCAGCACAGGAGAGTTTAAAAACTCATTAAAACGTTTGCCATTACATGCTATGCGTTCTCTTTCTGGCCAAATCAGCATGGTATTAATCATTCTATCTTTGGCATTATTACCCTTATCAGATGCGACGGTTTTGCGCTCATTAACACCATTATTCGTACCTGTTCTGGCGGCGATTTGGCTAAAAGAAAAGCTCTCTTGGGTTTTAATCCCTAGTTTTATCCTTTCAATCATTGGTACTTGGATTTTAGCAGGCGTTGATAAACCTCATTTCTCACTGTATTCATTCTTACCGATTTTGGCAGGTGTATTTGTCGCTATGGCAATGGTGGCGATCAAGCGCATCGGTACACTCGCCAGCGGCTCTGAAATTGTTTTTTACTTCTCGCTCACTGGCGTTGTTTTCTCCCTAATCATCGGATTATTTACAGGATTCACTTTTCCAAGCGATTACAGAATATGGCTCATCGTTTTACTCATGGGCATATTTGGTTCTTTCGGACAAATGTGGGTGACGAAAGCCAATCAAATGACTGATGCATCTATTCTTGCACCTTTTTATTATCTCAATGCTGTATTTGGCTCGATTATCTCTCATTATTTTTGGGGCGAAACATTAGGCTTTTGGGGATGGTTTGGCGCTGCCATTATCATCGCTGCTGGCTTATTGATTGTATTGAAAAAGAGATAATACTTTTAGAATAAACATCATAATTTTTAGAGAAAACATAAAAATATGCTAAAGATATATGTTAAGTATTAAATATAGTTAATAAGGATTTTACAATGGAAATTATTCATAGAGATGTACTCGAAGCATATCAGCCACAATTATTAGAATATCGTCGTTATTTGCACGCACATCCTGAATTATCATTTCAGGAATTTGAAACTAGCCAATACATTTTTGATCAGATGAGCAAACTCAAACATGTTGAGGTTAGTCGCCCTGTTGGCACGAGTGTACTAGTGAAATTTGTGACAGGAAAAGCTGGCCCTAAAATTGGCTTACGTGCAGACATTGATGCTTTAGCCATTTTAGAAGAGCGTGATGATCTTGAATTTAAATCTCAAAATAAAGGTGTGATGCACGCTTGTGGGCATGATATTCATACTGCAATGCTGATGGCTGCTTGTCATTATTTTGATGATCATTTTGATGAATTAACGGGAGAAGTTTGGGCGATATTCCAACACGCAGAAGAAGTTTTGCCTGGTGGCGCGCAAGAACTCGTTAAAACAGGTTTATTTAACCATTTAGATTTCATTTACGGGCAACATATTTGGTCGACTCTGCCATTTGGTGTGATTGATATCAAAGATGGTCCTGCTAGCTCGAATACCGATGCTTATACCATTAAAATTCAAGGTAAAGGCGGACACGCTTCACAACCTGATGTCACGATTGATCCTGTGATTGTTGGTAGTATTATTGTGCAAAAACTACAAACGATCGTTTCTCGCATGATTTCCCCGCAAGAAGCAGGTGTAATCAGCAATACTTACTTTGATGCAGGTAAAAAAGCAGCCATTAATGTCATTCCTGATATCTGTTATTTAGGGGGTAGCGTTCGCTCTTCTACAGAAGAGATGCGTCATCTATTCAAAAATACCATCATCAAAATGGTCAATTCTACTTGTGAAGATTATGGTGCAACTTGTGAAATTGACTACATTTTAGGTTATGGCGCTATTCAAAATAATACTGAAAAAACAGCATTCGTACGAGCAATCGCGAATCAAGTTGAGAATGCGACTGTCATCGCTGATAAATGTATGCTCGGCGGTGAAGACTTTAGTGAGTTTTCTAAAATTGTTCCATCCACTTTTGTTTTCTTGGGCGGTGGCAATGCTGATCTTGGTTTTGATTATCCACATCATCATCCTAAATTCGGCATCGATGAAGACAGTATGCTGTACGGACTACAATTATTAGTCAATGTTGTAGAACAATATCCAAGCTATTTTAAATAATCTAAAAAACGGTTATTCTCACGTAAATATGAACTAAAGATTTTAGTAATTATCTATAGTTTACTGTTAGAATAGCCGTTTTACGATTTTTGTATGATCTCAAGGGATATATAATCACTATGACTTTTATGGATTTTTTTCGTGCTGAATGGATGTGGTTTGCAGGCATCACTGTCGTATTCATTCTCATCATTTTAAATGAGATTAAAACAATCAAACACAAAGCATTCGTTATCTCATCAGCCAAAGCTTTACAACTATCTAATAATGATGAAGCGGTTTTCGTAGATATTCGCGATGCAGACACATTTAAACGTTCTCACATTCCAAGTGCTGTTCATATTACTGCTGACCAATTGTCTACAAAAATTGTGGATGGTGCTCGTTTTAAGAACAAAGTTATCGTACTGTATTGTGATACAGGTACGCGCTCAATTGAAACTGTTGAAAAACTACGCCAAGAACACCCGAATTTAAGCATTTTCTCATTACAAGGTGGCTTAAACTCATGGTTACAAACAAATTTACCAGTTGAATCTTCAAAGAAATAGGAGTTGATTATGTCAGTTGAAATGTATTACTTACCTTCTTGCCCATATTGCAAACGCGCATTAGATCTTTTAAAGAAAAAAGGCGTAGAAGTTGAAATTTATGACGTAAACCAAAATGCAAAATATTGGGAAGAAAGCAAAGCTCGTTCAGGTAGAGACACTGTTCCACAAATTTTTATTGGTGAAACTCACGTTGGTGGATGTGACGATCTTTTTGCTTTAGAAGCAAAAGGCGGCCTTGATCCATTGTTGAACAAATAATTTTATTCACTGTTACACATTATATTAATAAGGAAACACTATGTCTGAAAATACAGCAGCTGAAACAGGTCCAGTTTTCAATATTCACAAGCTATACAATAAAAATATCTCTGTGGAAGTTCCAAATGCACCTGCATGTTTCAAAAATGAAACTGCACCTGAAATCTCTGTACAGTTGGCAAACATTGCAGCTCAAGTAGAAGATGGTATTACTGAAGTTGCTTTGCGTTTGACTGTAACTGCTAAAGTTGGTGAAGAAGTTTTATACCTCATTGAAATCGAACAAGCGGGCATCTTCACAATTGAAGGCTTTAATGACGAACAACGCGGACATATGGAAGGTGCTTTCTGCCCTAACATTTTATTCCCTTATGCACGTGAAACATTAGATGCAATGATCTTAAAAGCAGGTTTCCCACCATTAACATTGGCACCTGTAAACTTTGATCTTCTATACGCACAGCGTTTAGAACAAATGCAAACTGAAGGTAATGCATAATATAATATGCATTCCGTAAAAACCCTCTTCAAGAGGGTTTTTCTTTATAGTTAGAATGGAAAATTATGCGGATTGCTCAAGATTTTGTTACAAAAGAATTATCTAAAATAGTTAAGTTACCCTACTGCGTCATTACGGGTGATGAGCCCTCTTTAATGCTGAATACAGAGCAAAAAATTAAAGATGCAGTTATGCAATCGGGTGAATATGAACGTGAATCTTTTGATGTAGACAATAAATTTGATTGGTCAAATATCATTAATACAAGCCAAAGCCTCTCTTTATTCTCAACTCAAAAACTCATTCAATTAAAATTCACCAATAAACCTGATGCTAAAGCATTTAAAGCATTGCATGAATGCTTGGATAAAACCAATCCTGATCTTTTCTATCTCATCACTATGCCGAAAGTGGATAACAATACACTTAAAAACAAAGCGCTTTCGATGGTGGAAAGAAATGGTTGCCTGATTGTTATCTATCCACCCGATCATACAAAATTACCTGCGTGGATTAAAAATAGAGCGCAAGAATTACAAGTTAATCTCTCAAATGAAGCCGTCACATTTATGGCTGCGCACAATGAAGGTAACTTTTTGGCGATTGAGCAACTGTTAACACAGCTTTCATTTTTATATGGTCATCAAATCATTTCTCCTGAAATGATCGCTGAGTTAAGCTCAGAAAACTCTACATTCGTTGCATTTGATCTAAGTTCAGCATTATTAACAGGTGATATTTCGCGTATTTATAGAATCGTGCAAAGCCTGCGCACTGAAGGTGATCCACCAACTTTAGTGAATTGGGTATTACAAAAAGAGATTGCCACTTTAAATCGTATGTATGCCAAAATTGAATCTGGTGCCACTATTGAAATGGCATTGAATGATGTTTGGCAAAATCAAAAACCGATGTACAGAATCGCCTTAAACAGAATGAATCCTAAGCGTCTACAAAACTTAATGAGCATGGTTGTACAAATAGACATGGCAACTAAAGGACAACTCAAGGAAAATCCTTGGAATGCCATCATGCGTACTGCTTTCGCTTTTGCAGGCAAACGACTTCTTCCTTTAAGTGCAGAGATTAAATAATGAATGCTTTACCTCCTTTAAATATTTTGCTTGAAGCCATTTTAAGCGCAGCACAAGCACCACTAAAAATCAGCGATATTCAGGCATTGTTTGATATTCATGAACAACCAACAGCAGAAGATATCAAAGAAGCGCTGCAAATTTTAAAATACAAATTGGATGGCCGTGGTGTTGAGCTTGTTGAAGTTGCTTCTGGTTGGCGCATTCAAGTGCCACAGCGATATTCTCAATGGATTTCTCGTTTGTACGATGAAAAGCCTCAGCGCTACAGCCGTGCATTAATGGAAACATTGGCGTTAATTGCTTACCGCCAACCGATTAGCCGCGGTGATATTGAAGAAATTCGAGGTGTTTCTGTGAGCACAAATATCATGAAAACGCTTCAAGAACGTGAATGGATTAAAGTTTTGGGTCAGCGTGAAGTGCCAGGAAGACCGAATTTATATGGCACAACCAAACAATTTTTAGATGACTTTAATCTTAAACAATTGAGTGAGCTACCGCCATTAATTGAGCTCGAAAACCTTGAAAAAACTGCTGAACAAATGGGAATATCATTTAATTCAACCGAGGAAAACTAAATGTTTCGTCCTTTAACGCTTTCTATTGGCTTACGCTACACAAGAGCCAAACGGAAAAACTTTATCTCCTTCATCTCATTCATATCCATTGGTGGAATCGCCCTTGGAATGATGACCATGATCGTGGTTCTATCTGTGATGAATGGCTTTCAAAAACAGGTGAAAGAACACAATCTTGCCATGGCGTATGATGTTTCCATTCGCAGTAGCAATCTACAAGGTTATGTTGATAACTGGAAGGATAGCTACCAAGAAATTTCTGCCATTCCTAATATTATTGCAGCCGCACCATTTAATAATGGAGAGGGTTTAATCGCTGCCAATGGGCGATTTGCCCCTACAAAAGTGCAAGGCATTGATCCTGAATATGAATCAAATGTGTCAAGCATTGCCAATAATATTACTGCTGATTTTATCTCTGCGGATGATTTCTCTATTTTACCTGAAGGTGAGTTTGGCACGATTTTGGGTTATGACCTTGCGGTTAATTTAGGCGTAAGTGTTGGTGATTATGTCACTTTGATTACGCCTAAAATTCAAGTAACTGCAGCGGGTGCAATTCCTCGTATGAAGCGTTTAAAAGTCGCAGGAATCTTTAGCTTAGGGCAATACGAATATGATTCTGTGGTTTCTATTCTGAACTACAAAGACAGCGCACGCATTTACCAAATTCCTAAAAATGATGTTTCAGGCTTCCGCGTTAAATTAGAAGATCCTTTCTTAGCTCGTGAAACTGCTGATCAAGTTCAAGCAATATTAGGCAATGATTATCAAACAACCACATGGATAGAGGAATTCAAAACTCTCTTTAAAATGATCGAGATTGAAAAACTCACCATGTTTACCATCATGAGCCTAATTGTGGCGGTTGCTGTATTTAATGTTGTTTCCACATTGGTGATGGTTGTGACAGAAAAGCGCCCTGAAATCGCCATATTGAGAACGTTGGGAATGTCACCAGCTCAGATCATGGCAATTTTCATGGTACAAGGCATTATCATCGGATTCTTTGGTGCAATCCTTGGCATATTATTGGGATTATTAATCGCCTCAAATGTTAATCCAATCATTAACTTTATCGAAGGTTTACTCGGCACAAATGTTGGTAATGCATTCCAAGTCATGGAAATTCCATCCATTATCGTTTGGAGTGATATTTATGTGATTGCCTTAATCTCATTTGCTTTAGCAAGCGTTGCAACGCTCTACCCTGCTTGGAAAGCATCTCAAACTCAACCAGCGGAGGCACTTCGCTATGATTAAGTTATTTAAACCTTTAAGTTTATCCATTGGTTTACGCTATACCGCAGCTGAACGAAAAAATAATTTTATCTCATTCATTTCTTTCATTTCGATTGGTGGTATTGCATTAGGGTTAACGGCAATTATTGTTGTGTTATCTGTAATGAATGGTTTCCAACAAGGCATTCAAGAAGTAAGCCAATCTGTTGCTTATGATTTGAAAATTGTAAAACGCCCTGATGCTGGCCACTTTGACGACTGGCAAGCCATCTATAACAAAACAAGCGATCATCCAAATGTATTATCTGCTGCTCCATTTACGAATGGCGAAGGCTTAATGAGTGCAAATGGATTAATGCGTCCTGTGCGCATTGAAGGTGTTGATCCCCAATATCAATCCAATGTTTCACAGATCATCAGTGATTTTAATGCATTAAATGATGATGAATCAGGCATTATTTTAGGTAAAGATTTGGCTGCATTATTAGATGCAGAAGTCGGTGATTATGTCACTTTAGTCACGCCTGAAGTTGCTGATAACTCAGAAGCTGTGATTCCAAGAGTGAAAGGATTTACCGTTGTTGATATCTTTAATGTCGGCATGTATGAATATGACGCCAACAGTGCAATCATTCATATTAATAATGCAAATCAAGTCTTTAAAGTGCCTGAAAATCAAGTTCAAGGCATTCGCATTAAACTGCAAGATTTAAATTTTGCTCGAGCAACAGCGATGGAGCTTGTGGATAACCTTGAGGATAACTCTGTGTTAATTTACAGTTGGGTGGATCAATTTGCCACTTTGGCCAATATGATTGAAACAGAAAAACGCAGCATCTTTGTCATTATGAGTTTAATCATTGCCGTTGCTGTATTTAATGTTGTGTCCACTTTAGTGATGGTTGTGAATGATAAACGCTCCGAGATTGCCATTCTGCGCACATTAGGATTAGCACCAAAATCCATCATGATGATCTTTATGGTACAAGGCATTGTTATTGGTTTCTGGGGAGTTTTAATCGGTACAGCGCTAGGATTACTCATCAGCACAAATGTGAATCACATAATCCATTGGCTAGAATCCATCCTTGGATATACAGTTTTTGAGCCAAGTGTTTATCCTCTTTCTCATATTCCAACCATTATTCGCTGGGACGATATTTTTATGATCTCCTTAATGGCATTTTTATTAGCAAGTTTGGCAACGTTATACCCTGCTTGGAAAGCTGCCAAAACTCAACCTGCTGAGGCTTTACGTTATGAATAATCCGATTTTAACCACTCAGAATTTAGCAAAATCTTATTTTGATAATAAAAATGAAGTCAAAGTATTTTCAGGCATTAACTTCACCATTCAACCGAAAGATCGCATCGCCATCATTGGTGCATCGGGCTCAGGTAAGAGCACTTTGCTTCATGTATTGTCAGGACTAGATAAACCAACACAAGGTGAAGTGTGGTTACAAGGTAAAGCATTCAGCCAAGGTTCTGAAAAAGAGCGTGGCATTTGGCGCAATAAATACTTAGGTTTTATTTATCAATTTCATCACTTATTACCTGAATTCACAGCACTAGATAATGTTGCCATTCCTTGTGTGATTGGCGGCATGAGCGTTAAAGAAGCACAAAGTCGTGCTGAAGAGATGCTAAAACGCGTAGGTTTATCTCATAGAGTAAGTCATAAACCATCTGCATTATCAGGCGGTGAGCGCCAACGTGTTGCGATTGCTCGCGCTTTAGTGACTAAGCCATTAGCTGTATTGGCCGATGAACCTACAGGCAATTTAGACAGTGAAAATGCTCATTCTATCTTTGATTTAATGTATGAAATCAATGAAGAGATCGGCACTGCATTAGTTGTGGTGACGCACGATTTAACATTAGCAGACAAAATGGATCAACGTTTTCGTTTAAATAACCATCAGCTTATTCAGGAAAAATAAATATTATGTATGAAGTTTTTATGCAGTTTATCGATCTCTTTCTAAATTTAGATAAATATTTAGAAATGGCAGTGCAACAATATGGCGTTTGGATTTATATAATATTAATCGCGATTATCTTTTGTGAAACAGGTTTAGTAGTTACACCTATTTTGCCGGGCGATTCCTTACTATTTGCTGCAGGTGCTTTGGCAGCAATGGGATTATTAGATATTTATATATTATTTTTTACATTATTAATTGCGGCGATTTTAGGCGATGCCTTAAATTATCAAATCGGACATTATGTCGGGCTCAAAGTATTTAAAGAAGATGCCAAAATCTTTAAATTAAAATACCTTGAAAAAACTCATAGCTTCTATGAAAAATATGGCAGTAAAACCATTGTTATTGCTCGTTTTGTACCGATTGTTCGTACATTTGCACCCTTTGTAGCAGGTGCAAGTAAAATGACTTATAAAACATTTGCGACATATAATGTGCTTGGCGCACTCTTATGGATGACCACAATGTTAGGTGCAGGATTTATCTTTGGTAACATTCCTTGGATTAAAGATAATTTTTCTATAATAGTATTGGGCATTATCTTCATCTCTATTTTGCCTATGATCTATGAAATCGGTAAAGCTTGGTTGGATCATCGCAAAAAAAACCAACAAATTTGACCAGATTATTTGCATAATCAATGTAAAACTTATAGAATCCGCGTTACAAACAAATATAGTCAACCTTTCGACTGAATTAATTATCTAATTTATTTTACTTAGCTGACATTGCTTGGCTAAGTCATATTTATTATCTTTTATCTTAAATCTAGAATTAATCTATGAACTTAACTGAATTGAAACAAATGCCAGCTGCTGAGCTTATTCGTATTGCTCAAGAAATGCAGTTAGAAGGCATAGCTCGTGCTAAAAAGCATGATCTTATTTTCTCTATTTTAAAAGCGCATGCTAAAAATGGAGAAGTCATCTCGGGTGATGGCGTACTTGAAATTTTAAATGATGGCTATGGCTTTTTACGTGGTGTTGATAGCTCATACATGGCTGGACCTGATGATGTTTACATCAGCCCATCACAAATTCGCAAGTTCAACTTAAGAACAGGTGACACTGTTTCTGGTAAAATTCGCCCACCTAAAGATAATGAAAAATATTTCTCATTGGCAAAAGTTGACACTATTAACTATGAGCCTTTAGAAAATTCTGTGCGCAAAGTCGCATTTGAAAACTTAACCCCAATCCATCCAAATACATTATTAAAAATGGAACGTGGTAATGGCTCAAGCGAAGACATCACAGCTCGTTTAATCGATATGGTTTCACCGATTGGTAAAGGTCAACGTAGTTTAATCGTTGCTCCACCAAAAACAGGTAAAACAGTAATGTTGCAGAACATTGCACAATCAATCGAAACCAATCATCCTGAATGTTACTTAATCGTACTATTAATTGATGAGCGTCCTGAAGAAGTAACAGAAATGCGTCGCTTGGTTCGTGGTGATGTTATCGCATCAACATTTGATGAACCAGCTGTGCGCCATGTTCAAGTGGCTGAAATGGTCATCGAGAAAGCTCGCCGTATGGTTGAGCACAATCGTGACGTAGTTATCTTATTGGACTCTATTACTCGTTTAGCACGTGCTTACAATGCCGTTGTACCATCATCAGGTAAAGTATTATCAGGTGGTGTGGATGCTAATGCATTACATCGTCCAAAACGCTTCTTTGGTGCTGCGCGTAATATTGAAAATGGTGGAAGCTTAACTATTATCGCAACAGCGTTAGTAGAAACAGGTTCTAAAATGGATGAAGTGATTTATGAAGAGTTTAAAGGTACAGGTAACTCTGAACTTCATTTAGATCGTTCAGTTGCTGAAAAACGTATTTTCCCTGCAATTGACATTAATCGTTCTGGTACACGTAAAGAAGAACTCTTAACTGATCCAGATGATTTGGCAAAAATGTGGATTCTTCGTAAGATTTTATATCCTATGGATGAAATCCAATCAATGGAGTTTGTTCTAGAACGACTCAAAGAAACGAAAACAAATCAAGCATTTTTTGACGCGATGAAGCGCTAACTATTGCGCAAAAAATATCTTTTTGATAGAATATCGTGCTATTTTCAACTAAGTAGGCTTTTTATTAGCCGTTAATTTTTACTTATTTACTGGATTTTATTATGAAAGCAGAAGGTCATCCTAACTATCGCCCAGTTGTTTTCCAAGACAGCTCAAGCGATTTCGCAGTTTTAACTCGTTCAACAATTTCTACAAAAGAAACTATTGTTTGGACAGATGGTAAAGAATACCCTCTTTACAAAATCGAAGTTTCTTCACAATCACACCCTTTCTTCACTGGTAAACAAAACATCGTTGATACAGAAGGTCGTGTTGATCGCTTCCGTAAAAAATACGGTCGTTAATTTTTATAAAAAAAGCATCTTTATTAGATGCTTTTTTTTTGAACACTAGAATTTTGCTAAGTTACTCAAGCTCGTTTATATTAGTTCCGTGTGTTATTTAGCCGTAACATATTTATTGGACAGATCTGACAAAGATCATAAAGGAGGAAACAATGACAACAAATAAAAATAGCGTTACCTATATTGATAACCGTACACAAAAACAAGGTGAATTCCCGATCCTTGAATCAGTATATGGTGATGATGTTGTTGATATCGCAACAATGAATCGTACTTTAAACTTATTCAGCTATGACCCTGGTTTTGTATCAACGGCAAGCTGTGAAAGTGCCATCACATATTTAGATGGTGATAAAGGTGAATTACTTTATCGCGGTTATCCAATTGAGCAATTAGCAGAAAGATCAAGTTTTTTAGATGTTTGTTATTTACTATATAACGGTGAATTACCAACATTAACTGAATCTAGTGAATTCGAAAACATCATCATGACTCATAGTTTGATGCATGAAAACTTACGCACATTCTTACAAGGCTTTAGATACGACTCGCACCCAATGGCTATTTTAGCGGGTACTGTAGCATCGATGGCTGGCTTCTATCATGATAAGTTAGATATCCATAATCCAGAGCACAGAATGATCACAGCTCATCGCTTGATCTCTAAAATGCCTACTATTGTTGCGGCTGCATATAAACACTCGATTGGACAACCATTAGTTTATCCAACGAACTCATTATCTTATGCAGGTAACTTCTTGAACATGATGTTCAGCTCACCATGTGCGCCTTATGAAATCGATCCTGTTGCTGAAAAGGCAATGGATGTATTATTCATTCTTCATGCTGATCATGAGCAAAATGCTTCAACATCTACAGTTCGTATGGCTGGTTCTTCAGGTGCTAACCCTTATGCTGCAGTATCAGCAGGTATCTCATGTTTATGGGGTGCTTCTCACGGTGGTGCGAATGAAGCTGTATTAACAATGTTGGCAGAAATTGGTTCTGTTGAAAATGTAAGTAAATACGTTGCTAAAGCAAAAGACAAAGAAGATCCATTCCGTTTGATGGGCTTTGGTCACCGTGTTTATAAAAACTTCGACCCTCGTGCGAAACTCATCAAAGGTATTGCGGATGAAGTATTGGCTAAATACGGTAACGATCCATTGATGGAAGTTGCAAAACGTTTAGAAGAAGTTGCATTACAAGATGAATACTTCATCGAACGTAAGTTATATCCAAACGTAGACTTCTACTCAGGCATTATCTATAAAGCGTTAGGCTTCCCAACTCAAATGTTCACGCCATTGTTTGCATTGGCGCGTACAGTTGGTTGGATCACTCATTGGAATGAAATGATTGCAGATCCTAAGATGAAAATCTCTCGTCCAAGACAACGCTATATCGGGCACACGCTCCGAAATATGTAATTATTTTTATAAACCGCCAGATATGGCGGTTTTTTTTGGAAAACTTTATCAATAAAAGGAAACATATGAACACTCTACTCGGTCAAGCTATTTTATCGTGTGAACAATTTGATCTGCACACTCTAAACAAGCTATTTACTCTTGCCGATATTTTACAACCTGTTGCAAATGGAAAAGCGTATACCAATGTACTAGAAGGTGCTGTTATGGGTAGCTTGTTCTTTGAAGCAAGTACGAGAACAAGATTAAGCTTTGATGCAGCCTTTATGCGTTTAGGTGGCAAGGTTTCGAGTACTACAGGGGTGTCGTTCTCTTCTATTGTTAAAGGTGAGTCTATAGAAGATACAGCGCGTGTTATTTCAGGTTATTTTGATGTATTGGTTGTTCGTCACCCTGAAGAAGAAGCAATTTATAAAATGGCAAATGCAACTAATATTCCAATTATTAATGGTGGTAATGGCGCGGGTGAACATCCAACACAAGCTCTATTAGATGCTTATACCATTCATAATGAATTTAAGCTAAATGGCAAATCAATGGATGGCTGTAAAATCGCTATGATCGGTGATTTGCGTTATGGTCGTACTGTTCACTCTTTAGTGAAATTAATGTCTTTGTATAAAAATGTTACCTTCACATTCGCATCACCTGATTTCTTAAAGATGCCTGATTACATCACTGAGTTTGCTCGTGAGCGTGGTCATACAGTGATCGAAACAGATGAGCTTAAAGATGGTCTTCATAATAATGATGTTATCTACGCAACAAGAATTCAGAAAGAGCGTTTCACAGAAGGTGAAGAAACACGCAAGCCTGAATTAAGCTTCAGAATTAATCAATCAATGATCGATCAATATGCACTTAAAGATGCAATTATCATGCATCCTTTACCACGTGATAGCCGAGAAAATACAAATGACCTAAGCAGCGACTTAGATCAAGATCCTCGTTTAGCTATTTTCCGTCAATCTGATGCAGGTGTTCCAGCAAGAATGGCATTGTTTGCAATGGTGTTGGGTGTGGATACTGACATTGAAAGTACAATTAAGCCTGCAAAGTGGTTTGTTCCTTGATTTCAGAGGTTAACGCTTCTAATTTTATCGGCTATAATCAGCATTTACGTTTTCATCAAAACCCCTTAGGAGAGAGAGTTATGTCATCCATTAAAAATTTAATTGCTCGTGAAATAATCGATTCACGTGGTAACCCAACTGTTTGGGTTGAAGCAACTTTAGATTCTGGTGTTAAAGGCGTTGCAGCAGCACCAAGTGGTGCATCAACAGGTGCAAGAGAAGCAATTGAATTACGTGATGGCGATAAGTCTCGCTATGGCGGTAAAGGCGTATTAAAAGCTTGTGAAAATGTGAATGGTGAAATCTTAAATGCATTGCGCGGTTTAGATGCATTGGATCAAAAAGCAATTGATGAAGCTTTGATTAAATTAGATGGCACAGAAAATAAAGGCCGTTTAGGTGCAAATGCATTATTAGCAGTTTCTTTAGCAGTTGCGCACGCAGCAGCAAATGAGAAAAAAGTACCTTTATATCGTCATTTAAACGATACAACAAAATATGTATTGCCAGTACCAATGATGAATATCATCAATGGTGGTGCTCATGCTGATAACTCTGTAGATGTTCAAGAGTTCATGATTTTACCAGTTGGCGCACCTTCTTTTAAAGAAGCAATCCGTTGTGGCGCAGAAATTTTCCACGAATTGAAAAATGTTTTAACTAAACGTGGTTTAGCAACAACTGTAGGTGATGAAGGTGGGTTTGCACCAAACTTATCATCTAATGAAGAAGCTTTAGAGGTGATCATGGCTGCTATTACTGCTGCAGGTTACACTCCTGGTAAAGACGTATTCTTAGGTTTAGACGTTGCATCATCTGAATTCTACAAAGATGGTAAATACGTTTTAGAATCTGAAGGTAAATCTTTCACATCTGAAGAATTCGCTGATTTCTTAGCTGATTGGGTTGCACGCTACCCTATCATCACTATCGAAGATGGTATGGATGAAGCTGACTGGGAAGGCTGGGCGATTCTAACTCAAAAATTGGGTGATAAAATCCAATTAGTGGGCGATGATTTGTTTGTAACAAATACAAAAATCTTAAAAGAAGGCATTGATAAAAACATTGCTAACTCAATTTTAATCAAGTTTAACCAAATCGGTACATTAACAGAAACTTTAGAAGCTATTAAAATGGCTGATGATGCAAACTATACTTCTGTTGTTTCACACCGTTCAGGTGAAACTGAAGATACAACAATCGCTGATTTAGCTGCTGCTGCATTAAGCACACAGTTAAAAACAGGTTCATTGTGTCGTTCTGATCGTGTTGCTAAATATAACCGTTTAATCTGCATTGAAGATGAATTGGGTGCAAATGCTACATATGCTGGAAAAGATGCTTTCAAAAGTGTTAAATTCTAATTTAGATTAGATCAACAAAAAAGAGATGAACTAAGTTCATCTCTTTTTTTATGTTGCTAATAATTAAATGTTTCACATGAAACTTTTTAAAGAGAATTCAACAAAGCTGCTCGCTGAATGTAAGACTGAATCCCCATATTAAAAAGCTCTATAAAATTTTTACCTTCTATCATCTCTTCTAATGATTTATCTTTATTTTTCTTTTGTTCTTGTTTAGCCCACATCGTTAATGGCCCTCCTTCTTGAAAGACAGCATATTTTTCAGGCATTACAAAAGTTAGATTCGCATTTTCTACCCAAGCATTATCTGCTTTGGTTGATGTTTTTTCGCATTCAAATTGAGTATAAACAATACTGCCATCAGCATTTAAACACTTATTTAAAGTATCTGATTTCGGCATTATCACTGTAGAATTATTTAAAACTGGAGCTTGTGCATATGCAAAAGCGAATAAATGAAAAAATACAGCGATAATCATAGTCCGAATCATGGCTTTACCTTTGCTTATTCTAGTGTTTGTTCTTGTGATTGGTATTGTCTTTCTTCACTAAAATCATTTGCATCACTACCAAATACAGAAGCATTGGTCATATTTGTTTCACTCAACCAACCTTCAGTAACTATTTCATAGCCTTCAGGACAGTCGAATTCGGTATAAACAATAGGGTCTTTTCCATTGTCACACTTGTTAATTGTTGATTGCCCATCCTGAGCCCAAGATGGTGAAGAAAGCAAAAGCATGCCTCCTATAATTATTAGTATTTTAGACATGCTCATCTCCTATAATTATTAGTTTTTAGTTTGTCATTCGAAGGATTATAACAAAAATGTTCATAATTTATTTAACTTGAATCAATCGACTAGGTTTAATGACATGCGGTAAATGTTGTTCACCCAATCCTAAAAATACTTTATCTTCTGTGTAGAGTCGATAAAATTGATGATCTAGCTGATAAGGCAAAGCTATTTTTTGTCCATTCAACAGTCTAATTTTATCTTCTTCTGTGAAAATTAAAACAGGATAATCTTCAATTGCACTGTCTACAGGTAATAATAAATCATCTGCATTTCCTTCTTCCAATGCTTTTTCCAACATTTCCATAGAGATTAACTGCGGTTTAAAGTAAGGAGCAACTTCAATACGTCTTAACATTGTTAAATGCCCTAATGTACCTAAAGACTTCGCAATATCTTCTGCCAACACACGCACATATGTTCCTTTTGAACATGTAACGGATGCTGTGAAGCTATTATCATCAAAACTAATTAAAGTTAATTGATAGATTGTAATGTCTCGCGCTGGACGCTCTACTTCAATCCCTTCCCTAGCCAATTCATACAATCTTTTACCTTCATGGTGTAATGCTGAAACCATAGGTGGAACTTGCTGAATATCACCCACAAACTGTTCTAATGCAGATTGTAAAATTTCTGTAGATAAAGCAGGAATTGCCTTCGTCTCAATGACTTCACCTTCAGCATCACCCGTATTAGTTGCTTCACCCAATAAACAGGTAAATTCATATGTTTTACGGTTATTCAATAGCTGATGATTGAACTTACTCGCTTCGCCAAAGCAAATCGGTAATAAGCCTGTTGCCATGGGATCAAGCGTACCTGCATGCCCTGCTTTTTCAGCTTTATAGAGATATTTTATTTTTTGTAAAATATTATTACTGGATACGCCTTTTGGCTTATCCAAAAGTAAAACGCCATCCAAAGGACGGCGCTTAATTTTTGCTTGTTTACTCATCGTGATCTTTACTTTTAGCTTCGTCTTCTTGGATCGCTTCTGTAATTAAAGCTGATAATTCATTTCCTTTCTCGAGCTGCTCATCATAAGCAAATTCAAATTTTGGAATCTTACGTAGTTTGAGAATTTTGCCCAACATTCTTTGGAACATTGGGGCATATTCATTCAAAAGATCGATCATTTCTGAGCGCTCTTCTTTTGGTCCTAAATACGTTACCAAAACTTTAGCTTGAGAGAGATCTCTCACCACTTTTACAAAAGTGATGGAGATCATCATAATACGTGAATCACCAATTTCTTTACGGATCAACAAGGACAATTCTTGTTTCAATTGCTCATCAATACGACGAGTTCTTGGTACATTGCTCATGTTTTTCTCCTATTAGAGATTAGAGAGTACGCTCTACCTGAACGCGCTCATAAACTTCGATTTGGTCACCAGGTTTAACGTCATTATAGTTCTTAACGCCAATACCACATTCTGTACCATTACGTACTTCAGAAACGTCATCTTTAAATCTACGCAATGATTCCAATGCACCTTCATAAATAACAACGTTATCACGCAATACACGAATTGGATTATTACGTTTAACCACACCTTCAGTTACCATACAACCAGCGATTGCGCCAATTTTTGGAGATCTGAATACATCACGAACTTCCGCGATACCGATGATTGTTTCTTTAAATTCTGGTGCTAATTTACCAATCAACGCTGTTTTAATTTCATCAATTACATCATAAATGATGCTGTAGTAATGTAATGCCAAACCTTCATCTTCGATAATTTTCTTAGCCGAGTTATCCGCACGTACGTTAAAGCCGATTACAATCGCTTCAGATGCTACTGCTAAGTTTGCATCAGATTCATTGATACCACCTACGCCGCTAGAAACAACTTTTACTGAAACTTCATCAGTTGATAACTCTTCTAATGCATTAATCAATGCTTCTACAGAACCTTGAACGTCTGCTTTCAATACAACATTCACAACGCTCATAGAACCGTCATTGATATTTGCAAACAAGTTCTCAAGTTTAGATTTTTGTTGTCTTGCTAATTTCACTTCACGGAATTTACCTTGACGGAACAATGCAATTTCACGAGCTTTACGTTCATCAGCAACCACAGTTACTTCATCACCAGCGTTTGGAACACCAGACAAACCTAAGACTGCAACAGGAATGGATGGACCAGCTTCAGGAACTTGTTCACCTTTTTCGTTGATCAACGCACGTACTTTACCGTATTCAAAACCAGCAAGAACAACATCGCCTTTTTTCAACATACCAGATTGAACTAGAACTGTAGCAACAGCACCACGACCACGATCTAAACGTGATTCAACTACCGCACCGCGAGCAGGACCTTCAGCAACTGCTGTTAATTCTAAGATTTCAGCTTGTACTAAGATTTGATCCAATAAATGATCAATACCTTCACCTGATTTAGAAGAAACGAATGCGAATAAGTTCTCACCGCCCCACTCTTCTGAAATAATGCCTTGTTGAGATAGTTCAGACAAAATTCTTTCACGATCAGCCGTTGGTTTATCAACTTTTGTTACCGCTACAATGATTGGTACATTTGCAGCTCTTGCATGTTGAATTGCTTCGATTGTTTGTGGCATTACACCATCATCCGATGCAACAACCAATACAACGATATCCGTCACTTTCGCACCACGGGCACGCATTGCGGTAAACGCACTATGTCCTGGTGTATCTAAGAAAGTGATCACACCTTTAGATGTTTTCACATGATATGCACCAATGTGCTGTGTAATACCGCCAGCTTCGCCTTTTACTACGTGTGCTTTACGCAAGTAGTCAAGCAATGATGTTTTACCGTGATCAACGTGACCCATGATTGTTACAACTGGTGGGCGAGTTACTGGTACTAAATCACTTTCATCAAAACCTTTGATTAATTCGTCTTCAAGTACGTTCTCGCTTACGATTTTGTATGTATGACCCATTTCTTCTACAACGATTGCTGCAGTTTCTTGATCCAATACTTGGTTAATCGTTACCATTGATCCCATTTTCATGAGTGTTTTAATTACTTCAGCTGCTTTTACTGACATTTTATGTGCCAAATCAGCAACTGTAATTGTTTCACCTAAAACAACTTCACTTTTTTGTGGTGCAACTGGTTTTGTAAAACCATGTTTAGCAGGTTGGCCGGCACGTTTTTTCTTACCGCCACGACGTGCTGTTGCATCATCATCATAATCAAAGAATTGATCACGACCTTTTTCTTTACCACGTTTACCCGCAGATTTTTTACCATCTTCACGTAAGCTATCTAAATCACGTGGTGCAGGTTTACGAATTGTTTTATCTTTTGGACGATCATTAGATACTGGTGATACTGGTGCCTCAACTGGCTCTACAGCTGTTGGTATCGCAGTTCTATTGTTATCTCTTCTTTCTGTTGGTGCAGAAGTACGTTTATCATCTCTCTTAGCAGGACGAGAATCATTATTACGAGGTTTATTTGCACCTGTTTTATTAGCAGTGCCAGTAGGTTTTTTCTTACCTTTATCTTCTGTCTTACTAGTATTGTTGAAACTAATCTGTACTTTAGAAACTGTACTTTCACTTGCCATTCTTGCTGCATCCGCAATTTTTTGAATTTCTTCGTTTTGTTTACGCTCTTCTTGCTGCTTACGACGATCAATAACTTCTTGTGCCGCTTTTTCTTCTGCTTCCGCACGTTCTTTAGCAATGCGTAAACGTTCTTGCTGTGCAACATCAACGCCTGTATCTTTTTTCACAGGTGCTGCTTCAGATTTAGCTGCAGGCTTTTCAGCCGCAACCGATTCAACAGCTTCTTTTTCTACTTTCTCTACTGTTTTTGGAGTTTCTACAGAAGATACAGCCTCAACATTTTCTACTGTATTTTCTAACTCTCCTTCAACAGGAGATGTTTCACGTTTTACATACGTTTTTTTCTTACGCACTTCAACCGCTACAGTTCTTGCTTGGCCAGGCGAGCTTGAAACTTTCAACTCAGTATGAGTTTTACGTTTCAAGGTAATTTTACTTGGTGCTTTCTCTTCAGTTTTGTCTGTCATGTTTCACCCCTATTCAAACCAACTTTTTCTTGCTGTCATGATGTATTGGCTAGCACGATCTTCATCGATTGATGCCATTTCAGATAATTCATCAGCTGCTAATTCAGCCAAATCATCTAAAGAGCTTACACCTTTCTTAGCAAGTTTATAGGCGAGGATATGATCACCTTCCAGCAATTGAATCAAATCTGCACTTGGTGCTTTATCGCCTAACTCTTGTTTTAATGATGCATAAGATTCCAATGCATTTTTTGCAGCATCACGAAGTGCTTCAACGATTTCTTCGTCAAACTCTTCGATTTCTAACATTTCTGCAATCGGAACATAAGCAACTTCTTCTAATGATGAGAAACCTTCACGAACTAAGATTTCTGCTACTTCTTCATCAACGCCTAATTCATCTACGAAAATTTCGCTAATGCGTGATGATTCTTTTTGCTGTTTATTTTCAGCTTCTTCAGCACTCATTACGTTTAAAACCCAGCCTGTAAGCTCAGATGCTAAACGTACGTTTTGACCATTACGGCCAATTGCTTGAGATAATTTTTCCTGCTCTACAGCGATATCCATCATGTGACGATCTTCGTCTACAACAATAGATACAACTTCCGCAGGGCTCATCGCATTGATTACAAATTGAATTGGATTATCATCCCAAAGAATAATATCTACACGTTCGCCATTCAATTCTTTAGTGATGTTTTGTACACGTGATCCACGCATACCAACACAAGCACCTACAGGATCAATACGCTGATCAAATGATTTTACAGCAATCTTTGCACGGCTTCCTGGATCACGGCTTGCATTCAAGATTTCAATGCTGCCTTGATTGATTTCAGGTACTTCGATTTCAAACAATGCTTTAATCAATTTTGGTGTTGTACGAGACAATACAATTTGTGGTCCACGAACATCTTGTACGATGTCTTCAAGGATCGCACGCACTTGATCGCCCATTTTCAACATTTCACGAGGAATTGTATTTTCTTTAGGTAACAAGGCTTCAACATTCTCACCCAAATCTACATAGATATTGCCACGTTCAACTTTTTTGATCGTTCCACGTACCAATTGGCCCAATCTTTGGCTATATAATTCAGCCATTTGACTGCGTTCAGCTTCACGGATTTTTTGATAAATAATTTGTTTAGCTGTTTGTGCGCCAATACGTGCAAATGGAATATTATCCACTTCTTCTTCAACAATCGCCCCAACTTCAATTTCTGGATTATCCAGTTGAGCCGCTGATAAAGACATTTGTTTTGTTGCCATTCTTTCTTCTGCTGGCAAATCATCAGGTACAACTTTCCATTGACGGAATGTTTTGTAATGACCTGTTCTTTGATCAATTTGGATGCGTAAATCTACTTCAACAGGGTAAGATCTTTTTGCAGCTGCTGCTAAAGCCAATTCTAATGCTTCAAAAATAATCGCACGAGAAACGCCTTTTTCATTGGATACCGTTTCTGCAACTGTCATCACTTCTTTATTATTCATAGCTCAATTCTCTTATAAATCAATCATTTTTTTGAAAATGTAGGGGAAAGATTCACTTTATCTAACATACTGTAGTCAACTGTTATTTCTTCGCCTTCAGTAACTTCAACTTGTTTAGCAGCTTTACCTTTTTTGCCTGTCGACTTTGGTATAAAGAACGTTAAGTTTTCGCCTTCAGCTTTAGTGAACGTTGCTTTGAATCTACGACGATTATTAACAACACTGATCAGTTGGACGTCCATTTCTGAACCTAAATATTTCATCATTTGTTCTAAAGAGAAGAATGAACGATCTAAGCCTGGTGAGGAAACTTCTAACGTGTATGCTGTGCTAATTGGATCATTAACATCTAACAAGCCTTCTACATGATGGCTTACATCAGCACAATCATCGACAGTTACACCTGTGTCTTTATCTATAAATATACGCAGCAATGCGTTCACTGAGTTTGCATGAAACTCAATACCCCACAAAGTATATCCCATCGCTGTTATGGATGGCTCAAGTAATTCTGTTAATCCAAAGGGATCTTTACGCATAACAACCTCCAAAATGATCAGCAACGAAAAAGCCCACTTTTTTCAAGTGGGCTTCTTTATAATTGGTTGCGGGAGCCGGATTTGAACCAACGACCTTCGGGTTATGAGCCCGACGAGCTACCAGACTGCTCCATCCCGCGTCTGTGAAGTTAAGTACTATACATTATATTTTTTATAATGCAAATATTATTTCGGTTTTTTATCAGAGCTTTCACTTTTTTTCATTATTATCAATCAGTTGCGGACCTACAAACTCTTTGATCGAAATTTTAGGCAACGGACCAACAAACTCTAAATCCACATTCTCTTGTGAAATATCTATATTACTATCAGCTTTCATGTGCTGTTCTATGGCTGTTTGATCAACGTTAGAGACTAAAACTCTTTTAACAGGTGCTTCTTTACTCGCTAGCCACTCATCAAAACGTTCTTGCAGCTCTTTTCCATGTAATGCATAGAAATCATAATCAACTAAAATCCCACCTTGTAGATTTTCAGGGTTATTAGTGATGTACTCTGCAACTTGTGGCACAACCAATGATGATGCTTGCTTAATCGTTGGCCCATAATATTGTGCATTGGTTAGCTTTAATTGTTGCTCAGGCTGTGTTGCATAGGACATAAAGGCATATGCAATATCTTTTTGTTTAGAATCTTTCAGCATCGCGTAATACTTCATTTCATAAAGTACCTGATGCCTAGAAACACCAATCGTATCGATGCCTTCTTTCGCTAGCATAGCCCCATCTGGTGAGATAGACATTGCGACTAGACCTTGCTCCAACCAAAGCTTTAGATTGTTAACATCGCCCCACCATAAAATCTCATCGTAGATCAAATCGAGTTTATTCAGCACTCGATCTTGCCCTTCTTTAGTTGCCAACAAAGGATATAGGTAGTCAGGCTGAACGCCATCCGCTAATAAAATTGCTTCAAATAGATATTTAGCTTGTTTAGGTAAAGCGCGCTTACCTGGATAACGATTAAAATCAAAGAAGTCTACCCAATGTGTTGGAGGCACTCCATATTGATGCGCTAAAGCATAGTTTAGCGTCATACCTAAAACACTAAAGCCTACGCCACACTTTTGAACTGCGCCGAGAGTTAATAAATCTTTATGTGGAAATTTATCATAATCTAAAACTTCTAGCTGCCCATCAGGAGTGCATTCTTGTTCAAGAATATCTCGTCCCACAACGACAACATCCCAATAGTTGGGCAAAATTTTTGGCAAGTAACTTGCTGATGATGGAAAGTTATTCTCTCCAACGGATACTAAGCCCTGATACGAAAATGGATATAAAACTGTCACAGGCAATTCTTGGTAGTTCATCTGATCATAACTAACACTCAACGTTGCCATTGAAGTGAATGGCAACAAAGAGCCTAATGCTATTGAAAGAAAAGCCTTGGATATTTTTATATTTATTTTCATTCGTCCTGCCATATTATTTCCAGATCGCCATCAATGAAACCAATTGCTACAGCATCAGAATCACATAAGGCATCCGCTAATTCATTATCTAGTTCTATTAATGCTTCTAATGTTTCCGCCAAAGCATCATGAATATCTTCCCAATCACCTTCAAACTTCTCTTTAGGAATAATAAATAATTCCTCACCAGAATCCCAGTTAATTTCATCCGTCCAGGTTTCATCGTCTGCATTGAATGCTTCAGTTCCTGTTATATCAACTAAATAAGCATCATCTTCTTCATAAATATTGAAAACGAAAGCAACTGTTTCATCAGGTATATCTACCAATACATCTGAAACCCAATCTGAAAATGGTTGTAATATTTGAAGTTGATCCATGATTTACCTCATAGCTAAGGATGCAAAAAAACAGAATAAGTCGCTGGTCACATACTAAGCAGCCCATTCAAAATAGGTCAGCCAAATATCATTAAGTTCACTTTTTTATGTAGTCAGCTTATTGATATTTTTTGAAGTTATGTCTCATCTACATATTGTCTAAAACGAACATTTTACCTCAGATTGAGCACTAAGCAAAAGATTCATTTAACTATTCTTGAGTCTGTTTAATATATTAAACTTTCGTCAAATTTACATTCCCGCTCTTTTTTACATTAATTAACTATATTTTCAGCTCTATTTTATACTTTTTGGATAAAGCTGTGGATAACTTTGATTGTAAATATGAAGATAGTTTGTTTAAAAATACCTTTAAAAATTATCACAAAATATTTAGTTAAATTAAAACATACTTATCCACAAATAAAAATATAAATAACTATTTGTTTTTAATGATTATTATTAATTATTTGTGGATAAAAGCCAATGCTTATCATCATCTATTTTATTTATATATAGTTATTAAAAAAATAAAGATGAGCAAATAAATTATGAATATTAAAAATAGAATTGTTAATAAAGATGTGGATAACAATATTGAAAAAGCTATGTATATAAAGTGTATAAATAATTCTCTTTTTTATACTAAAGAAATTTGTTCAGTTCTACAGTTTTTATTCACAATCAGAAAGATATCTATCATTATGAATTTATTATAATTATTTGTTCTTTTGTGGATAACTTGTCAAACTCATCATCATCCTATATATATAAAGAGTTATTAATATATAGGAATAAGATGATGTTTAAGAAAATTCTATTAACAGTTGCATTAACTGCATCTATGGTAAGTGCTCAAGATGTTATAAAAATAGGGATTGAAGGCTCTTATCCTCCATTTAGCTATATGAACCCTGATAAAACCTTGGGTGGTTTTGAACCAGATCTTGCTAAATTGTTCTGTGAGCAAGTTGAATTGCAGTGTGAAATCGTTCAAGTTGAGTTCGATGCATTAATTCCATCATTGAATACTAAAAAAATCGATGCAATTTTAGCTTCTATGTCTATTACAGATCAAAGAAAGGAAGCTATTGATTTTACTAATAAATATTATCAAACACCTGCAAAATTCGTTTCAATTATTGGTGATTATCAAACTGTTAATCCTGATATTTTAAAAGGAAAAACGATTGGTGTTCAAAGTGGAACTATTCATGAAACTTTTGCAAACAATGAATTTGCTAAGTATGCGAATGTAAGAAGTTACCGTAATTTAGATGAAGCAATCTTTGATTTAGACTCAAGCAGAATTGATTTAGTGTTCGCTGATAGCGTTGCTTTAGATGATGGCTATTTACGTAAAGGCTACGATAAATCATTAGAATTTGTGGGTGAAGATTATAATGACAAAGCAGTCTTTGGCGATGGTATTGGAATAGGTGTACGTAAAGGTGATACTAATTTAGTAGATAAATTTAATGAAGCTATTTCAAAATCTAGAGCTGATGGCAGCTATCAAAAAGTAGCGGATCAATATTTTACAATTGATGTATTTGGTGCTGAATAATGGAAATTATTTTAGCCAGTAATAACGCTGGAAAGATACGTGAATTTAATGAATTATTTTCTTCTTTAGATATTACGATTCGTCCACAAGGTGATTTTAATATTTCAGAAGCTGATGAAACGGGTTTAAGTTTCATTGAAAATGCGATTATAAAAGCAAGACATGCTGCTAAATATGGAAATATGCCAGCCATTGCAGATGACTCTGGAATCGTTGTGCCATATTTAAATGGACAACCAGGTATTTATTCTGCTCGTTATAGTCCTGAAAAAGAAGATAAAGCAAATAACTCATTATTGTTAAAAAACTTAGAGGGTGTTGAAGGCAAAGATAGAGGTGCTTTTTTTATCTCTGTATTAGCTTTTGTGAAGGATGCAGAAGATCCTACGCCTTTAATTGCTGAAGGTCGCATTTATGGCCATATTTTAACGGAAGAAAAGGGCAGTGAAGGATTTGGCTATGATCCACTTTTCTTTGTAGATGGTTTAAATAAAAGTATGGCTGAGCTTGAGTTGTCTGAAAAAAATCAGATCTCTCATCGAGCGAAAGCTTTGGCAAATATGAAAGAATTATTTAAGATTATGGTTCGATAGATAGTTTTAAACGAATAGGATTATGATCAGAAGCTGAAATGTTATACGTTTTGGCTTCTTTTATATGTAAACCTCTAATAAAAATATGATCCAAAACTTTACCCATGACTTTTGTACGTTGGTCTAGTGGGTAATCAATTTCTTTTAGCTCTAGTTCTTTAATCATTTTTTTGATGTATAAATATCGTGATTTTTTCCAAGTATTAAAATCACCCCCGAGCACGATTGGCCCTTGATGATCGTGTAATATTTCAAAAACAGTACGCAATTGCTGTGTAAAGTCTTTTAGTCCTATAGAAAAATTAACTGCATGAAAATTTGCGATCATTAATTCACGACCGTCGGTCAGTTGGTAGTTGGAAATTAATCCAGATTTAGGAAAACGTATCCAAGGTTCTGAGTATTTTTGAGCGGTGTAACTTAAAGGCGCTACTTTGCTGATAGTCATAACACCATTCGAATAATAACCATCTTTAAATGCAACAACATGAATGGCTTTAAAATGATTACTTTCCAGAATTGACATTAAAGTTTCACTTTCTCGAGCTTCTTGAAGCAGGATAATATCTGCTTTACTTAGCATATAAGAAAGTTGTGGAATTGAATCATTGAGTTTTTGTTTATAGATATTCCAAGAATATAGAACGATATTCTCCGCATCTAAAAGGTTTTGATCAGCAGTTTCTATACGATATTGATTTGTTTTTTTATCTAAATGATATGGTTGTGAAATGCCATAAATATCGACATGGTTGACCTTAAAGTGAGAATACTTTTTTCGAATTTTAGATAAAAGATTTTTGAATATCATTTAAATCACTTGGACAAGATGAATAATAGAATTATTGATTATCATAACGCAGTTTATTTTAATTTAGGCAAATAAAAAGCCCCGTTTATAACGGGGCTTTTTATTACTTGGTGCCGGCACACGGAATCGAACTGTGGACCTACTGATTACAAGTCAGTTGCTCTACCAGCTGAGCTATACCGGCTTAATTTCTTCGTTGCTGCCAGAAGAGGATTGCATTATAGGTAGGTCATATACCTTTGTCAAATCTGTTTTGAAGAAAATCTGTATAATTATTAGTCTAATGTGTTTTTATGTCTGATTTGTGCAGAATATACTGCTTCTTTCGGCTTTTTATGGTGCTGAAATGCATCTAAAACTGATGCATCATCTTTATCGTAAAAGCCTTTATCTCCTTGATTAGCAATTAAATATTTTATACTTTCATGAATAAAAGGTGCTTCTGATAGATGGTAAGCATCATTTTTCCATTTAGTTTGCATGAATTCCAATTTTTGTTGCATTTTAGGTGTTATGGGCAATATTAATACAGCTGCGTGAAGTCCTGTTGTTTTATCTCTGTGAGATCCTATATGGATCCATGTGAAATTACACTCATTCCAAAACTCTAATAAAGGTTTTGTTAAACCAAAGCTGGTTGATAAAAAATCATATTGATTATTCGAGGCATATTGCAATAGTGCTTTGAGCAGCTTTCTTGCGATGCCTTGTTTACGGTGATTAATATCCACTGCAATGCGGGAAATGCGTAAGCTTTTTAATGTCATCAGTTCTGGGTAATAACTATGTGCACTCAATGTTTGTACGACTAAATTGCCTTTAGGCCTGCGGTAGCCATTAAATACATCTTGAGCAAGCTCAATTGATAGCATTCCTTCATTTAAAGCCCACAATCCTCCAATGATTTGATTATTTTTAATATCAATTACTATTGTTTGATCAGGTGAATCAAATAGCCTTCTGATGTCTTGGGCATTGGTTTGATAATGATGTTGATTCATAAATTGATAAAAGGCTTCAACAAGATCATGATTGCCTTGGAAATTTTGAATGTTATAGGGTGAAAATAATATTAATCCATCAGGTATATTCAGCTGTACTTCATTTTGTAAGCTGATGTGATCACAGAATAGAGCCAAAGGGTCATTAGATTCGAAGCGATGAGGCCGCGTTAATGTTAATTCGTTATCAATATTGATAATATCAGCAAGCTTGTCTTTTAAGCCTTTGCCGGTACCTTCATAATTTTCTATGGAAGATACAAGTAATACATTCTTCGCAAGTTTAGCCAGTTTCTCTAAATGAGCAATTGGCATTTGAGCTGCTTCTTCGATGATTAACCAGCTTTTATCAATGGATTGGTTATTTAAAAATAGATAATCAGGTGCCATAAAATTCAGCTTTGTATTTTTATAAGCTTGTAGAGCCGTTTGATTGGGTGCTGTAATAATGTAATCACCCAAAAGTGATTGTAAGAAAACATTGACCACAAATGATTTGCCCGTTCCTCTCGGTGCAAATAAGGTTATTATGCCGTTTTTATGAGACTGTAGGGCTGTCAGCACTGATAATTGTTCGGTATTTAATGTATTGAGAATGTCATTGTAACTCTTGTGTGGTGCTAATTTAATCGTGGAGGAAAAAGGGTGGCTATATCTTTCTAATCCCTTAGATAAATAGCTTTGAAAATTATGAGTTGGAATTTTTTCAGTATGAAATCGTGTACTTTGCTCATCATTATCACTTTTTTGCCAGATGATAATAAAAGCACCACCTTTTTGAATCGTATTGGCAGCACAAAGAAAATAGTCCAAAGGAAAGCCTGTGCGACAATCCAGTACGATTAGATTCAATGTATGGCCAAGTAAGCTTTTTGCATAATGCAAAGGTTTGGCTTTATAGATATCAGGATCAGGAGATATTACAATTAAATCAGTATGTTGTTGATGTAAAAATTGTAGTGATTGATTAATTATTTTTGTATTACTTTCTGATAGAAGGAACAACTGTCTCACAAGCTTCTCCAACATTTAGATAAAAAAAAACTTCTAGACATAGAGTACTAGAAGTTTATAAAACTGGTGGGTCATGAAGGATTCGAACCTTCGACCAATTGGTTAAAAGCCAACTGCTCTACCGACTGAGCTAATGACCCGTTAAAACAAATGATCTAACGGAAAAAGAAAAGCACCTAGCGTACTAGATGCTTCTATAAAACTGGTGGGTCATGAAGGATTCGAACCTTCGACCAATTGGTTAAAAGCCAACTGCTCTACCGACTGAGCTAATGACCCGGAAGAGGTTTGCTATTATAGGGGAAAAAATAATTACGTCAAATATTTTTTCAAAAAAAAAAGATAAAAGAAAACATAAAAAAATATATCTTTAAAAATCATATATATATAAATCGATAAAATTTTAAGTTTTCCGTCATAATATCTGGTGGTGTTTTTAAATGAGACGTTATCTATGTCCAAACATGTAAAAAAAATAGTCATTATTGGTACTGGCGGAACGATTGCTGGCAGTGCTAATAGTGAAAAAGAGTTGGTCAATTACTCAGCAGGTGAAAAAAAAGCTGCTGAATTATTATTGAATATTCCCGTTCCTGACAATATCTCCGTTGAGACGATAGAGCTGTGCCAAATCGATAGTAAAGATATGACTTTTACTATTTTAAAAAAAATGGCAGTTTTATTAACTGAATTAATGTCGCGAGAAGATGTCGATGGTGTTGTGATCACGCATGGCACTGATACTTTAGAAGAAACGGGAGTGTTTTTAAATCATACTGTAAACCCGATAAAACCTATTGTTTTAACTGCTTCTATGCGCCCTTCAACAGCCTTAAGCGCTGATGGACCTTTAAATTTATTAGATAGCATTATGCTTGCCACGAGTGATGAAAAAGGCATTTTTGCTTTAATTAATAATACGATCTACCTCGCTGATGAAGTTGTGAAATCTCATACATTAAAAGTGGATGGATTTTATGCAGGTGAAAATGGCGCAATTGGTCATGTTTATAACTCTAAAGTTGAATTTTTAAGGAATGTTAAACGTGATGAAAAAATGAATGTTGAGTTATCAAAATTGCCAGATGATGAAAAATCATATCCTTGGGTAGAAATTGTCTATAGTGACATTTCACCAAATCAACGACTCATTTCTTTGTTGGTAGAAAATGGTGTAGAAGGATTAGTACTCAATGGCACAGGCAATGGAACAATTCATCAAAGCATTTTAAATGCAGTTGAAGCTGTGCAAAAAAATATTTCCATTGTTGTTTCAACAAGAGTGCCGACAGGTAAAATACACAATGATCAATATGGATTGATGACGTCTCCTTATAGTCATCCAGCTAAAGCAAGAATTTGGCTAGTTTTATCCATACTCAAAAATCGCACTAATACTTTATAGAGATTGACAATATGAAACAGATACTATTAATTATCGGATTAACTTTTTTATTGCAGGCATGTGGACAAAAAGGTCCTTTATATTTACCTGATAATAACCAGCAATCACAACAGCAAACAACGGAGCGATAAATGTCCAATATTACATCTCATATTGAAAATGTAGCCATTTCAGATTTAGTCAAAAACTATGGCACACCTTTATATGTTTATTCGAAGAACAATATTGAGAATGCATTTAAGAAATATCAACAAGCATTTGGTGATAGAAAGCATTTGATTTGTTACGCGGTGAAAGCAAACAGCAATTTATCTGTGATCGCATTGTTGGCTAAATTAGGTGCTGGATTTGATATCGTTTCTCGTGGTGAGCTTTTAAGAGTATTAAAAGCTGGCGGAGATGCTAAAAAAGTGATTTTTTCTGGGGTAGGGAAGACGCGTGATGATTTACGTTTTGCTCTAGAGACTGGTATTCATTGCTTCAATGTAGAATCAGAAGCTGAAATCTATATGCTTAATGAAGAAGCTGAAAAGTTAGGTTTAAAAGCACCTGTGTCATTTCGTGTGAATCCTGACGTTGATGCTAAAACTCATCCATATATCTCTACAGGATTACGCGAAAATAAATTTGGTATTCCTTATGATGAAGCGGTGCGTATTTATAAAGCAGCGCATGCGTTAAGTAATATTGATATTAAAGGCATCGATTGTCATATTGGCTCTCAGTTGACTGAATTAGCGCCGTATTGTGACGCTGTGGATCGTATGTTGAAGTTGATTGATGAGTTATCTGAAAATGGTATTCAGTTGTCTCATTTTGATATGGGTGGCGGGGTAGGTATCGACTATCAAGGTGAAGAGTTGATTAACTTACAAGAATTAATCGATATGATTTATGAAAAAGTAGGTTCTCGTAATTTATCGATTGCTGTTGAACCAGGCCGTTCTATCGTTGGTGACTCAGGTTATCTATTAACAGAAGTGATTTTAACTAAAGAGAATGAAGGTAAACATTTTGCGATCGTAGATGCTGCTATGAATGATTTAATTCGTCCTGCTTTATATGAGTCATGGATGCGCATTGAGCAAACGAAAGAGAGCAGTGCGAATATTGAAAATTATGACATTGTTGGCCCAATCTGTGAAACAGGTGATTTCTTGGGGAAAGATCGCGAGTTAGCATTAGAAGCAGGTGATGTGATTGCGATAAAACAAGCAGGTGCTTATGGATTTGTGATGAGTTCAAACTATAATACTCGTGGACGTGCCGCTGAAGTACTCGTAGATAATGATCAAAGTTATTTAGTGCGTGAGCGTGAACGTCTTGAAGATCTGTTTGCCAACGAAAAAGTAGTGAGTTTTGATGAAAAATAAAATTTCTGATTATGATTACCATTTGCCTGAATCATTAATCGCCCAATTTCCAAAAGAAGACCGTGAATCATCCCGTTTATTAGTGGCTGATGGCGATAATATCGAAGATAAAATCTTTAAAGATGTTATTGATTACATTAATCCAGGTGATTTGCTGGTGATTAATAATACTCGAGTTTTACCTGCGCGAGTATTTGCCCACAAAGAAACAGGCGGTGCTGTAGAAATTTTAGTTGAGAGATTATTAACTGAAACATCTTTTTTGGCGCAAACAAGAGCAAGTAAATCACCCAAAGTAGGGCAGGTCATTTATGTAGAAAATGAACCTGTTTTCAAAATGGTTGAGCGTGATGATTCATTCTTTATTTTTGAAACGGTTGATGGTTCTCCAGTATTTCCTATTTTAGAAAAAATGGGGCATATGCCATTGCCTCCGTACATTACAAGAAATGACAGCGACTTTGATAAAGAACGTTACCAAACAGTCTTTAATAAAGAGAAAGGTGCAGTTGCGGCGCCTACAGCAGGCTTGCATTTCACAAAAGAATTGATGAAAGCAATAGAAGAGAAGGGCGCTTCTTTTGCTGAAGTTACTTTGCATGTGGGCGCAGGAACATTTAAACCTGTACGTGAAGAAGATTTAGATAATCACGTGATGCATAAAGAATGGATTTCTGTTTCACGTGAAACAGTTGAAAAAATTAAAGAAACTAAAGCTCGTGGAAATAAAGTCATTGCTGTGGGAACGACAGTTTGTCGTTCATTGGAAACAGCAGCTTTGGATGGTGAAATTAAACCATTTGAAGGTGATACTAATATCTTTATCAAGCCAGGTTTCGAGTTTCATGTAATTGATGCATTGATCACTAACTTCCATTTGCCTAAATCTACACTCTTGGTATTAGTGTCGATGTTTATGGGCTATGAGCGCATTCAAAATATTTATAAACATGCTGTAGATGATGAATATCGATTCTTCAGCTATGGCGATGCAATGTTGTTAATGCCTTAATTAAAATAAAGATATAAAAAATCCCCGAGAAATTTAAAGCTCTCGGGGATTTTTATTTGTTGCTAATTATTCATTATGTTTCACGTGGAACGTTAGATCATCCTGAATCGTTACTTCATCTTTTGGTTTAAAGTCACCATTTAAGAATGCTTTCGCTAATGGATTTTCTAAGTGAATTTGGATCGCACGTTTCAATGGACGAGCGCCAAATACAGGATCATAACCAACTTCACCAAGCTCATCTAATGCACCATCTGTAATGGATAAATAGATGTCTTGATCTGCTAAACGCTGAATCACACGATCAACTTGTAACTTAGCAATTTGACGAATATTCGATTTATTCAACGGATGGAATACAACAATATCATCAATACGGTTGATAAATTCAGGTCTGAAATGTTGTCCAACCACATCCATTACAGAAGCTTTGATGGCTTCATATTGATCTTTTGCATCAATACCTGCCAATGCATGTGTTTGTTCCTGAATAATGCTTGAGCCTAAGTTAGATGTCATCACAATCACAGTGTTTTTGAAATCCACTGTACGGCCTTGTCCATCCGTTAAACGACCATCATCCAATACCTGCAATAAAATATTGAATACATCGGGATGAGCTTTTTCAACTTCATCTAATAAAATAACTGAATATGGACGACGGCGAACAGCTTCTGTTAAATATCCACCTTCTTCATAGCCAACATATCCTGGAGGCGCACCAATTAAGCGTGCCACAGAATGTTTCTCCATGAACTCAGACATATCTATGCGAATCATTGCTGATTCCGAATCAAATAAGAAGTTTGCCAAAGCTTTGGTTAATTCAGTTTTACCCACACCTGTTGGGCCTAAAAATAGGAAAGAACCAATTGGACGATTAGGATCAGATAATCCCGCACGAGAACGGCGCACAGCATCAGATACAGCAGAAATAGCTTCCTTCTGACCGATCACTTGGTTGCCGATGAATTGTTCCATGTGAAGCAATTTTTCACGCTCACCTTCTAGCATGCGAGTCACAGGAATGCCTGTCCATTTTGAAACGATTTCTGCAATTTCTTCAGAAGTTACATTAGTACGGACTAATTTATTTTTAGACTCGACAGCATTTTCGTTAGCTTGCGCTTCTTTCAACTGAGCTTCTAATTCAGGAATGCGACCATATTGCAATTCACTCATTTTTGCTAAATCGCCTGAGCGTTTTGCCACTTCCATTTCATTACGTGCTTTTTCTAAATCTTCTTTTAAAGATGTAGCACCTTGCATTACGCTTTTTTCTTTCTTCCAAATTTCTTCTAGAGATTCATATTCTTTAGATAAATCTGAAATTTCTTGCTCAAGAATTTCTAAGCGTTTTTTAGAAGCATCATCTTTTTCTTTTTTGATCGCTTCACGTTCAATCTTTAACTGAATCAAGCGACGATCTAATTTATCCATCTCTTCAGGTTTTGAATCAATTTCCATGCGAACCAGACTCGCCGCTTCATCAATCAAGTCAATTGCCTTGTCTGGTAATTGGCGATCAGTAATGTAGCGATTAGATAAAGTCGCTGCTGCCACAATTGCAGGATCTGTGATTTCGACACCATGATGGATTTCATAGCGCTCTTTTAAACCACGTAAAATTGCGATCGTATCTTCAACTGTTGGCTCTTCAACTAATACACGTTGGAAACGGCGCTCAAGCGCAGGATCTTTTTCAATGTACTGACGGTATTCATCCAATGTTGTTGCACCGATACAGTGCAATTCACCACGAGATAATGCAGGTTTAAGCATATTACCTGCATCCATCGCGCCATCACCTTTACCTGCACCAACCATCGTGTGGATTTCATCGATGAATAGAATGATTTGGCCATCGTGTTTACCAAGTTCATTTAAAACTGCTTTTAAACGCTCTTCGAATTCACCACGGAATTTAGCACCAGCGATCAAAGCGCCCATATCTAAAGATAGGACGGATTTATTTTTTAAGCCTTCAGGCACTTCGCCATTAATAATACGCTGTGCTAAACCTTCAATAATTGCAGTTTTACCAACACCAGGTTCACCAATTAAGACAGGATTATTTTTAGTGCGGCGTGATAAAACTTGGATACAACGGCGAATTTCGTCGTCACGGCCGATCACAGGGTCTAATTTTCCTTCTTCAGCACGTTTGGTTAAATCAACTGTATATTTGGATAATGCTTGACGATTTTCTTCTGAATTTGCATCGTTTACAGATTCACCACCTCTTAAATTATCAATTACCTCAGAAAGCTTTTCTTTCTTTAAACCAGCTTCTTTTAATGCATTCGCTAGATTAGACTTTTCATCTAATATTCCGAGTAAAAATATTTCAGATGAAATGAATTGATCGCCGCGAGCATTCGCTGCTTTTTCTGCCGCAATTAATGTGCGTTGAAATTCTTTACTGACTTGGAAATCATTTGTACCTTCAACTTGAGGTAATTTTTTAACCAAGTTATCCACATCTTCAGTTAAGCGATTAACATTCACTCTACACTGACGTAACAGCGGTAAAATAGAACCATCTTTTTGGCGTAACATAGCCAATAAAACATGCTCGGGTTCAAGGAACTGATTATGGTGCTCAATCGCAATGCTTTGAGCTTCTGAGAAAGCAGTTGTTAAGGTTGTTGTAAACTTTTCTGAACTCATTATGAGATCTCCTTATGAATTTTTAATTTTAATATTTAACACATTCATAATGGGTATCCTCTTTAGAAATTCAAGAGTTACCCACAAAGTTATCCACAGATTGATTGTTTATAAAACAGTATTCGCAGAAGCACCAACAGCGCGAGCAAGTGCTAAAGCATCTTCAACACTTAAAAAAAGCTCATCATCAGGACAATCACGAGCGATGATTTCACCTTCTTTAAACATCAAAAGTTCATTTTGAGCCAATTGAGTCCATTGCTCATTACAGGTTAAAGGTAACGTCGCGATCACTGCAACTCTATCTTTAGGAGTTGTTACAGCAGAAAAATCAATACTCACATCATCATCTAAGAGTTTAGCATCGCCAAAAGGTGCTTTTCTAATAATGTAATGTAATAAAGTATTGGAATGAACAATCATCCAGTCGCCATTAGAAAGGGTAAAATTAAAAATTCCATTGGCTCTGATTTTTGTAACTAATTCTTTAATTTTCTGAAAAAGAATTTGGTCATTAGGTTTTTCATTATATTTTTGACGTAAATTTTCCAGAATATAACAAAAAGCTTGTTCTGAATCAGTGATACCAACAGGACGATAATATTGTTGATTAATGTCTGAAAATAATTGATCAGGTGATTGTAAATGTCCATTATGAGCAAATAACCAATATTCTCCCCACAATTCACGCATGAACGGATGAGTATTGGCTAATGAAACTTGTCCATGAGTTGCTTTACGAATATGGGCAATCACATTTTTAGATTTTATTTGGTAACCCTTAACTAAATCAGCAACAGGTGATGAAGCACTTGGTCGATCATCTTGATAGATGCGAACCCCTTTACCTTCAAAGAAAGCAATGCCAAAGCCATCTACATGAACATCAGTGAGGCCACCTCTACGACGAAAGCCTTCAAAAGAAAAAACAATATCGGTAGGAGTATTACAGTTCATACCTAATAACTGGCACATTTATTTAATCTCCTTGTAATGAATTTATTGTAAATTATAGCAATAAAAAAACCCTGATAGATCAGGGTTTTTTTATACAGAAAGATACGTTTTAATTCTTATTCACTCTTTGGTGAGACAACAGCTTAAAACTCATTTTCTTATTATATTTTAAAAAGTGTTGTGAATCTATTAAAGACCACGGCAAACAGTAGTTTGTAAGCCTTTGTCGCCTTCTTTAGCTTCGAATTCTACTTTTTGACCTTCCACTAAAGTGCGGAAGCCATCGCCTTGGATAGTTGAGAAATGTACGAATACATCTGGTGAACCATCTTCAGGAGTAATAAAACCAAAGCCTTTAGACTCATTGAACCACTTTACAGTTCCGATACGCATAATTGTTAAACCTCAAACAAAGAGTGATCAATTTCTTGATCGTTTTTAAACCACTTTCCAAGTATTTGGATAAGCATCTTCATGACTTATGAAGATGTAAATACATTACGTGGTATTGAGTCTCTTTGCAACAAATTTGATCAAAAAAGGGTAAATAAATGAATTTATTTTGATGATGATTGTTGACTTGGATTTTTCAGATAAATAAGCCATTGATATAATGCTATAAATATAGATCCACCTAAGATATTACCTACCGTTACGGGTAGTAAATTTTTAATAAAAAAATTCGACCAAGTGAGACTTTTTTGCAATATTTCTACATCAATTAAGCTATGTATCATTTCAGGTGTAGAAAGCATTAATGTATAAATTGCTGCGGGGATCATAAACATGTTTGCCACACTATGTTCAAATCCTGCTGAGATGAACAGCCCTACAGGGAAAAGTACAGCAATCATCTTATCCGTTAAATTGCTGGCGCTAAAGCTCATCCAAACGGCCAAACAAACCATGATATTACACATTATGCCGAGCCCAATGGCTTTTATAAAAGTATGCTCAAGTTTATGGTTGGCGACAGAAATGTAATATAAGCCAATCTTTCCACCATAATCAAAAGGATGACCGCTCATAATAATTAGCCCAACTAGAATTAATGCGCCAATGAAATTACCAAAATAAACCACTCCCCAGTTTGCTAACATCTGTCCTAATGTAACTTTTTTACTAGCTACAGATATGACAGTCATTGTGGTTGAAGTAAAGAGATCCGCACCTAAGATAATCGTGAGTAATAAGCCTAAACTAAAAACTAGACCGCCTACGATTTTCCCCGCACCTTCTACATTCGCTATGATGCAATAAACAAATCCTAAGCCGATGAATACGCCGGCCATAATCGACAGTAAGAATGCTTTATAATGAGGTTTGTTAACTTTGGCTGTCATTATGTCTAACGCTTTTTCAGCCACTAACTTATAATTATCCATTTTATTTTCTCTATTAAAGATTATTTGTAGAAGAGCATATACTCTTATTCTTATCGTTTTTACTTTAATCGAAATCTACATTGAACACTATAATATGAATCAATTATTTATTGCTTATATCGCATTGGGCTCTAATTTAGATGATCCCATTGCACATTTACAATCTGCTTTGCGAGAGATAGCTGAGCTAGAGAATGTTACCATTCAGAAACAGTCGAAATTCTATCGTACAAAACCAATTGGGCCTGAACAGCCTGATATTATCAATGCAGTGATCCAAATTTCAACTGATTTAGCGCCATATTCATTGTTAAAAGAGTTACAGAGAATAGAAATAGATCATGGTAGAGAAAGGATTATCCGCTTTGGTGCAAGAACGTTGGATCTTGATATTTTGCTGTATGATGATGTGAAGATGGATGATGAAAACTTAACGATCCCTCATCCTAGAATGCAGGATCGTAATTTTGTTTTAATTCCATTACAAGAAATTGCTCCTCAATTAATGTTGAAACCATTTGGAATCATTGAGGATTTAATTGCTCGTAATAACCCTGAAGATTATGTGATTCCTTTAGATACGGAAACGTTTAGCAACGAATCCTAGCCAAATGCCTAAAGCACATAAAAATAATAGATAGTAGCTGACAAAATTTTCACTGAATCCTTGTGCGATGATAGGCACAAGGAAAGTGGTTAAACCACCAAAAAATGCGTTGCCAATATTGTATGAAAAACTCATGCCGGATAAACGAACACGAGGTTCATATAGTTTGACAATAAAGATAGGCACACAAGCCACTAAACCTAAGAATAACGAGCTACCGATGTACAGTAATGCGATTAATGAGTGATCGGCATCTGAGCCTAAATAGCTAAAAAATATTGTGCTACTGATGCCTAAAACCGCAGCAAAAAAGATCATTGTTTTGGATAAGCCAATTCTATCGACCATTAAACCAGCAATGACACTGCCTATAATGTTCATGGCTGTCGCAATTAAGGCGATTTTATTCACGAACGGAGATGCTAAACCATAAAGTTCAGATTTCATTAAGTTGGGAATTAATAGCACCATAATGACGCCTGTCATCAATAACCAAGTGGTTAAAATGCCTAAAAAGCTCTCTTTTAAATGTTTTTGTAGTACCGTTTTAATGGGCAATTCACTGCTTTTTTGACGTTCTGCTTTGAATTGTAAAAACACAGGGGTTTCTTGCAGATGACGGCGTAAATATAAGGCAAATAACCCCAAAGCACCGCCCAAAATAAAAGGAATTCTCCAAGCATAATTATGAATTTCTTGCTCAGTGAAAATGGCATTGAGTGTTGTAGAAACGGCATAACCAATCAAGACGCCAAAGGTTAAACTCGCTGCGATTAAGCTATTCGCTAAGCCTAAATGATTCGATTTTACATGCTCTGTTACAAAAACATGGGCGCTTGGAACTTCTCCGCCTAATGCAATACCTTGGAGTAGTCGCATTAACAATAATAAAATCGGTGCCAATATGCCGACACTTTCGTATGTGGGTAATAAACCAATACATAACGTCGGAATGGCCATTAAAAATAGTGAGAGCATGAACATTCTTTTACGGCCAACTAAGTCGCCAAAATGTCCCAAGATAATGCCGCTTAGTGGGCGCACAAAATATGCCACTGCATAAATGCCATAGATGCTCATTAAAGAGCCGAGTTCAGATTGTTCTGGGAAAAAATGTAATTTTAAAATCGGAATGAAGGTTAAAAAAATAATAAAGTCATAAAACTCTAAAGCACCGCCCAATGAGGAGAGCGAGAGTGTTTTGATGTCAGATTTTGTTAAAGAATGACTCATGACAAGCTTCCAAACTAAAAATAAAGCCTGATTTTACCTTAAATAGATTTTTTTGACTGATGCATCGATATTTTATCGAAAATAATAATCTATTTATTTTCAATATTATATTAATTAAATCATTAACTAAAAATTTTCTAGCACAGATTTATTTCAGAAATATGAAAAATATTTTGTTTTCGACGCAATTTATTTTTTTTATGTCCTATCCTTCCCTTTTAAAGAAGAAAATTTGATCTTAGTCAATCATTCATTAATCAAAAGTTGATTTGTTTCAAAAAAATTATATCTAAAAGGTAAGAAGAGCAATGAATTTGTCGTATAAGTTAGTGAAAAGTAAGTGTTCTGGAGAATTAGTTGTTGCATCAGAGTTAGCAAAAGGGCATAAAAAAATACTAGAAAAGCAATAGCAACATCTTTAGTATTATTAGCGTCGATAAGTACAGGTTATGGTCAAACAATAGACCTAAAAGACATTGAATATAAAAGTGGTACATTTAAGATCGATTCACAAAAGCCTGTATTTACCGACATTAATAACAACAGCCAACAACAGGCTGACAAAATTGGCAAAGAACACTTTTTAATTGATGATGGCAAGAGTAAAGACGTTAAATTTAGCAATGTAAAAATCGGTGAAAAGTCTGCATTTGAAGAAGGTTCATTTGAAACAGTTACGGTGGATCAATTAAACAGTGCGGATGCTGTTAAGTTATATAAAAAAGACGGTACCAAATTGGATTTAAATGAGATGCCTGCATGGGACTCTTTAGATTTTACAGCGAAAGAAACCATTACTCACAAAGGTGAAAGTAATTCTTCCATTACCTTTGAAGTGCATAAATTACCTGATGAGCTTACGAAAATTACTGCAAATCCTGTCACCAATAATCAAGTCTTAGTGAAGCAGCCACCTGTTACTTTCTATAACTTTAATATTGTGACGGCAACTGATGGCACCATTAATTTAAATGATACGACTAACAAATTAGACTTAGATTTTGGGCAAGCGAAAAAAACGAGTTTATTCACTGCAGATTCATCTCAAAGTAAAAAAAATACGAATATCACGGTTGGTGATGCTACAACAACTGAGAAAGTTAAAGTAGATGTTAAGTTTGATAAAGGCTATGTTGCAGGCGGTGATGATTCGATTGTTAAAGACAAAATTTATTTTGGTCAGCCTAAGGATTTTAGAGGGGCAATTACTTCTGATCAGTTTTCAGGAGAGCAAAAAAACTTAGCTGCAAACTTGGCGGAGATTGCTAGACGAGCAGGTAAAGAAGGGTATACGTATAATGTTTCTGATCTAGCAAGCTTAAAGGCTTATCAAGCAGATCTAATTAATGCTGTTGCATTAAATATCATTTCACCAGAAAGCTATAACATTTTATTTGATATGGCATTTAAGCAATTAAGTGCTGATGATTATTATGTTGAAATTGATTATGACCCAACCAAAAAATCAGATAGTAATTTATATCTCGATGGTAGATTTAGTGAAGGTGTTGGTGTTTTAAGTATTTTAAAAGCAGTGGGCGAACAAGCCAACATTGTGATTAACCAAAATGCAGAGATGGAAGTCACCAATGGTGATGTTGCTTATATAGATAATAAAGCCAAAATTGAGATTAAAAGTGGCGCCGAATTAATTGTAAATAACGGAAATATTGCACATGGTAACAACAATAACTCAATTAATATTGAGCAAGGCGCAGATTTAAAAGCATATAACGGTCGCATTGTTAAAGGTAATAACGGAACAGTCGCAGTTAATAAGGCCAATACAACAATTGGTAATGGAATGGGTAATGTTGAGTTATCCAATAATTCTTCATATACCAACGAAGCGAATACAAAACTAGAATACCAAGATAATTTCATTACAGATAATATTCAAAGTCAGTCAAAATTTGATAACAAAGGCACAATGGTTGTTAGTGCTTCTGATAGAGATTGGAATAAAGCACGCAGTGCAACAACAATTTCGGGGTCGTCAACGTTTACGAATCATAAGGATGCGCAGTTATTGGTAGGCGTAAATGATGTTGAAAACTCTGCAGCAATTGAAAAAGGCGGTAAGCTTGCAGGCGGTGTAACAATAAGAGATAAAGGCACATTCATCAATGATGGTTCTGCGAGTTTAGGTAAAAAGGAAGATGGTACTAACGCTAATATCACTTATACCTTGCCCGATCAGCCGACAGAAACAGATTATTTAATCAAAGATACAAATACGATAGTTTCAGCGATTGCGAATACAGATACTGATGCTGTGACCATTAAAAATAATGGTGTGATGACGATTGGTGATCGTTTAACAAAAACGTCAGATAATCATATTCAACATGCAGCAGGCATTAACGTTGAATACAACGGTAATACCGAAAATAACAATATTGAGGTTTCCAATACAGGCACGATTAATGTTGGTGGCTATCATTCAGTCGGTATGCGTGTAAAGGGTGATATTGGTGCTCATAAAGATGATAATGGCGAAACAACTCCCCAAGATGGTAAGTTCATTAGCAATGCTGGCACAATTAATGTGATCGGTGCTAACAGTATTGGTATTGTCGCGACCAATGGTGCAACTGTTTATAACAACGGCACAATTAATATTGGTGGTAATGAGAATGATATTACTACTAACAATAGTCAATTAGATATAAAGATGAATCGCCGTAACTATGGTCTTAAATCTGAAGATGGCGCAACGATTTATACGGCTGCAGATTCATTGAATCTATTAGCGAATGACTCTGTGGGTGCTTATGCTCGCCAAGGTGGCACAATTCACATCAAAGGTGATGCCGATAAAACAGTTAAAGGTTCAAGCAAAGAAAACTTGGTTTACTATTGGATTGCAGGAAAACGTTTAGAATCAGGTCAATATGTTTCAAGTAAAATGAACTTTGATTCTGCTGAGGTTAAACTTGCTACGGATGATAAAAACTCTACATTTTTCCGCATCGATCAAGGTGCTGAATTCAATGGTACCAGTGGCACAACGTATGATTTTTCTGTGAATGGTGCTGGTTCATCTGGCTTGTATGTTGCGGGTGCGGGTACGATTGTCACCGCTGATAACGGCATGACATTCAATGTGAATGGCGAAAAAACAACTGGTATTTTCGTTACATCTGGTGCAGGTTCAAAAGATGATGTGACCAATACTCAAGGAGTTGTGACATTAGGCAATGGTGCAACAATCAATGTTAAAGGAAAAGAAGCTTCCGCGGCTGTTGTCGATGGCGCTGAATATAATCTGAATAATGTTGCAACAGGAAAATTTATCGGTGCTGTACTTAATTCATCGGCAGTCTTTAATGCAACTGAGATAGATATAGATGTTGATAGTGGCGCATTTGCGTATCGTTTAATTAACTCAGGTACATTGAACCATTCAGGGAAAATTAATTTCACTGGAAATGAAAATGAATCTGGCACAGCAACAGGTATTTATATCAAAGGTGGCACATTAAATAATCAAACAGGCTCTGATATTCAAGTTAATGGTGTTGGTATTGATATTTATCACGATGCTAAAAATAAAAATAACATCAATAACTCAGGCACAATTAATGCTGTGAATGGTATTGCGGCAGTAAGAATTAACAAAGGTGCTAAGTTCACAGCTGCAGGTACGGGTTTAATCAGTGGAAATCAAGCAGCCGATGCTATTCGTGTACATGATGGTGCAACATTAAATGCGGATAAGGCACAAATCGCTGTGAATGGATCAGGTGCTGGTATTCATTTTATGAATACAGACGCTCCAAATGAAAAAGGGGAGTTGCCAACATTCACTTTAAAAGGTACAGGCAATATTACTGTTCAAGGTGATAAAGCGACGGGAATTTTAGTTCAAGGCAAAGGTGGTGAAGAAGCAACAGCTAACTTTGATTCAACAGGTTCAGATCTTCATATTACAGTGAAAGAACCGTTTGGTGGTAATGGTATTACAACCAACACGAGTGGCTATGTTAACAGTGGTTCTGATGTCACGATTGAATCTACAAAAGGTGGTTCAGCGCTTGTCGTGAAAGGCAAAACGAATGATATTAAACAATCAGGTAGTTTGATTTCAAATTCAGCTACAGCGGTTGTAGATTTAACTGGTTTAGATACTTCTGCAGGAACAACATCATTTTTGAATACTGGAAAAATTGAGTCTAAACATAAAGATGGCACTGCTGTTCTAGCAAATTCGGGTGAAAATATTAACTTTGTAAACCAAGGTACCATCATTGGGAAGTTGGATTTATGGGCAAACGCTCAAAAAGTTATTTCTTTAACTAATAATTCAAATGCTCGTATTACAGGCGACTTAATTATTGGTGAAAAAAAAGATTCACATAGTGATGTTAGAACAAATATTGTTAAATTATTTGGTGGTTCACAAGCTGAAAATATTGTGGCGGAATCAGGCGATACTACAGTCACTTTAAAAGATGTTATAGAAACAGAAGAAACTCGGGTAGCTGATGGAAAGTATGTATTTAAAACATTGTCCGCCAATGGTGGAATGAAGGATACAATTGTTTTAGATAATAGTACTTATGTACTCAACAGCGATCTTGCTCAAGGAATTTCAGGTTTTGAAGCTTTAAAAATCGGCGCAGGATCAGTGTTTGAGCTTTATAAAACAGATCTTACTTTAAATGAAGCGATAACAAATAATGATAGCGGTATTTTCTTAACAGATAAGACTTCTATATTAAAAGTAACCAATGACGAAAATTTTGACTTAAACCATAAATTAATTGGTAAAGGCCGTGTAGAAGCTGATTTATCCGGTAAAAATTTAGTGATGGATAATGAGTTTGCTAAATTTAATAGTGAGAACTTTACAGGTACTTTAGCCTTAGAACATACATCTTTAAATCTTTCAGGTTTCAATACAACTAACTTAACCAGTGCAACTTTAGAAGCAAATACAGGTTCAGTTGTTACTGTAGATGCTGATGTTGGCGTACAAAAAATTGGTGGTTTGAAATTTGATAATGGTCGCGTTGAATTTAAAGATACTTTATCTAACTTGGAATTAACTAAAGATAACGGCGACCATGCAAATGGCATGATCAAAGTGGATAATTTGTATTTAACAGGTGCAAAAGGCGAGATCTCTGTTGAAGTTCAAGATATGTATCACACTGCTAAAGATGGTGATACTGTATTTAAATCTATCTTGGAGCATGATCAAGGCGATTCATTAATCCATATTGTTGAGGCAGCAAATATTCATGGTGATACTGTTCCTAATGATTTGAAGTTAGCAGTTAATCGTGGTGATGAAAAGTTTGCAGCAAATAATAAAGTGCGCGTTATCCAAGGTTTAATGGATAAAACCACTGAAGTTGCAAAAGGCCATTACGATTACAGCTTGGCCAAAAAAGATGACGGTTTGCATGTTGCTTATCAGTTAGAAAAAGTAGAGTTGTTATCAGACAAAGATTTAGTATTAACTGCTGCTGAAGGTGAAACTGGCAAAAATAGTGATTTAAATACGCAAATCATTGGTTCTGGTAATTTAGTCATTGATACATCGAGCAATTATATTTCTTTAACAAATGATCGTGGTAACGATAATAAAAGTGCTTATACAGGTACAACCACTGTTAAAAAAGGCGATTTATATCTAGAAAGTAATGATGTATTGGGTAGAACATCTAACTTAATCGTTGAAAATGGCACGACTGCTAATGTATTTGGTTTGACTCAAAATACATCAGGCACAGCACAAACTGTTGGTGCTTTAAATATTGCCGAAAAAGGGACGGTTAACTTAGGCCAAACAGGGCAATTGACTGTTACAGGTCAATCAGAATCTACCATTAATGGCATCTTAAAAAGCACTGCTTCTACGGAGAATACTCTCAAGCCAAATTTAACATTTGATAATGCAGTAGCAACAGTTAGCTCTGTTAATACAGAGTTTGATAGCAACGTTACATTAAAAGGTACATCAGTTGTTAATGCAAATAATGCCAATGCATTGGGCGATGTAGGTACGATCAGCATCGAGCAAGGTGCAAAATTAAGATTAACGGACACAGCTCAAATCATTCAAGATTTTGCTAAAAAATTGGCAGGCAATGGTGAAATCGTTGTAACAAATGGCTCGAAAGTTAATGTTACAGCTGATAATAGTGCATTTACGGGACGTTTTACAATTGGTGAAGTTGCTGATATTTCTAGTACTTTAGTGAACATCACTGATGAAAAAGCATTGGGTAAAGATAATATTGTTCATATTGATACCAAAGGCACTTTATCGCTCAAAACAGATAAAGATACTCAGTTTAATCATAAGTTAAGTGGCACAGGTATTTTATCAACTAATTTAGATGGCAAAATCTTGACGATGGGTGAAACGGCAAATCCATCAAACAATCAAGATTTTACAGGAACATTAGAGATAACAAATACGTTATACACATTGGATAGTAGCGCAAATACTAAGGCTTTAACTAAAGCAAGATTGGATGTTCAATCAGGATCAGTAGTAACAGTTGCTGATGGTAAAGGCGCTCAAAACATTGGTGCATTGGATGTTGACGGCGGTACAGTTAACTTCGCAGATAAATTATCGAATAAATCTGGTGCTAAAGCTGATGGCTCAATTGCTACAGGTAAATTAGATACGAGCAAGACAGGCAAGTTAGTTGTTAACTTGGATGATATGCACAACACAATTGATGCAAATACAGTTTCAATCTTGGCACAAGATGATAAAGCTACAACAATTCAATTGATTGAAGCATCTAATTATGATGCGGTTGTGAATGAGTTAGGTTTAGATATTAATTATAACGATTCAATAACTAACGCATCATCAACTAAAAATACAGAAATTACTCAAAGCATCGTTCAAGGTACTGATGGTGAAGTTGCTAAAGGTAAATATGCTTATAAATTTAATCTAGTAGAAAATATTGGTGTTGCATTGCAATATCGCTTAGAAGAGATTCAATTATTAGCAAAAGGTGCTAAAGCATTTGTATTACAAGCTGCTAATAATCAAAACTCTAATCTATCTGCAAAAGTAACAGGCACGGGCGATTTAATTGTAAATACAGCAGGTGATATTTCTTTATCTAATGGTGATAACAATTACACAGGTAAAACAACTGTTTCTAACGGTAATTTATATTTAGAAAACGACAATGTATTAGGCAATACATCTAATTTAATTGTTAATAATGGCATTGTTAAAGCTGATGGTAATGGTTCTAGAATTGAAGGTACGAGTAATAAAGTTGGTGCATTGAATATTGCTGAAAATGGAACGGTTGATTTAGGCAATAAAGGTCAGTTAACTGTTGCAGGGCAATCAACCTCAACTATTAATGGTGCATTAAAAGGTAGTGATACTTCTAAATTAGTATTTAACAATGCTAATGCAACTGTTAACTCTGTTAATACAGCGTTGAATGGTTCTGTCGATTTAACAGGCACGAGCATCGTAGCAATTAATAATGCACAAGCATTGGGTACTACAGGCACAGTTAATATCTCGGATAAATCTAAATTGCGAGTAACCAATACAAATGGCCAAACTGAAAATTTATCTAAGCAATTAGCAGGAACAGGTGAAGTTGTGGTTACAAATGGCTCAACCATTGCGATTACAAATACAAGCAACGCTTCATTCACAGGGCAGTTAACGATTGGTGAAGCAAACGATACTTCTAATACATTAGTTAAAATCACTGATGAATCTGTATTAGGTAATGATAATTTAGTTCAAATTAATGAAAAAGGCACTTTATCCTTTAAAACAGATAAAGATACTCAGTTTAATCATAAGTTAAGCGGTACAGGTACTTTTGCAACTGATTTGAAAGGTGCAGATGGCAAAGCAAATACGTTAACAATGGGAGGTAAAAATAGTGCTAAAAATGGTGAAAACTTTAAAGGCACATTGTCATTAACCAATACTAATTATTCGTTAGATGGTGGCGCTAATACAGAAGCAATGACTTCAGCAACCGTTAAAGTTGGTGATAATTCAGTTGTGACAGTAATCGCTGATAAAGGTATTCAAAAAATTGGTGGATTAGATTTAGCTGGCGGTAAAGTTGTATTTGAAGATGAATTATCAAACTTAGAATTAACGAAAGGCAAAGGTGATCATGCGAACGGATTGATTCAAGTTGATCATTTAGATATGTCTGATGATAAAGGTATTATCGCGATTAATGTTAAGGATATGCATAATACAGCGCACAATGAAGTTCCTGTTCATACTTCTATTCTTGAACATGACCAAGGTGATTCTTTAATTAAAATCATTGATTCTACAAAGGTAGATGGTACTTTATCAGGTAATGTTCAACTTTCTATTAATCATGATGGTATTGAAAAAGACCTGAATGATTATAAAGTAACTCATGACATTGTTGAAAATGGTGAAGATGTCGCTAAAGGTCATTATGGTTATGGCTTACAGCTAGAAAAAGATGGTTTACATGTCGCTTATAAATTAACGCAAGTTGATTTGATAGAAAATAAGGCTTTGACGTTATCATCGAATGGTAAAACTGGTAAAGATGCTGATTTATCTGCAAAAGTAACAGGTGAAGGTAATTTAATCGTTAATACAAATGGTTATGTATCTTTATCCAATAATGCTAATACCTACACTGGTACAACGACTATTTCTAATGGAACGTTACATTTAGAAAGTGACAATGTCTTGGGTAATACTTCTAATTTAGTTGTTAATAATGGCACAGTTAAAGTTTATGGCAATGACTCTAAAGCTGATGGTACAAGCAATAAAGTTGGCGCTTTAAATGTTGCTGATAAAGGAACAGTAGATTTAGGTAATAAAGGTCAATTAACCGTTACAGGAAAGTCTAACTCAGTTGTTAATGGCGCATTGAAAGGCGACGCTACTTCTAAATTAGTATTCAATAATGCTAATGCAATTATTAACTCTGTTAATAAAGGGTTAGAAGGTAATGTTGATTTAACAGGTGAAAGCACTGTAGCAATCAATAATGCGCAAGCATTGGGTACAGCAGGTGTGATAACTGTTGCAGAAGAATCGAAATTACACATTGCCAATACTGAAACAGCAACTGAGAACTTATCTAAACAATTAGCAGGTAAAGGTGAAGTTGTTGTAACAAATGGCTCGACTGTTAATGTTACGGCTGATAACTCTTCATTTAATGGTCAGTTCACAATTGGTGAAGAAAATGATGCTTCTAATACTTTAGTTAAAATCACTGATGAAAAAGCACTGGGTAGCAACAATACTGTTCAAATCAATGAAAAAGGTACGTTATCTTTAACGACAGCTGCTGATACTGAATTTGCACATTTGTTATCAGGCAAGGGTACTTTTGCAACTGATTTAGATGGCAATACTTTAACGATGGGAAGTACTAACAGTGCTGTGAATGGTGATAAATTCACAGGCACATTGGCATTAACCAATACCCTGTATGATTTGGAAGGCAATGAAGATGCCAATACCAAAGCAATCAAAAATGCGACATTAGAAGTTAAAAATGGCTCTACTGTTACAGTTGCTGATGTTGCAGGCACAAATAATGTTGGCGGTTTAAACATTAATGGTGGTGCGGTTAACTTTGCGGATAAATTATCTAACCAAACAGGTACGAAAGCGAATGGTGCAATTACGACTAATCAATTGGCTACAAATACAGGTAAATTAGTTATTAATTTGGATGATATGCACAATACAATTGAAGCTGGTACTATTTCAATCTTGGCTCAAGATGCTGAGGCAACTTCTATTCAATTGATCGAAGCATCTAATTATGATGCTATTGTGAATGAGTTAGGCTTAGAAATTAACTATGAAGGCATTAATGAAGATCTTCATACTAAATCAACAGGTCAAAAAGCATCCATTACTCAAAGCATCCTTCAAGGTGCTGATGACGAAGTTGCTCAAGGTAAATATGATTACAATTTTGCATTAACTAAAGATAAAGGCATCGCTGTAACTTATCAGTTAAAAGAAATTAAGTTGTTGGCAAAAGAAGGTGTTGGTTTCATTTTACAAGCGGCTAAAAATGTTGCAGGTGACTTGGTTGATCTATCTGCAAAAGTAACAGGTGCAGGTAACTTAACGATTAACACTGAAAGTGAATATGTTTCATTATCGAATCAAAAAAATGATTACACAGGTAAAACAACTGTTTTTAAAGGTGACTTATATTTAGAAAATAGCGGTGTTTTAGGTGAAACATCTGAATTAAATGTTGGTGAAAATACAACGGTTAATGTGTTTGGTAAAACAAATAATAAAGATGGTGTAGCCCAATCTGTGGGTGCTTTGAATGTTGCTGAAAACGGGACGGTTGATTTAGGTAAACAAGGTGAATTAACGGTTACAGGCCAATCAGATTCAGTGATTGATGGTGCATTGAAAGGTGATACAACTTCTACATTAGTATTCAATGATGCCAATGCAACTGTGAATTCAGTTAATAAGGATCTAAACGGTGCTGTTAATTTAGAAGAAGCAAGTGTTGTTCAGCTAAATAACTCACAAGCATTGGGTAACAGTGGCACAATTTCTATCGCTAAAGGTTCAGAGTTGAAAGTGGCTAATACAGATACTGATTTAGACTTTACTAAGGCGTTATCAGGTAATGGCAAATTCACGGTAACAACTGGTGCAAATGGTGCCAATAGTATTGTGAACTTAGTGGGTGATAATTCTGAGAAATTTACAGGTTTAGTGACCATTGGCAACGATGATGATAAAGGTAGAACGACTTTAGCAATCACTGATGAAAAAGCATTGGGTAGTAAGAATACTGTTCAAATCAATGAAAAAGGAACTTTATCTTTAGTAGCTAATGGCAATACTACATTTGAGCACTTGTTATCAGGCAAAGGTACTTTCGCAACAGATTTAGGTGGTAACACGTTAAATATGGGTAGCGATAATAGTGCTAAAAATGGTGAAAACTTCAAAGGTACATTGGCATTAACCAATACTAACTATGCTTTAGATGGTGGTGACAATACTAAAGCCATGGAATCAGCAACGATTCAATCAGGTGATGGTTCTGTTGTTACGGTAGCTGCAGATAAAGGTATCCAAAAAGTTGGTGGCTTAGACTTAGCGGGCGGTAAAGTTGTATTTGAAGATGTTTTATCAAACTTAGTCTTAACGGATGAGGAAAACAAAGAACATCATGCAGATGGCTTAATTAAAGTGGATCATTTAGATCTATCTGATGATAAAGGCACAATCGCAATCAATGTTAAAGATATGCATAACACTGAGCACAATGAAGTTCCTGTGCATAAGTCTATCCTTGAACATGATGAAGGTGTTTCTTTAATTAAAATTATTGATTCAAATACTGTAGCTGGAGCAGTATCAGATGATGTTAAGCTTTCTATCATTCAACATAATGATAATGGCAGCACATCTGAAATCGCAGGCAAAACAGTTGTTCACGACATTGTTGAAAATAACCGCGATGTCGCTAAAGGTACTTATGGTTACGGACTTGAACTGAAAGACGATGAGTCTGATAAAGGTTTACATGTCACTTATGGCTTAACAGAAGTTGAATTGACTGACAGTAAGCAAGGATTAACATTAACTGCTGCTCCAGGCAAAGATTCTGACTTATCAGCTAAGGTTACAGGTTCAGGTAATTTAATTATTAATACTGTTGGCGAAGTTTCTTTATCTAATAATGGAAATAAATACACAGGTTCAACAACAGTTAATAATGGTGTATTGCATCTCAATGCTAATAACGTGTTAGGTCAAACATCTAGTTTAAATGTTAATAATGGTACAGTTAAAGCTTATGACACTAGCAATGAAGGTAAAGGCACAAGCAATATTGTAGGTGCTTTAAATATTGCTGAAAACGGTACAGTTGATTTGGGTAAACAAGGTGAATTAACAGTTACAGGTCAATCAGACTCAACGATCAATGGTTCATTGCAAGTTGATACAGATTCTAAACTAGTATTTGATGATGCCAACGCTACGATTAACTCAATCAATACTGAGTTAAAAGGAGCTGTGAATTTAGTAGATAATAGTAATGTTCAATTAAACAACTCACAAGCGTTGGGTAATAGTGGCACAATTTCGATTTCTCAAAATTCTGAACTAAAAGTAGCTAATACTGATGCTGATTTAGAGCTCTCTAAAGGTTTATCAGGCAATGGTAAATTTACTGTAACAACAGGCTTAGATGCTGATGGTAATGCGACTGATTCTATCGTTAGTCTTTCAGGAGATAACTCTAATTTCACAGGTGATATAAATGTTGGTGCTGAGAATGATCAACGCAATACTTTATTGGTTGTGAATCAAAATTCTATCGGTAAAGGTTCTGATATTCTTGTGAATAATAAAGGCACATTGCGTTTAGATCATGCTGATATTGATAACAACTGGGCGATTGATAAAAAAATCAATGGTACAGGTGGCTTGGATAAAGTAGGTCAAGGTGTTATTGAATTGTCACAAGACTCTTCTAATTATACGGGTAAAACAACAGTATATGATGGACAGTTGGTGACAGGAAAAGATAGCGATAAACCTTATACTTTAAACAGTCAAGAAGTTGAAATTAAGGCTGGCGGAAGTTTATTGGCATCTTCAGGCACTATCAAAGGTATTGTGAATAACTATGGTCAATTTATTGGATCGAATGGTTTGATCGATAATTCAGTCAATAACTATGGTGAATTTATCGTAGGTCATTTGGATAAATCAATTGAAGATCAAGCTACGATTTATACCGTCACAGGCGACTTCACAAACCATAAAGATGGTGTTATTCGTTTAAACAATGAGTATTCATTAGAAGACAATACAGATAAAAATAATACAACACCTGTGAAACACGGCAATGTTGGTAATCAGTTACATATTCAAGGTAACTATATTACGAATGGCGGTTCTATTATTTTGAATACTGTTTTGAATGAAGGATTAGATAAAACTATTACAGATAGCATTCATGTTGCAGGCAATGTGATTAAGCAAGGCGATGCGACAAAACTTTATATCCAAAACTATGGTGGTTTAGGTGCATTTACTCAGTTGGATGCGATTAAAGTAATTTCTGTAGATGGCAAGTCTGATAATGGTGCATTTGCATTGGGTCGACCTGCAACGATTGGCGTTTATGAATATACATTACATAAAGGCCAAAAAGATAATAACTGGTACTTGTACTCAAATCCTGATTATCCTGTTTATGGTCAACCGCACAGAAGAAACATCAACCCATTAGTGGGTGGTTACTTAGCAAATATGTCGACATCATTTGAAATGTTTAACATGACTTTGCATGATCGTCTGGGTAATCCTTCATATGGTCAAAGCGTATTAACAGGTGATGATCGTGGTATTAGTGCTTGGGGTCGTATCGCAACTGTTCATAGAAAATATCGTGCAGCACAAGATGGTCTATCTATCTCAGGTGATTTCTACTTAGCACAAGTGGGTGCAGACTTAATCAAAGTTGCAGCTGAAAATGATGGTAGTCGTAGATTTGGTGTTATGGCTAGCTACGGAAGCAGTGATTTCACAAGTAGATCAAGAAGCACTGGTTCTGAAGCAACGGGCAAGATCGATCAAGCGATGAGTGTTGGTCTCTATGGTACTTGGTATCAACCTGAAAGCTGGTTTGTGGATGCTTGGTTACAATACTCACATTTCAAAAATGAAGTTTCTATGAAGCAAGGGTCAACCAACAAATACAACAGTAATTTGTTAAGTGCTTCGATTGAAGTGGGTTATAACCATAAAACTGATGAGTTTGATAATGGTGATTACTTAATCATTCAACCTAATGCACAAATTATCTATGGTCGCTTAGCAACAAAAGCGTTTAAAGATGAAGCAAGTGGCTTATTTGCAAATAAAAACACGAAAAATAATATTCAAACTCGTTTGGGTATGAAACTATTCTACGTGAATGCAAATGAAAACAACGAAGGCTTTAAACCATATGTGGAAGCTAACTGGATTCACAATAGTTCATCAGCTAAAGTTACTTTCAATGATAGATTTAAATTCTCTAGCAATGCGCCGAATGATATTTTCGAAGTAAAAGTTGGTGCTGAAGGCAATCTTTCTGAGGATTGGTCAGTTTGGGGTAATGTTGGATACCAATTTGGTAAACAAAAATACAAAGGTTATAAAGCGACAATCGGTGTGAAATATACTTGGTAATCTTTTTATAATGTAAATAATCAGCGGTAATTCAATTACCGCTTTTTTTATGACAAAATAATGTTCCATGTGAAACATAATCATACAAAAAGGATTGATATGAAAAAATCTCCACTTTTGATTGTATCTGTTGCAACTGCATTAACATTGGGCGGTTGTAAAAGTTTATCGTTAGATGATGTGATGTCTTTAGGTTCACAAAGTATTCAGGCTGCGAGCTTATCAGAGAGTGATGTTAAAGAGCTCAGCAATAAATCATGTGCGCAACTTGATGCTCAATCCAAAATAGCACCAGCGAATAGCCCATATACTCAACGATTAAATAAAATAGCGAAAGCATTGGGCAACAATATCAATGGAACACCTGTTAACTATAAAGTCTACTTAACACCAGAAGTGAATGCTTGGGCGATGGCAAATGGTTGCGTACGTGTTTACAGTGGTTTAATGGATAAGATGACTGATAATGAGATCGAAGGTGTATTAGGTCATGAACTCGGTCATGTTGCGCTTGGACATACGAAAAAACGTATGCAGGTTGCTTATGCGACAGAAATCGCTCGCACAGCAATTTCTAAATCAGGTAATGGTGCAATTGCTGATTTAACTAATTCTCAAGTGGGTGATTTGGCACAAACTTTGGTGAACTCTCAGTTCTCTCAATCTCAAGAACTGGATGCAGATAACTTTTCTTATGATTTAATGAAAAAACGAAATTTGAATCCAGAAGGAATCGCATCTGCATTTGATAAGTTAGGTGGCCAAAGTTCTTTATTAAGCTCACATCCTGCTTCATCAAAACGATCGCAAAATATTCGCGATAAAATAGCCGCAGACAGAAAATAAAGATAGTCATACGGCGCTTTAAAAAAAGCTAAAGTAATTTGATTACTTTAGCTTTTCAATTATTTAATGGCAGATAAAATCTTAAATAAATCTGCTGTTGTATAAGATGGAAGATCTTTCACTAAACTTTTAAGCTCTTTAGATAAACCAGCATCAATATTATCCGCTGTTAAACGATCAAATTTATCTTCCGCATCTTCCCAAGTGAAAGGGTGAGATGGCATGCCAGGATAATTGCTGACCTCATGCTTCAGTACAGTACCATCATTCATAGTAATGATAATGCGGGCGCAAAATTCAACAGGATATCGCTGAGTAAATGCTGCATCAGCTTTGACGGAAACTTTTTTTAATAAGGTTTGTACATCATTAGCGACAATGCGTTCAGGCTTGAATTGAGCACGCATCACTTGACCATCTAAAACAGCAACAGCCAATAAATACGGCAGAGAATGATCAGCTTGTTCTTTGGTTGATATGTCTGCTTTTGCTCCGCCATATAAACCGCCACCAGAGAAATCAAAGGTAATTTGTGGCACATCCGCTTCGATACTTTTGATATTTTCAGGGTTAATTTTTTGATTTTTGAGCAGTTCTAAAATACATTCTATGGCGGATTGTGTATGGATCATTGCAACAAACTTTTTGATGGTTGCAGTTGTTACGCCTTCATAGTTTTCATTTGCCCAATCAATATTAATTGGTTGACCCAAGAGATGCTCAACGCCATTTGGTCCTTCAATAATTGCTAACGGACCTTCTACACCGCGTTTAGCTAAATACATTGCATTAAATGCACCAAATGTAGATTGAGCAGAAGCTAGACCTTTCCATTCAGAGAGTGGCTTTGCACGAATACCTGCATAAGATGCATCGCTAGAAGCTGCCATCGCAATGGCATGAGCAATGGTTTCTTTATCAAAACCCAATAGTTTTCCTGCTGCTGCAGGAACTGAAAACGCTAATTGAGCGGTATGATCTAAGCCTCTAGTCATAAAATTAGCATGCTCAACCAATAGAGATTGCACAGTCCAGCCAATCGCAACGCCAAGCATTAAATTTTTACCCGAAGAGTTGGCAATGGCTGCGGCAGTTAATACACCACCAAAGTTATCCGCGGTATGAGCAGTTTCAGTAGGCGCTAAGATATTATCCATCGCATCAACATAACGAACCAAAGCTGTATGCCAAAAAGAAGCATAGACAGGGTTAGAAAATCCACCGCCAATTAGAGGAACATTGCCTGTGCCTGCAAACTCTTTCACTTGAGCCAAGCAAGCATTGACAGGGCCTGCACCTAAAGCTGAAATTTGGCAGCCAAGAGAATCCAAAATATGAATAGGAATTTGCTGTAAAGAGAGTGGAGATAAATCCTCATATTTAGCTCTGACTGCATAATCTGCGATTTGTTCTACTTTAGTTTCTGACATTTCAAACTCCTTGTTATGGATTGAGGATATAGATCAGAGCTGTCACGGTAATCAGCATTCCTACAGTGGAAACAGCCAAGATAGATGAAGCTTCTTGTTGATATTGTTTATATTTAGTCGCCAGCAAAACAATCATGGGGCCTGACGGTAAAGCTGCGAGTAGTAATCCTTGATTATAGATCGACGTATCTTTTGGAAAGTTTAGAAGCAGGGCAATCCCAATAAATAAAATGGGCAGCATAATATTTTTTAAAATGGCAAAAAGTAAGACTTCACCTGTTAATTTGAATTGGTTAGCTGCAATCGTCATACCTGCGACAAATACCGCAATACCAGCGGTTGCAGTGCCAATTAACTTTAGGGAATTGATGATGACATCAGGAATTTTAATGCCGATAAAAACAAAGATGAAGGCAAGTAAAGGTGCCCAAACAAAAGGTGTTTTGATAATCGCTTCATAAATAGATTGAGTGATTAGCTTACCAAGAGAATTATGTGAAGTGCTTTGGGACTGAGAAATATGAATTTTAATCAATATCGTTGCTAATGGAACAATGAATACATTGATGACTAAAGAGATAATGCTGATGGAAATACCGCTTGATTCACCGTAAAGCCCACCGAGCAGTGCTGGGCCATAAAAAGGACCTGCTGAAAAGCTTACAGCTAAACCCGCGATGGATGACTCAACAATATTTCGTTTAAAGAATAACTTGGCAATTCCAAAGCCGATAAAGTACGCAGTCAGTAAACATGCCAATAAAACAAAGAATAAACCAAAATCATGGATAAGATCTTGCCTGGAAACCAGTATTGTTCCCACAAATAGCATGGGTGGAAGTGCAAAATCTAGCACTAATTCATTAATGATAGGAATGGGATTTTCTTTCTCACCAAAGGCTTTGGTTTTACCTGCAAAGAAACCAAACCCAAGAACGAAAATGATAGGGACTACAACAGCAACCGCTTGTAAAATATGATCCATGATTTTAGTTCCGATTATTATAAATTTATAAATGTTTTATCTTAATTATTATTTAAAAAGTATAGTATTTATGGGTAAATTGCAATTTTAAAGATGGTTATATAAATGTATGTTTTATTGATAAATTATAGATACATAATTTTATATAAACTGAGCTTTATGAATGATTGAGTCATAAATCTACAATGAAAAATATTTCAATATTATCTCTATAAGGTATGACAAAAATATATTATTATTAATCATATATAACGAATTGTTATAGCAAACCTAGAGGAAATAATGATGGCGAAAAAAAAGCTTGATGTGATTGTATTAGGTGGTGGTGTTGCAGGTATTGAATTTATTTCAAGGGCGATTAAAAAAGATGTGAATAACGAATTTAACTTTATTCTCATTGATAAAAACTCACTCCATATTTGGAAGCCTATGTTGCACACATTCGCGGCAGGCAGCCAATTTCCATCAGAGCAAAGTATTTCGTTAATTGGGCAAGCTAAGCGACATGGTTATATTTATAATCCTGGCGAAGTTGAAGCGATTAATTACCAAGAAAAAACAATTGAATTAGCGCCGTATATTGGAGCTGCGCAAACTGAAATTTTGCCTAAGCGAGTTTTGAATTATGACTATTTAGTGGTTGCTGTTGGTAGTAAAAGTAATGATTTTAAAACCAAAGGTGTGAAAGAATTTGCATATGTCATCGATGATCTACAAAGCGCAATGCAATTTAATAAGGCTTTATCTGAAAAAGTGATTCAGTCCGCCATTTTAAAGCAAACATATAACTTAGTGATTGTGGGCGCAGGTGCAACAGGTGTTGAGTTGAGTGGTGAAATCATTAACCAAATCAATACTGCATCAAAATATGGTGATGATGATTTATTAAAATACATCCATGTCACAGTTATTCAAGCAGATGATCGTGTTGTGCCATCATTTAAGCCGAGTATTAGCGAATCAGTCAAAATCGCTATGGAAAAAATGGGCATTACAACTTTGGTTTCTACGATGGTTGCTGAAGTCACACAAAATAGCGTGATTTTAAAAAGTGGAGAAGTTTTACCTGCTGATCAAGTGGTTTGGACGGCTGGTGTAAAAGCCCCTGATTTACTTGATAAAATTGAAGGATTAGAATTATCTAAAATTTCACAATTAGTGGTGAATGATTCATTCCAAGTGATTGGTGAGCCATCTATTTTTGCCATTGGTGATTGCGCATATATTCAAGATAATCCTTTGTCGCCAACAGCGCAGGCTGCATCGCAACAAGCGATTTATTTAGGTAATCATTTTGCTGAAATAGTGAATGGTAAAACCAATATTCCCAAGTTTAAATATGTTGATAAAGGCTCATTGGTAAGCATTGGGGCTTATGCATCTTTTGGGATGTTTGGGCGAAATACAATCTTCAAAGGGTTAGAATTTAGAGGCTTATCTGCGAAACTAGCGCATATTACATTGTATCGACAACATCAAATGCGAGTATTGGGCCTTTTTAAAGGTTTATCGGCTTGGATTGCGGATCGATTTAGAAAATTCTCACGATAAATCGCTTTATGTAAACTTTTATAAAATCAATTTAGTTTACAATATCTAAGGATTTAATTTATGATAGCTCCCATTCTATTAATTAGTATGGGTTTTATTGTATGGCTAAAAAAGTTTGGACAATCGAAGAAGCCGAAGCGCTGTTTCAAAAACCATTATTCGAATTATTATTTGAAGCACAACGCGTGCATCGCGAAAATTTTGATCCGACAAAGATACAAGTGAGTCGTTTGTTATCCATCAAAACAGGCAAATGTTCGGAAGACTGTAAATATTGCTCACAAAGCGTACGTTACGACACAGGTTTGGATGCAGAAAAGTTGATGGAGGTACAAAAGGTTGTAGAAGCTGCTAAAAAAGCCAAAGAAGATGGCGCAAGCCGTTTTTGTATGGGTGCAGCTTGGAGAAACCCTAAAGATCGAGACATGCCATATATTCAAAAAATGATCGAAGAAGTTAAAGAGTTAGGCTTAGAAACATGTATGACTTTAGGCAGTTTAACGGCAGATCAAGCGAAGACTTTAGCAGATACAGGCTTAGATTATTACAATCATAACGTCGATACTTCTCCTGAGTTTTACGGTGAAATTGTTACAACGCATACTTATCAAAATCGTTTAGATACGTTGGATCATGTGCGCGAATCAGGCATGAAAATCTGTTCAGGTGGAATCATTGGTTTGGGTGAAACACAGCGTGATCGTGCTTCTATGCTCACTCAGTTGGCGAATATGTTAACACCGCCAGAAAGCGTTCCAATTAATCGCTTAGTACCTATTCAAGGAACGCCATTGGCTAATAATAAACCTGTGGATGATTTTGATTTCGTGCGCACAATTGCTGTCGCTAGAATCATGATGCCAAAATCTATGGTACGTTTATCAGCAGGTAGAGAAAGTATGTCATCTGAATTACAAGCATTGTGCTTTATGGCTGGAGCAAATTCATTATTCTATGGTGCTAAATTATTAACAAGCCCAAATGCAGATAAAGATGATGATAATGCATTGTTTGATCGTTTAAATTTAACACCAGCTGAAAGTCCAAGATTAGAAGCAGGTTGTTAAGCATCTAATCAATTTGCAATGTCATGTAAGTTAGATCTTGCCATTGACCGAATTTAAAGCCCACTTGTGGCAATGTGCCTCTATTAATAAAACCTAATTTTTGGTGAAGATTAATGGAGGCTTTATTTTTTGCTTCTATTGCGGCAATCAGCACATGCACATTATCTTCTTTCGCTTGTATAATTAATCTCGATAATAGTTGTGTACCGATGCCTTTACCATGAATGCCATCTTTCACATATACAGAATGTTCACGCGATTGCTCATAACCGCCAAAAGGTCGCCATAATCCATAAGTTGCATAACCAACAATTACATCGTCTAAAGTTGCCACAAAAATTGGGAATTTTGCATTTTCTTTTTCATTAAACCACGCAACTCGATTTTTTAAATCCACAGGTTTTTCAACCCAAAGACTAGTGGTATGCAAAATGGCATGGTTATAAATATCCATAATTTCAGGAAGATCATTCAGTGTGGCGTTGCGGATTTTTAACATATTTGTCTAATTTTAAACTTGGATAGCGAAATATTGTACTGTTCAGATCGTTTTATTTCATGTTAAATCCATATTCATCTTGAAAATTTTGGCTGAATCGAGAAGAATGAAGCCGATAAACCATATTACCTATAGAATATGGTGATAAATGCTCAGTAAAAGCTGTAGTGATGATGAATAGTTGCTTTGAGTTTTCAATAGCAACACTTAATGTGGATAAAGTATGGAAATTTTAGTGCTCCCTAAAGTAAATCAAGCCAGTGGTGAAATGACATTACCTGGTTCTAAAAGTATCTCAAATCGTGCATTGTTGTTAGCAGCATTGTCCGAGGGTGAAACTCATTTACAAGGTTTGTTGCAGAGCGATGATGTTCATTATATGAAAGAAGCTTTAACAACATTAGGCATCACGATCAATACATTGAGTGATACAGAGTGCATCATTACAGGCAATGCAAATGGCTTTCCGAATAAAGATGCAGAACTCTTTTTAGGCAATGCAGGTACAGCTTTTAGATCTTTAACTGCAGCAACAGCGCTAAATAAAGGACATTATGTTTTAAAAGGCATTCCTCGTATGCATGAGCGCCCGATTAAAGATTTAGTGGTTGCGTTGCATCAAATGGGTTTATCCATTAATTATTTAGAGAATGAAGGCTATCCACCTTTAGAAATTTTCCCTGCTGAAATTTCATCTGACACTGTTTCTGTAAAAGGTTCTGTTTCTAGCCAGTTTCTAACTGCATTATTGTTGTCAATTCCGATGACTAAGAAAGCAATGACCATCAATATTGATGGTGAATTGATTTCAAAACCATATATTACGATCACGCTTTCGATGTTGAAAGATTTTGGCATTATTGTGGAAAATCGTGATTGGCAGTCATTCTATATTCCAGCGCATCAAGAGTATCAATCCCCTAAAGATTATTATGTAGAAGGCGATGCATCGAGTGCGTCTTATTTTGCTGCAATGGGGGCGATTGGTGGTGAAATAACCATGCAAGGCATCGGCACAAAAACGATTCAAGGCGATGTTGAGTTTTTGAAAGCATTAGAACTGATGGGTGCGGTAGTGATTTGGGATGAGCATACCGTTACGGTTAAAAAACCAGAACTGGTTTTAAAAGGGATTGATTTGGACTGTAATCATATTCCTGATGCAGCAATGACTTTAGCAGTTTTAGCGCTATTTGCAGAAGGTAAAACAACGCTTCGTAATATTGGCAGCTGGAGAGTTAAAGAAACGGATCGTATCCATGCTATGGCAACAGAACTCGCTAAATTGGGTGCTGAGGTTGTAGAGGGCGAAGATTTTATTGAGATTACTCCTGTTGCATCATTAAAAGAAAATGTGTCGATTTTTACATATGATGATCACCGCATCGCGATGTGCTTTTCTTTGTGTAGCTTTTTAGTGCCAATCATCATTGAAGATCCAAAATGCGTCAATAAAACATTCCCAACGTATTTCGACGTTTTTAAACAGTTGGTTCGTTAATTTTATGATTAAGCAGCCTTTCAGCACTTTATATAAACGATCGTTATCTCTTGTAGAATTAATTATTATTTCTGTGATTATAGCGATCGTTGTAACAATTTTAGGGCAAAAATTTTTAGACTTTGATGATGACAGTAAGTTTGTTGCTGTTAAGCAAGACATCCGCTCAATAGAAGGCGCTTTAAGGGTTTATTACAAAGATAATGGTGCTTATCCAACAACTGAAGAGGGATTACAAAATTTAATCGTTAATCCTCATTCATATCGATGGAACGGACCATATTTATCAGAAGAATTAATTATTGATCCATGGGGATCGTATTATCAGTACGAATCTCAGGGCGATGACTACATAATTTTTTCATTAGAAAAAAAGAATAGATAAAAATTTATACAATAATAAAATATTAATTTATCACTAATTGAGCAATATCAATTACACACACACGAAATAGCATGCTAGGATCTATCTATATTATGCTTTAAAACAATAATTTTTTATTGATCGGGGGATCGATTATGAGTGATAAAAATCCTACAACAGGAAAAAGTAAAGACTGGCGTAATTTTCTACTTTTAGGCTTGATAGGTCTACCTATAACTACAATTTTATTAATTTGTGCATACGGATTCTTTATTTGGTTTATGCAGATTCTTTTTTGGGGTCCACCACAATAAATTTATCTATTGCTAATAAATAATCAAAAATTAAAGGAAGACTTATGCAGCTCATTAAAAAGATACTGATCAATTTGAAAAATTTGTTTCTAAAGCCATCGATGACAATTGGCCTAGGAATTTTGGTTACAGGGGGATTCATAGCAGGCCTTTTATTTTGGCAAGCATTTAACTCAGGTATGGAATATACAAACACAGAGCAATTCTGTGTAAGCTGCCATACGATGTCTCATAACCAAGAAGAATTACAAGAAACTGTGCATTGGAAAAACCGTACAGGTGTAAGAGCATATTGTGCAGATTGCCATGTACCACATAATTTCACGGATAAAATTGCACGTAAAATGCAGGCAAGTCGAGAAGTATTAGCGCACATTACTGGTGAAATTGGCACAAAAGAGAAGTTTGAAGAGAAACGTTTAGAGTTAGCGCAAAGAGAGTGGAAGCGAATGACGGCAAATGGTTCAAAAGAATGCCGCGCTTGCCATGATTATAATCAAATGGATTTCGATAAGATGAGTATTATGGCGCAAATGCAGATGCGTAATGCAGCTCAATTAAATACACCATGTATCGAATGTCATAAAGGGATCGCACATAAGTTACCTGAAGTTCAATTACAAATGAGCCCAGAGTTAGCAAAATTACTTGCTGATGCAAAACATGAAAAAATTGGTGTGAATGAAGTTGGTTACAACATTATTGCACAACCAATTTATTCAGATTCAGATTTAGAAAATCGCATTGGTACATTAGAAGTAGCAACATCTGTGAAAATTCTTGAAACAACTAAAGATGCAGATAAAGTTGAATTATCACTCTGGCGTAAAAGTAAAGGTTTCAGTCGTGTTTGGTATGAAAAGTTTGGCCTGAACGTTGTGAGTGCTATTTTTGAAAAAGAATTTGCACAAAATAAAGATAACTTTGAAGTATTTGAAACAAAAGAAGATCCATTAACAGGTTTAGATTGGGAACATGTAAAAACTGATGTATGGATTAAAAAAGGTGATTTAACAGCTTCAAGTGATGGCTTGTGGAATGTTGCGAAAGCAAGCTTTAATACAAGCTGTAGTGTATGCCATAGACCGCCAGCAGAAGATCATTTTGATACGAATACTTGGCCTGGTATTTTCAGTGGAATGGTTGGTTTCACGAATATGGACAACGACACTCAGAAGTTAGTTTTAAAATATCTACAATTCCATTCATCAGACTTTGATAGCGACAAACGTCACTAATCTTGTTGCTAGAGGAGAATAAATTATGAGTATGAATCAATCTCGCCGTGGTTTTTTAAAGGCACTCGGTTTAGCATCAGTAGGCACATTGGTTCCTAGTGTTGTATTTGGACAAAATATTTTAGAAAGTAAAGCGCCAACTGCAGGTGAAAATATTCACAACTTGGTGAAATGGAAGTTTTCTGGTGCACATTGGGGCGCTTTTAGAGCTAAGATTGCAGGTGATAAATTATTAGAAGTAAAGCCATTTGAATTTGATAAAAATCCAACGGATATGATTTATAACATTCCAGGTATTGTGTATAACTCATCGCGTGTGCGTTATCCGATGGTGCGTTTGGATTGGTTTAAAAATGGTTATAAGAGCGATACTTCACAACGTGGTGACAATCGTTTTGTACGTGTGACTTGGGATCAAGCATTGGATTTGGTTTACAGTGAGTTAGATAGAATTCAAACTCATTATGGTGCTTGGGGCTTGCATATTGGTAACGTTGGTTGGCGTTCAGTGGGGCAATTGCATAGCTGTGGTAACAATATGTTGCGTGCAGTAGCGATGCACGGTTCAGGCGTGACAACTGCTGGTGACTATTCAACTGGTGCGGGTCAAACTATCTTGCCGTATGTTTTAGGTTCAACTGAGGTTTACTCGCAAGGTACTTCTTGGCCGATCATTTTAGATAATAGTGATTTGATCGTTTTTTGGGGCAATGACCCGATTAAAAATCTTCAAGTGGGCTGGAATACTGAAACACATGAAGCTTATGCCTATTTCGAACAACTCCGTGACAAAGTTTATAACGGTGATATTCAAGTAATCTCTGTCGATCCTGTTAAAAGTAAAACGCAAAATTATCTGAATTGTGAACAACAGTATGTCAATCCATTGACAGACGTAGCATTGATGCTCGGTATTGCTCATACGATGATCAAAGAAAAATTGTACGATAAAGATTTCTTAGATACTTATTCAGTAGGATTTGAGCAGTTTGTGCCTTATGTTTTAGGGCAAATGCCAGACAATATTGAAAAATCTCCAGAATGGGCTGCACCGATTTGTGGTGTCGATGCTGAAAGAATTAGAGAATTAGCAAGATTACTCACGAAAGGACGTACTCAATTAATATTTGGTTGGGCAACGCAAAGACAGCAACATGGTGAACAACCATATTGGATGGCGGCAGTATTAGCAGCAATGATTGGACAAATTGGCTTACCAGGTGGTGGAATTAGCTATTCTCATCATTACTCATCTGTCGGTGTACCTACAACAGGTGCATCAATGCCAGGTGCGTTTCCTTTGTCTTTAGATTTTGGGCGTAAGGCAAAATTTGATAATCCAGATTATCAAGGTTATTCATCCACCATTCCTGTAGCACGCGTTGTTGATGCGTTATTGGAACCAGGTAAAGAAATTAACTTTAATGGCTCTGTGGTTAAGTTGCCACCATACAAAATGGCAATGTTCTCAGGCGCTAATCAATGGCACCGTCAGCAAGATCGCAATAAAATGAAACGAGCGTATCAAAAGTTAGAAACGATAGTTTATACAGATTACAACTGGACAGCATCTTGCCGTTTTGCTGATATTGTTTTGCCAGCTTGTACACCGTATGAGCGCAATGACTTAGATATTTACGGTACTTATAGTAATCGAGGCATTATTGCGATGCATAAGTTAGTGGATCCGTTATATCACTCAAAACCAGATTTAGAAATTTGGGCACAATTTGCGAAGCGCTTAGGCCGTGAAGAAGAGTATCGACAAGGCTTAACAGAAATGGAGTGGATTGAAAAACTGTATAACGAATGTCGAACTGAAAATGCAGCTAAAGGTTTTGCAATGCCTGAATTTGCTGAATTTTGGGAACAAGGATATACATTATTCCCTGACGGGCCATTATGGGTAAGACATGCTGATTTTAGAGCAGACCCTGAAGTTAATGCATTGGGTACACCATCAGGATTCATTGAGATTTTTAGCCGAAAAATTGCAAGCTATAACTATGAAAACTGTAAAGGACATCCAATTTGGATTGAGAAGTCTGAGCGTTCTCATGGTGGGCCTCAGTCGGATAAATATCCATTCTGGTTACAGTCTCCACATCCTGATTCTCGTTTGCATTCACAAATGTGTGAAGTGGATAGTGCTCGTGAGAAATATGCAATTGCTGGCCGTGAGCCTGTATATATGAATGCACAAGATGCAGAGGAAAAGGGCATTCAACATGGCGATATTGTATTGGTATTCAATGATCGAGGATCATTGATTGCGGGTGCAAATATTTCACCGAATTTTCCACGAGGTGTTGTGCGAATCTTTGAAGGCGCATGGTATGGTCCTCTGAATGCTGAAATCGGTTCAGTGGATACTTATGGTGATCCGAATACAGTCACGATGGATGTGGGGACATCAGATTTAGCACAAGCAACAAGTGCCAATACTTGTATCGTCGACATTAAAAAGTATGAAGGCACTGCACCAGCTGTTACATCTTTTGGTGGCCCAATTGAGGTTGATCCAGTTATATGATGACTCAAGCAGAATGGTTAGCAGTTAATGAACAACGAGCCACGATTTATCAGTGGTTCGGTTCATTGTTTGCATTAGAACAAACAAAAGATCAGTTAGATAGTTATAGAAATAGGCAATTAGACAATTTATATACTGTCTTGAGTGCATTAGGCTTATGCGAAGAGGTCAAAAGATTTAGCGAAGCCATGCAAAATGCACTTAAGGATGAATCTGTCGAATTAGAATTATCGGCAGATTTTGCTCAGCATTTCTTACTCGATGATAAAGTTTCAACATTACCTTATGCTTCTTTTTATTTAGAAGATGGCAAGTTATATGGCGATGTAGAAACTAAAATGAAAGAGTTCTTAGCCAATAATCAATTAGCGATTGCTGAAAATTTTAAAGAACCCGCGGATCATTTGGCTATTTATTTATATTTGATATCCCATTGGATCAAACGATCTAATGATGTCAAAGATCAGGTAACTGTTGATAAAGAGCAAGCGATGTTTCTTAAAAATGGATTATTGAATTGGTTGCCTGAGTTTGTAGAAAAAAGCCAAAAGCAAAAATTGAAATATGATGTTTATTCATCATTATCAGCATTGCTTTTGGCATTTATTAAAGTAGATTTAATCTTGCTACAAGAAGAGTAATTAGAGCGATTTTTGCATAGCACAGCGGGCTTGAATATCGAGACCCGCTTCTGCTTCTTCTTCCAATACATCGATCAAAAATAACGATAAATTATTATCATCGATGATTGAAAAACCTTTGCTCTCATAAAAAGGCGCATTCCAAGGAATATTTTTAAAAGTAATGAGTGTAATTGCAGATAATTTACGCTCGCGCATAATATTTTCAACATGACAGAGCAAAGCACTGCCGACACCTTTCTTTTGCCATTCATTACTGACAGATAATTCACAGATGTGAAATATATTATTGTGCACGACGCCATTGATGAAGCCAATCGATTGCCCATCACAAGACGCAACCCAGCTGTTGCCAGATTGAGTATATGACTGGTGCACCGAAATGGACTGAACATTGCCATCGGCAACCCAAGAAAAAGTATCATCTTCCTTATAAATTTGTGCCGCAGAGCGCTCAACATTTGGTAAATGTTCTATATCACCCGCAAGTGTTGCACGAATACTAATAGATTGATTTTCCATGAATAAGTAACCTGACTAATAACTATTTGTTGGGAGAGTTTACGCTAAATATTGCTTGTAGCGTATTAATTTCACGTTCAAGACTATAAAAACCAGAAATTTTAGGGATTTCTATGAACTTATTAGGTTCATCAAATCTTGCACAATTTGCCATTGTTTCAAATAGATAGAGCATTCTAGAAAGCTCTTCATCTGTCAATTGAGGGCGATCTGGATTGGCAGCTGCATTTTCTAATAAAAAAGCGAGCTTTTCAATGGAGTGAATTAAAGGCCAATAATATTCAATTAATGGTTTATTTTTAGGAATTTCACCAATCGCAGCTGTGTATAAGGCTGTTAAGTTAGAAATATTAGTTTTCATTTTTACTAAACGAGCTTGTATCTGAGTTTCAGAGCTAGCTTTTGGTACAGAAAATAGCAAAAGAATCATTTGAGATTGATCACGCAATGTACGCATCACAGTCTTGGGAATACGGCTAGATGCTGAACGTTTACCTGTGAATATAACGCCCGCAAGTCCTATTGCACTGCCGATGAGTACGTCCATGATTCGGATGCCTGAAAAATGGAAGAATGAAAAATCAGCTTGGGTGAGTGTTGCCGCCAATAAAACTGCATTGGGTGTAATAAAAATAATGGCTAAACCATAGTTTTTAACAATAAATAATTCCGTGAGGAGTGTAAAAAAGAAAATACAGAACGCCAATGCATAGTTGGATGGTTGAAAATATAAAATTACACTCGCGATGATTACCCCAATGATTGTACCAACGGAACGTTGGATTGCGCGATAATAGGTTGCGATCATAGAAGAACCTGCCATTACGGCAACGCATGAAAGAGAGATCCAATATGAGCGTGTAAAGTCGAAAGCGTAACCAATTAACGCAGCAAAAGTAGTAATAACACCAAAGCGCAAAGCGGTAATGAATACTAAAGAGTTACGATCAAATGCATTCGCAAGAATATCTGTGATTTTATAGTTGTAATTAAGTGTTAACGGTTTTAAAGAGCTGATAGGATTTTTTAATGCTTTTTGCATGTTTTGCAATCTTTTTTGCAAAGTCAGATCTTCTAAAATGATCTCTTTATATGCCGTTGGAGTTTTTAATTTACGTTTAATGGATTGCGTAATTTCTTCTAAAACTACAATGACCTCAGATGACAAGGGTTTGGATGAATTAGCGTAATGGTTGCCAAGATAAATTAAGTATTCGTTACTTTCATAGGCTAAATGCAATAAACGCGTATAAGTTTCTGAAGGTGACCAAGGTAATTGCCCTGCACTTAATGTTTCTTCAGCTTCTTTTAACGTCGCCATTGTGAGGTGTTTTTGTTTTTGGAAATCTTCTGTACCAACGCTTTTACTTAAATTGATCAGTTGGTTATACGATTTATACAATGATTGAATTTCGGGTTGATGAGGGCTGATTAAAAAACCAGACATCGCAATCAACCATGAAAGCGCAGCACCTAAACTGACTAAGCCAGCTCTTGCAAGAGCGCCAAAGAAATCCACATGCTCCATATCAGCACTGATGGCAAATACTAAGATAAAGAATAGGGCTGATGGACCGATGAATTTTAGGGCATTAAAAACAAAGATCATGAATGTTGCGATCAAACCCATGATTATGGAGACTGCAAGTGGATAAGGTGCTGCAAGTGATCCTAGAAATGCGGATAAAACCATTGAAATGCCGACAAAAAACATGTGCTTGGATTGTAAGGCATAAGGAATTTTAAAAACATATAGATAAGTAAAACCACCTAATCCTGCAATGATACCAAGGTGAAATTGACCAATTAGAAGTCCAATAAAAATAGGTACAGCCATAGAAATTGCTGCACCAATAGCTCTACCCCAAGGGACAGAGCGGTTATTTACAACCATTGCTTCACGAAAAATATTCCAGAAACTTTCTCTCATTCAATTTTTCCTTTAATGAACAGCACAAACGTTGTCTATTATACCCTTGTACATTTATAAGCTCATCTTTGTATTATTCTTGGATTTCAAAAGTGATTTTATCTACCTTTTGTAAGCTATCTTGCACGCTTAATGTATGCATGCCAGATTTTAAAGTTGCAATATTCAGCTCAGGTTCAGCTAGCAATTGGCCATCTAAATACCAATAAAAAGGTGGATTGCCTTGTGCCATTAGCGAAATGGTATAAGGGCTTTTAAAGATGATGCTCTTATTTTGTAAAGTCAGTATCTGAACTGATTGAAGAGAAACATCATCAGGTTTTAGTAGTTTAGGCCAACCAGAATGAGGCATTTCACCTGGAGCATCATACAACGTTGGAGGCGTTCTACCATTGATAGTATCGATTGTATATTGCTCCAAACAAGATTCTATTGGGACTTCTGTAATTTTGCGTCCACTTGGCCAGCAGATGGTTTCAGGCTGTACTGATGAGGGTTTTGAAAGAACGAATTGGTCTTTGGGTAAAAAATTAAAAATATCAAAAAGCAAAGGCGTTGCATAACGATTGGCTAACGCACCTACATTCGGTACACCATCAGGTCTGCCAATCCATACGCCTACTGTCCAATCTGCTGTTGTACCTATTGCCCATCCGTCCCTGTAGCCATAACTTGTGCCAGTTTTCCATGCGATTTTTTTAGGATTAAAGCGATTGCTAGGTCGAGTGTTACTTAGTATTTTATGAATAATCCATGCTGATTCAGGAGATAAAATGGCATGTTTTTTGGTGACATCATCATTGAATGATGTTGTCATCGGGTAAATATAACCATCGGTTGCTAAGCTAGAGAACAAACGCACTTGTTCCCATAACGATATGCCTATACCACCTAAAATTATGCTTAAAGTGGGTGTGTCTGCATATAGACTAACTTTGGCATCGCGTAATTTTTTAACAAAATAATGTGGTTGAAGGTGCTGAAATACCTGTACAACAGGAACATTTAAAGACATTTGTAGCGCTTTAAACATTGGGGTCGCACCATGAAATTCACCATCGAAGTTTTTAGGAAAATAGCCATCAAAACCTCGCTTAACATCTGTTAATAAGCTTGCTTCATGAATAATGCCGTAATCCATTGCCATTCCGTATGCAAATGGTTTGAGTGTTGAGCCTGGTGAACGAATCGCTTGAACCATATCCACATAACCAAAACGCTCAGAATTAAACAAATCAGCAGAGCCGATATAAGCATAGACTTGATGATCTTGATTATTCATAACAAGCACAGCAGAAGAGAGCTTATCAGGCCAATTTTCGCTTTGCTGCTGAATATATTTCTCAATCTTTTTTTGTAAATTAGCATTGATTGTAGTGTGAATAATGTGTTGTTCAGGCGTATTATTTTTCATGTTTTCAGCTAATAAAGGCGCTGAAAATTGAGTTTGAGCAGGTCGATAATTCACAGGCTCTTGTTGATAACGTTGGCTGTCTTCTTTGGATAATTGATTAAATGCTTCAAGGCGGTCTAAAACTTTATCTCGTGCAATCTTTGCTTTTTCTAATGATACATCTGGTCGATAAATGCTTGGGCGTTGTGGTAATGCGACCAATAAAGCGCTTTCCGATATATTTAGGCTACTCGCATCTTTTGAGAAATAGCGCCAACTTGCCGCTTGTACGCCTTCAATATTTCCACCCATCGGTGCAATATTGACATAAAGAGTGAGTATTTCATCTTTTGAAAGAATCGATTCTAATTGAATGGCGCGAAAGATTTGCTCGATTTTACCTAAAAAAGATCGATCATGAGGATACAATAAGCGTGCAACTTGCATCGTTAGCGTTGAGCTGCCTGAAATGACTTTACGATGTTGGATGAGCTGAGTAAAGGCGCGAATACTTGCCAAAGGATTAACACCAAAATGTTGATAAAAGTACCGATCTTCATATTGGATTAAAGCATTAAGATAAAGAGGGTTGATGTCATCTAATTCTACCCAATGGCGAAAAATCCCTTCATCATCAGCGAATTGTCTCAACACTACATGATTGCGGTCTAAAACTACTGTCGAAGGTTGAATACTGGGAATAGAGATTGGGTTGAAATAATTGAATGTAGCAAAAGCGATAATGATGACACAGATGACTAAGAGAAAAAGGTAGCAACTGTATTTGGTTATTTTTTTTATAATGCGATTCATATCGTGGGTGGCATTAGAATTATGAGTCACAATTATAGCCCATTCGAAAATGGGCATATAATTTTATCTAAGTACTGCTTTATTTACCGCCATGTTTTTCAATGCTCGCCGCAATATTTTTAAAGCCTTTTTGTTTGGCATATTGGAGCGCGGTTACACCTTTGTTATCAGGAATATTTGGATTAGCGCCTGCTTCTAACAGAATATCGGTAATCTCTTCATATTTTTTAGAACCATCGCCCAATAAGACAACTTCTAATAAAGCAGTCCAGCCTAAACGATTTACAAAGTCAGGATCAGCACCAGCTGCTAACAATAATTTAACAGTTTCAGGATGCCCTTTTTCTGCAGCAGGGATGATAGCTGTACCACCGTAACGGTTAGTATCTTTAATATTTGCGCCATTCTCTAAGGTTAGTTTTAATATTTCATTGTAACCTTGAGCACCTGCTAATAAGTAAGGAGTATCTTGAATTGCATTTTTAGCATTCACATCAGCACCCGCTAAAATCAAAATTTCTGCTGCTTGGTGATTATTATTCTGCGTTGCTAACATCAATGGCGTATTATCCTGCGCATCGCGAACTTCTAGGTATTCAGGTAATGTATATGTCTTTACATCATTGAGATTATTTTTTTTAACGGCCTCGTGTAAAGGCGTTTGTGCAAATGCTAAAGTAGTTATTAATGTTCCAATTAAAACAGAGTATCTGAATAAGTTACGTTTCATTAAGCCTCCTGCTGATTGATATAGTAATTTATGGTAAACGATTTAGTTATGTTTGAGAATCAAAGATTTGCATACTGATATTAGCATTGTTATCAAAATTTTTAAGTTAAAGTTGAAAGTAATAGGAGAGAAATATGGTAGAACGCGCTATTTTTGCTGGCGGATGTTTTTGGTGTATGGTTAGCCCTTTTGATGAGCAGCCAGGCATTATTAGTGTGTTATCTGGATATACAGGCGGTACAGTAGAAAATCCTACATATGAAGAAGTTTGTTCAGGGACAACAGGGCACACTGAAGCCGTAGAAATTTTATTTGATCCTGAGTTAATGAGCTATGAAACACTGCTAGATATCTATTGGGAACAAGTTGATCCGACAGATGCTTTAGGACAATTTGAAGATAGAGGAAGTTCTTATCGCCCAGTCATTTTCTACACGACAGAGCAACAAAAACTCTTAGCAGAAGAAAGTAAGCAAAAATTACAAAACAGTGGCCATTTTGATAGACCAATCGTGATCACAATTGAAGCTGCACATGAGTTTTATCCTGCGGAAGATTATCACCAAGATTTTTACCGTAAAAGTCCAGAACGATATGCTCAATCATCTAGCATTCGTCGTCAATTTTTGACTGATACTTGGAAGTAATCATTGAGTATGAATCATGCGAGTAAGTTATCTATTTACTCGCATAACTCATAACAAATGATAAAAACCTATAGTTAAGATATGTATATATAGATGAATTTTACGTCTGATTTAATCAGATGGCCATTCTATGTCTTATACTATTAGCTAATATTTTGATCAATATTAAAAATAAAAATTTCATATATAGCAATTAGTTGTGAGACAAAGAGTGAAGATCCATCGTTTTATATTTAAGTTTTCTGTTGCAGCCATTGCAGTGTTTGGAACAACTTTAGCATCGGCCAATCAAACAACCTTTAAACCATCAGAAGAACCAGTATTTAGCACGCCACGAGCAAAGCCAAATATTCATATGGTTCTGGATGATTCTGCTTCAATGAAGAATAATTCTGACATTACTTTAGGTGGTAAGAAAGTCAAAAGAACTGAAGCTTTGGATTATACATACAAGGCTTTAATGAATAAGTACAAAGATAAAGCTTATCTAGGTGTTTCTTTCTTATGGCAAACTTATGATGCAGGAACTCGATCACCTTCTGTTGGTACAGGATTGGTACGCTTGCCGATAGATGATTATTCTAAAAAAACAGCGGCAGAGTTTGAAAGAGATGTGATCAAACCTATTTCAGCTTCAATTTTAAACTCTCCAGGTAATACGCCAATGTATCCTGGTATTTATGAAGCGATTAAAATGTATCGAGGGCAACCAATTACTGCGAATGGTTTGAATGCTCCTAATCCAAACCGAAATTCATTTTTCTCAGGTTTTCCAAGAGTTGAATTATTCGATACAAAAGAATGGCAGCAAACAGGGAAAGGTCAGGGGAATGGAAATAGAAAAGAAGTTGTTGTCTCTTCTCATTACCCGGCTGTAAAGCATCCTTCGCCAGTTCGTTTTCGCTGTCAGCAAAATCATATGATTGTAATGACAGATGGTGAGCCGAATGACGTTCGAGTTTGGGGGATTGATGAAAATGATGGTTTAAATATCAAATCATCCGTTAATAATTCTCTTCAGTTGAAAGATGGTTCGGTTAATCTGTCATCGTATACTGATATTACTTCTAGTGCTGTTTTGGGAGAACTCGCTGCGAATATTGATTTAAGAGACTATCAAACTGGTTTAGATGAAGCAGGAAAACCATGGAAAGATCCGAATGATAAATATTCTGTCAAAATGCCAATATATATGCATACGGTTAGTTTATTTGTGAATCCAAAATCACAAATTTATACGGGTTTAACAGATGCAATTAATAGAAAATTTAGACAGGAAAATAATACGACAGAATCTGTTGGTATGAATCTTGGTTTTGAAAAAAATGGTAGCACAGAAGATTTGTTACAAGCTTTTGATACGATTTTTGCATCGATTATTTTGAGTACAAGTAGCACAAGATCAATGAATGATCGTATTCACTCTGATCTATTAGAAGGTCCTCCTGTTGTGAAAGCGGATGGTTCGGTTGATCTGAAAACATTAGGAACAATTCGTTACGATACCGTGTATGACTTTAGACCAAGATTTGGTAGCGTACGCGCTATGGTTCCTTATATTGCTGGCTACGATTCTTCACAAAAAGATCCTACTAGAACAGGTCATAAGGGTAAGCCATTGATCGAAAGTTTTGAATTGTGGAATACAGATACATCTATTACTCCAAATCAAGGTCGTTACGTTACTTATTTACAAGTAAAAGATAAAGATGCAGGTTTAAATCTTTATGAATTAAAGAATAGTCTAGTGCTCTCTGAATTTCAGAAAATTAGATCAAACATGACAAGCAATGATATTGACTGGTTAACTAATTTTAGAAAAACAGATAATTTAGGTGATCTAAGAGGGCGTTTAAATCCTTTAGGTAGTATCACAAACTCAGAGATCATTACTGTTAATAAAGATGTTTTAAACTTGAGCTTAGATTCAGAAAAAATATCTCCATCTTTAAAAAATGATCTAACCAATTGGTTGTTATTTAAAGCAAAACATCAACCGAATAACTTATTAGTTGTTGCGGATAACGATGGCTTTATTAGCTTTATTAAGGCACAAAGAGGATTATCAAAAGGGCATCGTGGTGGTGAAAGGGACACAGCTTATTTTCCTAAGATGTTGGTTCATCGTTTTGATGAGATAGCAAAAGCTAACCGTAATGCCACTTTAGTGTTAGAAGGTAAAACAGATTTAGTGGATGCTAAAGTGTACCAACCTAGCCAAAATGGTGGTGAACACGTGTATGCAACGATTGGCTTAACATCGATGGGCGGTGGTGGTAAAGGTATCGTGGGATATCGTATTTATGCCGATAAAGCTGAAACCATTGAAAATTGGGCGAAGAACAAAGCTACAACTGTCACTGCAAATGCGAATAACATTTATAACAAAGTGACGCCATTATTTGAAATCACGAATGAAGGGCCTAATAAAACTTATGGATTTGAAGATTTAGGTTATACATATTCGGGTTTTGAATTCTTCAATAGAATACAAAATATCGATAATACTGAAAGAGGGCAAGCTGTTGCTGTATTTGGCAACGGGTTTGGTACGGAAAAATCAGTTGTATACTTTGTGGATGCTTATACAGGTCAAAAGCTGCATCAAATTATTTTAGATCCACACGGTAAAGGTGCTGCGACGCCTTCTATTGTTGTGAGTCGTGATGGGGAAGGTGGGCAAAAGATAGATCGTTTGTATGTGGGCGATTATTCAGGATCACTGTATAAAGTAGAATTTACAGGTAGAGATTTTACAGCAAGTAATACTCGTGTAACTAAGCTCTTTAAAGCACCTGAAACGAATTTTGGGCAGTCAGCAATTTCTGTGAAACCGTTGGTGGTTAAAAATAAAAACAGCGGTGTTTATCAGATTTTCTTTGGTACTGGTTTAGCAGCTAGCCTTGATTTAGATAGATATGAAAATTCATTGGTAACACATGCTTTATATGGCATTACAGATGATAGTTCTAAACAGTTAGAAGGCTCTCAAAAGCTGACAGGTGATTTGGAAAAAACATTGGTACCACTGTTTACTATTGAAAATTTGAAAGAAGGTAGAGTTAAGTATAAAGAAAATGAAGTACCGAATTATGAAAAGGTTGATCGTTATAATGTGACAACTTATTTCCCTGTCGCTAATCCTAATGAAGGAGTAGTTAATGGCAATAATAATGGCTGGTACATTGTTTTATCTGCAGATAATAATAATGATATGAGCTTACCGGGTGAAAAAGGCTCAGGTGAAAGGGTGATTTATGATCCACAGTATGATTCATATCATGATGCTGTTGTGTTCTCTACATGGGGAATCAAAGAGCGTGGCGGGAAACCAGATAAGACTACAAGAGAAGATCCATGTGTTTCAGATTTAGCATTTGGTAAGGTTTTATCTTTCTATACTAAGACTGGTGGTGGTTCTTATAAAATCGGTATTGCTAATAAAGCAACAACAGGTAAAGCAGAAGGTACGATTACTGGAGATGGTATCAAAGCAGCGCCTGAAGGCAATGAAGAAACTGAGTTAGCTGATTTAAGTTTAGATGTTCAAAAATTATTATTAGCAACTGTGGATGTTGATAATAGTGCATATGAAAGAGATCTAAAAAAATTAGGAACTTATTGTGTGGGTGGTTTAGATGGGCAAGTACATTGCTCTGAAATTGAGAGATCTGAAAAAGATTTAGGTACTGACCCAGTCAGAATCAGTATTCATGAACGATACAACTTTTAATTGAAATGATAAAAAAATCCCTTAAAGATATTCTTTAAGGGATTTTTTATTTGCTCAATATTATTTGAGACCTAAGCCTTTTGCAACACCTTCACCATAAGCAGGATCAGCTTTTGTGAAATGCTCGATTTGTAAAAGTTGAATATGCTCGTCAATACCTGTCATTGAGCCAACGATATTATCAATGAGTAACTGTTTTTGTGCATCGTTCATTAAGCGGAATAATGCGCCTGCTTGGCTGTAGTAATCACTATCTTCTCGATGATCATATTGATAAACAGCACCATCTTGGCCTGAATTATATGCAGGATTTTTTTGATCAGTCTGTTTTGGTGCATTGCTAAAACTATTGGGTTCATAGTTTGGTGCGCTACCTTGGTTACCATCAAAGCGCATTGCACCGTCACGTTGATAATTGTGATACGGGCATTTTGGTGCATTGACAGGTAATTGTTGATAGTTAGTGCCAATACGATGGCGCTGAGCATCAGCATAAGCAAATACTCGACCTTGTAACATACGATCTGGTGATAATCCTGTGCCAGGTACAACATTACTTGGTGCTAATGCAACCTGCTCAACTTCTGCAAAATAGTTAGAAGGATTGCGGTTTAATACAAATTCGCCCACTTCGATGAGAGGATATTCTTTTTGCGACCAGACTTTAGTGACATCAAAAGGATTTTCTTCACGATTAGCCGCTTCTTCTTCCGACATTACTTGGATGTAAACGCCCCATTTTGGATAGTTACCTTGTTCAATAGCGTTGTATAAATCTTCTTGGGCATAATCAGGATTTGTTCCTCCCAATTCTTCTGCAACTTTTGGATCTAAGTTTTTAATGCCTTGTTTGGTTCTAAAGTGCCACTTAACCCAAGTACGAACGCCATCTTTATTGATCAAACTATAAGTGTGGCTGCCATAACCATGCATGTGGCGGAAACCATCTGGAATACCACGATCAGAGAATAAAATTGTCACTTGATGTAATGATTCCGGTGATAAAGACCAAAAGTCCCACATCATGCGTGCTGATTTTAGATTAGTGCGAGGATCTCTTTTTTGTGTATGAATAAAGTCAGGAAACTTAATGGCATCGCGAATAAAGAATACAGGTGTATTGTTACCAACGATGTCAAAGTTGCCTTCTTCTGTATAAAATTTCATGGCAAAACCACGAGGATCGCGTGCAGTATCAGCAGAACCTCTTTCTCCACCCACTGTTGAAAAACGAATAAACATTGGTGTCTCTTTGCCTACTTCTGATAAGAAATCAGCATGTGTATATTTTTTAATGTCTTTAGTAACTGTAAATATTCCATATGCACCAGATCCTTTAGCATGTACACGACGCTCAGGAATATTTTCACGGTTAAAATGTGCTAATTTTTCCACTAAGTGAAAATCATCTAAAGTTACAGGACCACGGCGACCAGCTGTTATTGAGTTTTGGTTGTCTGCAATTGGAGCGCCATTCGCGCCAGTTAAAGTTACTTTACTCATTAGTATCTCCTTTTAGTGTTAATCATATAATTGAGTTCATGAATTGATTCTAGTGAAGGAAAAAGACTCTGGCTAATTAAGAATTTATTGAGGTCTTATAAAATAAACTTATCGATAGATGCGATATATAAAGATAAAAACAGTTATAAATTATTTGTTAAAAAATAAATATGATATATATCAACGAACTGATTAAATCATAAAAATTAGTATTAATAAAGAATGATTATGATTGAGCGATAAAGAGTAAAAGAGATTTTATGCGATAATTGTCACACACTATATCGTAAAACAATAGGAAAATAATAATGATAAACATTAAACGATTGATGATAACGACTTCGTTTTTGTGCTCGATGCCAATGGTTTATGCTCAGGTTGAATCAATAAACTTGGCAAAATTTAATGACCAAGAGACCATCACAGTTTTTTTTGAAAATCCACAAACTTTTCGCTCTGATCAATTACAACAATTATTTAAAGTTGAAAAGTATGATTATGATGATTGGACAAGAAAAGCGGACACACAAGGTCAATGGCATTTAAGTAAAGATGGTTATCGTTTGTCGTATTATCCCATTGGGCAAGGTGATTATCACGTTGTATCAGATACATTTAAAAACAATAACAATGATGCTTATAGTGAATATTTGTATGTTGGCGAAGCTTCTGAAGCCGTGAAGATAGTTGGCCGAGGACCTGTTATGCCGCTCAGTCAAGGAACGCTACCAATAGAGATGATAGGCACTTCTGAAGTGGACATTGAGTTTTTTAAAATTGATAATCTGCCAAAGTTTTTAGACCAATATTATATTGGATCAAATATTGATCGCTGGGACTTGAGTCGTGCCGTCAAAGAGATGACGCCAGAAGGAATCTTTAGATATAAAATTCCTGAAAATGTTCCACGTGAAACTAAATCTTTCCACAATGTGCCTGTGGATAAAAATATTCAATCGGGCGCATATATTGTTACTGTCAGTCCAGCAGGGCAGATTGATCGCACACTTGATACAAGAATTTTATTCATTACCGACATGGGTTTACATGCCAGATTGTATCCAACTGAAACAGTGATCGTGGGGAATTATTTTTCTACCACAAAACCAGTTGATGGCGCAGTTATCGAAGTATGGCGCAATGAAAAAGGGCAGTTAAAAATTACAGAAGATCTCTGTATGTTTGATTATGGCATTTGCCAAATTGATCAGAAACTTTCTCGTGATGATATTGTTGTTGCGAAATATGGTGATGAAGTTTCGATTTTGCCCTTGAAAGAAATAGCATTAGATTTGAATGATTACGCGGTGGATGGAAATCTTTATAGCCCACAAGTTGCTTATGTTTATAGCAATAGAGAGCTATATCGTCCAGGTGAAGCAATGCCGATTAATATCGTATTGCGTGATCAAGATGGTAAAGCATTACCACAACAGCCGATTAATATTAAATTGATTAATCCTGATAATAAAGCTGTGTATGAAAATACGTTGCAACCCTCAGCAGATGGTTTTTATAGCACATATTTATCCACGAATTTTGATGATAAAACAGGTCGCTGGCGTGTCGAAGCACGCACAGATGCAACAGCTACTAAACCTGATGGGGAACTGGTTTTATTCATCGAAGAGTTTATGCCAGAACGCATGGAGCTCACTTTATCAGGCATTAATGATAACTACAGTATGGATGAGGCCATTGATTTAAAAATTAATAGCCGCTATTTATTCGGAGCACCTGCTAACCAAAATGATTACTCTGTACAAGGTACTTTGACCGTTAATCGCACACCATTTATAAGCCATAAAGATTGGTATGTGGGTAAAACATCATTCCCATCAGATTTCATTCCGAATGAAATTAAATATGAACAGCAATTAAATTCTGAAGGCTATGCGGAACAATCGCTATATCTAGGGCTAGAAGGGCCATATGTTCAAAATATTTCTGCGGTTTTAGGATTAAAAGCAGATGTGACGATCCTCGATGGTGGCACAAGTGGTATTTCACGAAGCTTCAAAACAAGTTTTTGGCCGACTCAGCCTGTGCCTGTGATTCGTCCATTATTTAGTAAAGATGATTTGAGCTATGGTTCAAACGCGAGCTTTGAAATTTTTACCGCAAATTTAGCAGGTAATTTAGGTAATGCGGAGTTAAAACTCACGCTGCGTTATAAAGATGATGCTTGTACTTGGGTTTATAATCCTAATTCTGGTTGGGATTGCCATGAAAATTATAAATATCAAATTCGTGAGCAGAAAATCGTTAAAACCAATAGAGATCGTGTTGAATACTCTATTTCGCCCAATAGCTGGGGAAATTATATTTTAGAAGTGGAGGATTTAGCATCAGGCATGGTGACTGAATATCCTTTCAGCGCTTCATGGAGCAATACTTCGAATGGTCAGTTGCCTGTAGTAAAACCAAATGCATTAGCATTAATGACGAATCAGCAATCCTACCAAACAGGGGAAACAATTAAATTAACTGTGGATGCACCGTATGTAGGTAATTTAACCTTAATGATGGAAGGCAACGAACTTTTGTATCACAATAATATTGAAGTGAAAAAAGGTAAAAATACTGTATCAATTCCAATGAATCAAAGTTGGGATCGCCATGATCTGTATTTATCAGGCTTACTATTATCAAAGACAAAACAAGATGAAGTTGTACGCTCTTTGGGATTGATTCCAATTAAATTGAATCGATTGGATCGCAAGTTGGATCCGAAATTATCATTTGAACCGATCGCATTACCTGATCATCAAACGACGATTAATATTGAAGTTCCAAATACAGGAAAAGAGCAGTTATACGCAACAGTGAGCGTAACAGATCAGGGCATTTTGAACATGATTCCGATACAAAGCGAATCAATTTTTGATGCGTTCTTTAAGCACAGAAAATATTCGATCGACATCATTGATTACTATAATCGCTTATTTAAACGCGGTGTTTATTCATTATTAGTGCCAAAATTTGGTGGTGATGGTGAAACACAAAGTGAGGATTCGGTTTCAGATAACATTACTGAATTAAAAACAGTATCACTGATGAGCGAGCTGATCGCGTTAGATGCTAAAGGTAAAGGACAAGTAACTTTTGATCTACCTGATTTTAATGGCGAAGCAAAAGTTGTAGTGAAAGTCTTTTCTAAAGAAAAAGTGGGTGAATTTGATCAGCAAATGACGATTCGTGCACCGATTGTGGCTGACATTATTACACCTAAATTTATTCGTGTTGGTGATGAAAGCAATATTTCATTGTCTTTGCATAATATGAGCGGTGAAGATGAGGAGGTTAAAATTACCATTTCAAGTGACCAATTTGATGTCGCTTTAAATGAAAGTTTTACTTTGGCCAATAGTGAAGGCACACATCGTTTAGTGCCAGTATCATTGCCCGAATTCACGAATTTTGCAGAACTACAATTGGTCATTGATTCTAAAACTTATCAAGCTGAGCGTTCATATCGCATTGGAACGGATCCTATTTCGATTAAAACAACAGAATATGTGCGTAATTTATTGAAACAAGGCGATGTTTGGGAACAGCCGAAAACAAGAAATTTATATGCGAAAGGCTTTGAAGAAAACATCACAGTTTCACGTCATCCATTCATTAATGTTTTGTCTTATACCGATGGATTATTTAGTTATCCTTATGGCTGTACGGAACAAACAACCAGTCGAGCATTCCCTTGGTTATTTAAATCCAATGCTTTATTAGATGCGGAGAAAAAGGCTGTTTATAGTGAATATCTTCAGAATAATAAAGGCGAGCAAAATGTTGCGCCAAGTTTAGAATATGCTGCTTGGGAACAAGAGATGATGCGCGATACGGTAAAACGTTTGTTAGATAGACAACGTTCTGATGGTGGTTTTGCATTTTGGTCAACGGGCGAAAGCTACTTCCCATCTTCTGTTTATGCATTGGATTTCTTGGCACAATTGGCGAAGCAAAATCCTTCATTAGTGCCTCAAGATAGTTTGCAAAAAGGTTTTAAATATGTGAAAAACCGTTTGAATGACACATATAAAAATTACACAAATTCAGGCTCTTTCTATTTAGAAACTTATCATTTAAATAACTTGAGTTATGGCATTTGGCTATTAGCGCGTGAAGGGCAAATTTTTAGCGCGGATATTGAATTTATGAAAAATTTTAGCTCCGCAATTAGCCCATTAAGTCGAGTTTATTTGGCAGGTGCGAGTTTAATTTTGAGCGATCAACAGGCAGCGAATCAATATTTATCGAATTTAGATTTTCATGGTTGGGAAAGAGGATTCGGTGCTTATCAAACTGAGGTTTCAGCTTTGGCATTATCCATTGATGTATTGAACCAAATGTCTGCGCGAGGATTATTAACCGATGGTCATTTGGCTCAGAAATTGAGTAAAGATTTGATGCAGGTTTTAAATCATAAGCAATATTTCAGTACGCAAGAGCGCTATGCTTTGATTAAAGTTGGTATGGATACACCAAGTGATAATCAGAAGATAAACGCAACGATTAATTCAGAGCCTCAAACAGTGCTTGCTAATGAACCAATCGTGGCAAATGGTATAAAAATGCTGAGTGCAAATGAGGATGTTTTTTATGAGTATCAAATTTCAGGCTATCCAAAGCAGGTCGTCGATTCTCGTACTTTTAAAACAAAGTTTGATAAATCGTATTGGATAGGGGATGTCGAATCTGTAGATGTCGGCGATCGTTTTGTCGTTGTGTTAACGATTCAATCAGAACGTAATTTGCCAAATGCATTATTGGCAGATTATATTCCAACAGGTTTTACTTTGGTGAATCCTAATTTATTAACAGATGATATTGATACATTCTATGAACAGTATGGCGTTGAAAATTTAACACGTTCTATTTTAGAAAATGAAGAGTATCGATTTGATCGTTATGTTGCTGCATTTAATTTACGTGCGGGTGTTGAATATCGCTTTGCATATGTATTAGAAGCACAAGTGCCAGGGAAGTATCACATGCCGATTACGCTATTAGAAGATATGTATATTCCTGAATTGCGCAATTTAATGGTTCATCCAGAGGTTTTAGAAATTAGAGAGAAACGTTAATATATTTATTTGATTTTTAATGATAATATTAATTTGTAAGTTAACAGTTAATATTATTATTAAAATAAATATAGACATGCTTACATTACTTAACTATAATCCGCTCTACCTAATCACGATCAACTATAAAACAAGGATTCATTATGAAATTTAAAACACTTGTATTGGCATCAACATTATTAGGATTATTATCTGTTGGTAACGCAAAAGTATTGAATGAAAATAACCCAGAGGGTTATAAACAATTCCGTTTGGATTATGCAGAAATGCAAGATTTAACGAATGATAAAAAATTACCGCATCGTAATTTCTATTCAAAACCTTCTGAAGGTCCTGATGCTGCTTGGTTTGATGCAGTTAAACAAGGCGATTTAGAAACAGTAATGCAAATGGTAGATAATGGCCAAATTATTGAAGTGAAAGATGTGGGTAGCTTAAATCAAACTGCATTAGGTTGGGCTGCATTTATCGGTTACGAAGATATGGTTGATTATTTATTATCAAAAAATGCTAACCTTTGGGCAACTGATACCGGTGATGTTTATCATGCATTGAAATCAGCATCTTTGGGTAAAAATGCCAACATCGTTAAGAAATTAAGAGAAATTTTGAAATATGGTTATGACATCAATGATTCTTCTTATGAAGATGATGGTGAATCATTGGTTATGGTTGCAGCGAGTAATAACCGTTTAGATGTTGTGAAATATTTCATTTCACAAGGTGCGGACTTGAATAAAGTAACAACTATTCAAGATCCTAAGCGTTTCTCTTATAATCAAAGCGCATTAAGCTATGCTTGCCAAGGTGGTTATAAAGAAATGCAACAATTATTGATTGAAAATGGTGCGATTAATCATCGTACAGGCGATACAACTTGTCAGTAATTGATCATATTTAATGAAGAAAAGCGCTTATTTAAGCGCTTTTTTTTGTGCGGATAAGATAATTAAGCAAGCAAAGATTAAAGTAATGCCTACCCATCCAATCGGTGCTATTTTTTCACCCATCAATATAGCGGCTAATATTGCAGCAATCACAGGTTCAAATAAGGTTAAGGTAATGGCATTACTTGCAGAAACAGCTTTTAAACCATAACCAAATAGTAGATAACCAATAAACATGGGGATGATCGCCATATAAGTGACGACATAAATATTACGTGCTTCATCGAATAGATTTTGTGCTGTCCAAAATAATGAAGGAATTAATATTAAAGCAGCTAATCCAAATATAGTGCCCATTGCTGCTTTTGCGTGAATGCCTTGTTGTATGAACTGTCTTGCTGCCCATGAATATAAGCTATAAGTTAAGCCTGCAAGTAATCCGAGTAAAATGCCTAAAGATAGGCTTTTGGAGCTGTATTCTGTTACCGACGGATTATTTTCAGCGATGGATAATAGAACAATGCCCAAAATTCCTAAGCTAATGCTAATCATCCAACGTTTAGATAGCTTTTGATGATTGAACACCTTTTCCAATAATGCTGAAAAAATAGGCGCTGTACCAATGGATATGACCGTGCCGATCGTAATACCTGCATAATGCATTGAAGAATAAAAAGCGAGTGGATAAATGGCAACTGATAACACAGCAAACAATAATAGATAAGGTTGTTGTAAGATTGATCGCCAATCGCTTTGAATATTTTTTTTAGCAATCATTGCTTGAAGTAATCCACCAAAGCCCATTGCAAAAGCGCCAATCGCTAATGGACTTAAGTTTGGTGCATAAGCAGCAACCGTTCCTGTTGTTCCCCAAATTGTCGCGGCAGCTAAAATTGCCAGTGAACCTAGATATGCTTGCATGACATTATCAATATTAAAGAAAGATGAGAGATTAAGCCAAAAAGAGCATGAATGGCAATGATTATCATAGATTTAATAGGTATTTGTGTCGCGATTGTTTATCATGATTCCGTTTTTGATATTAAATTTGAAGAGGAAAAATGATTACTGCGGATGCGATCTATATAAACGGTATTATTTATAGTGCAGATGAACACTGCTCAACTCATAGCGCAATGGCGATTCAAAATGGCGTAATTTTAGCATTGGGCAATGATGAGGCGATGTTGAGTTATCAAGCTGATGAAACAAAGATTATTGATCTAAATCGTCAGTTTGTGATGCCAGGATTGATAGATGCGCACTTACATCCGTTTTGGGGAGCTTCGCAATCATTAAGTTGTGATCTTCAGCATAAAATATTAAGTAAACAGGAAATTTTAGAGATTATTCACCAATATTTGGCAGAACAGGTTAAGCAAAATACTCAAGATTGGGTGATTATACGCGGTTGGATGCAGCCTGATATGTTGCCGATTGGCAGTGAATTAACCAAGCAAGATTTGGATCAGATTAGTAACGATTTACCTATCGTTGTATTTTCAAATGATTGCCATATTTTAGTGTGCAATTCTTTAGCCTTAGAATCATTTAAGACTGTTGATATTAGTGAAGATGATTTGGTTAAAGGAATTTTAGTGGATGGCCCTGCAATGCAAGCATTTGATGAAATTACGCGATACTCAGATGAGTTCGCATTGGTCATTGCTCAAAAAGCACAGGAGCTTTTGAATTTACAAGGTGTCACTACGGTTATGGATGCTCGGGCAGATGATGTTGCATTCAAAGCCTTTCAAAATTTGGCGAAAAATGGTGCATTAAGTTTGCGTGTTTTTGGTGCGCGAGAAATTCCCGCAAAGACATTTGCTTCTCAAGAGATGATTCCAAGGGCGATTCAAAATGTGCAAAATTTTATGCAGCAATATTCGTATGTTCAAGCAGCTACAAAGCCAACCACAACAATCTCACATATAAAATTTTTCATTGATGGCGTTTTACAAGAGCCATTGCATACTGCGTTATTGAAAGAGCCTTATCACTTAGCAATATCTGATCAAAATGGCGATTGTTATTATGATCAAGCATTATTAACTGAATTATTGAGCGAAACGAATCAGTTAGGCTGGCATCCGCATATGCATACGGTAGGCGATGCAGCAATTGATTTTGCTTTAGATTGCATTGAGAATTCACAAAAATTATCTGCAAATGACGCCATTCGACCAAGTCTGGCACATAATGAATTGACTAGAAATGATCAGTTTAATCGATTTGTACAATTAAATACTGTGGCAACGCAATCCTTACAATGGGCCGCAATGGATCAGGAAACTCATGAGGTTTTTACACAATTATTGGGTGAAAAACGGATACAAAATTTTGAATGTGCAGGAAAGTTTTATGATGCGGGCGTAAAAGTTGCTTATGGCAGCGATTGGCCGATTGACCATTTAAATTTATGGGAGCACTTTCAAGTCGGTATGAATCGTCAATTAATGAATGATTCATTTAAGCATGATAATGATAGAGATTTATCGATGAAAGAAGTATTACATTCTATCACGATTGATACTGCTTATATGCTTGGGCAAGAGCAAAATATTGGCTCTTTAGAGGTAGGGAAATTCGCAGATTTTATCGTGCTTAATCAAAATCCTTTTAAAATTTCACGAGAAAAAATTCATACGATTGAAGTGGATAAAGTTTTTTTAGGTGGCCAACAAATAATTTTATATAGAAATGCTTGACAAATTTTGAGAAAAAACTAAAATAAGCACCTCACTTGCCGGAGTGGTGGAATGGTAGACACGGAGGATTCAAAATCCTCTGCCTTTAAAAGCGTGAGAGTTCGAGTCTCTCCTTCGGTACCATATTGAATAGCCTAGAGCCCAGTTAAACACTGGGCTTTTTGCTGTCTAACTTTTAAGTTGTTCCAAATTCTGTTCCAACTAAGTTCCAATAAAAGGACTTGATCAAAGTTACTGGTAATTACCAGGATCCATTTCTTAAATTAATCGTGCTCATACTTATAAATTTGTTGGAGTTATTAATAATTGAACAATGATTAGTAGAAATAAATTAAAACGTACGCTTCTCAAACCAAAAGTGATGGGTAATTGGTGCCAATTATTCACCAGGCCTTCAAGAAATAATAAATAAATTCCAAAATAAATTTCTTGCAGAAAAAATCACCTCGCCACGGCGGGCTTTGTGTCGGAAAGTGTTATTTTTTGCGGTGAAAACATGCCTGAAATCGGTACCAAACATCGCGTTGGCTGGCATAAATGCTGATTGCATGATGAATCAGTCGTCTAAATCAAAGATACGATTATTTTGAGAATACTACAATAACTTTTTACGTTATATTTCCCTTACGCGTTTATAGAATCACAAAACCTTTGGGGTATTAAAAAAAGAAGTAATATTAGTAATATTTTTTAAGAACCTATTGCAAGCTATTGAAAGTAAATAGTTATTTTAAACTCTAAAAAGTAATATTTTAGTAACATTTCTGTAATCAATATTACATTTTCATTGTTATATTTTTAAGTTAAAAATTCTTTAAAATTCATATAGATATAAAAAGTGGTAATAAAATATAGCTTAAAATTACTTAAATATTACATTTTGGCATTCTCTTGAAAGATAGCCGTATCAACACTTTTAAGGCTGTTTTTAAAAACTGATTACCAATATTACTTCTTTTGAACATACCCACCCTAAGTTATTGAAGATTAAAGGAATCAAATTCGAATATCTTTTGATTCAATTCTAAATTTTTACTCGTAAGCTTTTTAATGATGGGAGTCAGCTCCATTTTATGAAATACGGTTGCAATCTTTTGAATATCACCATAACCACCTGCATTTTGTGCTTGGATACTCATCAATGCCAACGGCACACGATGAACGGCCAAAATATCATCACGTGATACATTCTTAATATTCACAAACTCATCTTTGGTGGCTATCTGTGAGATTGGAATCAGCTGCACGGAATCTTTATCACCTTTGGGCAAATGGACCAGTAAGTTTCTAAAGTTGCCATCATTTTTGGTTGCTTGTAAGTTTTTCTTAATGGTTTCAATAGAGGTTTGTGAGATCTCGCCATTAATAGACAAAATAAACCCTGCATGTGAGCCATTTTTATAATATTTATAGCGAAACATTGTTGCTTCATGGTTGAGCAAAATACTGAGTAGGGCACTTAAATACGTGGGAATACCGTAAATATTTTGGTTTAAGTCGTATGATTTAATGTGCAATACATCTTTTAACTCATGTTGATCAATTGCATTAGGGATAAAATAATATTTTCCATCTGTACCAATGCGAGTGTATTTGGCCAATACGTGTTTATATTTAATAACATTACCCACACTCGATTTTATAGGCACTAAATAAGCATTACCAAAGAAATGATAATCATAAATAAAACCTTCAAAATCATCATACGATAATAGGCTGTTGGGTTTGAAGATTGAACAGATTGAGTTCTTTTTAAAATCCAATGCGCTTTCATGATAAGCAGCCATGCCTTTCATCTTGGCCAATTTGGCATAATTAATGGGTGGGTGATAAATTCCATCTACCATTGAGCATTCAATAATATTCACCAAATCATTTGGGCTGAATAATTCATAAGTGGTATCAATGCTAAATCCAATAATATTTGTTGGTTGTTTTTGTTCAGCTTCATTCGCCATGTTAAATCTCCATCACTGTATCTTCTAAATCACTGGCAATGACACCATCAAAGCCTTCATAACCCAATGCATACATCGTTGCAAAAGCAAGATCCGCATGGCCACTTTCTTCATTTCTAATTGATTGGAACGTTGCAAACTGCATGGATTTACTCATAGCATTTTTAATGTTCATAAAGCTACTCACAAAATCCGTCCAACTAGCATCAAACTCAATTTCACCACTTCTAAAGAGTGATTTTGCTTGTAGGATAAATAAGGTTTTGAGCTGTAAATCACTCATGTATCTTGTAACGTTTGGATAAAACTTCTCAACACGTTCAGCAACTGCCAAGCCCATGTTTCTAGCATCAATGCCCAAATGCACGACGTTATAACGCGCACAAATATCTTTGATGTGGCCTTCTTGGGCTTCAAAAGAAATGTCATTCCAAAAGTGTTTCTCTAAAATTCTTCTTTTTTTATGTGTACCATCAGGTAGTGCAATCACAACACATGCAGCACCATCATTAGAGCGTGCAGGATCATAGCCCACCGCAACTTTTTTACGGCCAAAAGGTTTATTTGGATATTCGATGGGTTTGAAATCCGTCCATTTCTCCCAACTATCCACCATGCATGATTGAAGATCATCAAAGCTAAAGGCTGACGATAAATCATCAAAAAATTGAAACTCAAATAACTTTGAGAATTGGTCAGGTGAATAACGCAAACGTAAGCGTTCTAAATCTACTAAATCAAAGCCACCTGCAATGGCATCATGAATCGTGATGATTTTACGGAACTTACCATCTTCACATAAGCGGCCATTTTTTAAGTCTTTATGTTCAACACCAAAAGCTTTATTGCTCTTTTTACGATGCCAATCAGCACCTATCCATAATTTATAAGCGGGGTGTGATTTACTGGAAGGCGTAGATAAATAATTAATAATAAAATCTTTATGTGTTGCACAAGCAGACACAACTGTTTGGATCTCATCAAAGCGGGGCATCCAAAAGAACTCATCCAATGTGACATCACCTGTATAACCTTGTGCTGTGGATGGATTCGCGCCCAAAAAATAAAACTGTAAATCTTCTTTGAACTTAACCGCATCACCACCAGAAAGATCAATGCCAGTAAGATTTTTAATGTGCGCCAACATGTAACGCTTGGCTTGGAAGGCTTGGTTTTTACTGGCAGAGATATAGATCTGATTATGTTTTAGGTTCACCAATCTTCTTAACGTGAAGTATGACAAAAAGTAAGTAAAACCAATTTGGCGTGACTTACCATACATAAATTCAGCAGAGCTTTTTTTATTGCCCGTATATTTTTCAATGTCATCAATGATAGAACGTTGAAAAGGAAAGAGATCGTTTAAACCTTCATTGATCTGTGTTGTGAATTTCTCCCAATCGAATTGGTCACTATTAATCTGAGCACCACGTTTATTGCGTTGTGGTTTAGGGGAGTAAATCCCTTTCATTTGATTGCCTAATTCTTTGAACTCTTTTAATTCAGCATCTGTTTTAGAGTTCTTCATCATTAAGCGTAAATAACGCAATTGGAATGCATCTTGGCATTTTGTAAAGAAGTCGGCTTCATCCCATTTATCATTTTTACGCCAATCATAAATAGTGGATTCAGGCGTACCAACGATTTTAGATATTTCAGCCACTCGAAAGCCCGCGAAATAATACAACTTGGAAAGTTCGCGTGGATTGGTGTTTTGTGGGGTGATGAGCATTTCATTATTCATGTGCTCATTCTCTTTTATTCACTCATAAAAATAATCTCATATCTGTTTACTTAAGCCTTAAGTAAACAAGGATCGAATGAAATTTATTTGCATAACGGTAAAAATTGAATCCTCTTTTAAATAAACGCAAAAACGTTTTTCACGAAATAGGATTCTATTCATGAATAAAAAAACAAAATTTACCCGTGTTGCAGTGAGTGGCCCAACGATTGATGGCCGTGAAATTACAGCACAACAAATTAATGAAATGGCTGAGAGCTATAACGTTGGCACTTATAAAGCCAATATTTGGATGGAGCATTTACGTGGTGTTCATCCAGATAGTTCATTTGGTAATTATGGCCATGTATTGGCATTAAAAGCTGAAGATTATGAAATCAACGGCACTAATCAACGTGCTTTATATGCAGAAATGGAAGTGACACCTGATTTGGTGGCATGGAATGAAAAGAACCAAAAGAAAGGTTTCTCCATTGAAATTGCGCCTAACTTTGCCAAAACGAATAAAGCCTATTTATCAGGATTAGCGGTGACAGATTCACCTGCAAGCTTAGGTACAGAAGCATTGCAATTTAATATCCAAGTGCGCAAAGAACCTGAGCATTTATTCACAACAGCGTTGGAATTTACAGACATTGATTTTGTAGAAGAGCAAAGCATTAACGAAGCGAACGATCAAAAAGGCTTCTTTAAAAATATGTTTGCAGGTTTATTTGCTGCACAAAAAGAGCAAGCCAATCCACAACCAACCATTGAACTCACAGCAGATCACAACGAATTCAATATTGCTGATTTAAAAGAAGTATTGAATCAATTTGCTGAAAAACAAGATGAAGTTTTTGATTCTCTCAAACAAGAGAACAAAAAGTTATCAGATGCATTCAACGCATTACAAACTGAATTTAATGCATTAAAGCAAACACCTGCAACAGAAACCAAAACAGATTTTGTCGATGGCATGGGCAACAAAATCAATGAAACCGATTGTTAATTAAAAGGAAAATAACATGGCTTTAAAAAAAGAAACCATTGACTGTTTGAACGCTTATACCGAAAAACAAGCAGAATTGAATAATATTTCTGTGGAAACGGCAAAGTCTGGCATTAAATTTGCAGTCACACCGCAAGTGCAATACACGTGGGTAGAACGTTTACCAACACCAACAGGTTTTTTATCCAAAATTGATATTGATACTTGTGAAGATCAAATCATTGAATCATTGGGTTTCTCTGAACCAGGTTTAGTTTCAAGCACCACAGACACAGCAGGTGGTACAGCTCGTACACCTTCAAATTTGGGTGGACCTGATGCGGTGCAATATACATGTGTGAAGATCAATCATGACACGTATGTTTCATTTGATGAATTGAACAAATTGGCGCGTAAAGAAGATAAATTTCAACTACGTTTGCGTGATTTACGTTTAGAAAGCAAACGCTTAGACATTATGCGCATTGGTTTTAATGGTACAACGCATGCTAAAACGAGTAATAAAGCAGCCAATCCTTTGGGGCAAGATGTTGCCATCGGTTGGTTGCAGCGCGTTCGCACCAATTCGCCTGAACATAACATCACTGAAATTGTGAAAGATTCTGGTGTGGTGAAAATTGGGAAAGGCCAAGCGCACACAAGTTTGGATCAATTGGTGGTGGATGCATTATCAATCATCCCTGCACAGTACCACAATGGTTTAGAAGTGTTTGTTTCTAAAGATCTGATGGTGGATCGCCAAATGAAGATGGTTGAGAAATCAACAGTAACAGAGTTGGGCAAAGAAATTACGCAAGAAGCTTATTACAACATTAATGGCTTAACAGCGACAACACCACCATTTTTCCCTGATGGTACTTTAATGATTACGCACCCTAAAAACTTGGCATTGCGTATTCAGGAAGGTTCTCAGCGTGCATCGAACAAAGTGCAAGATGAATATGATCGTTATGTAATGTTCCAACAAGCAAACGAAGCATTTTGTATTCATAACTATGAAGCCATTGTTTTGGTCGAAAACATTGAGCTTGAAGATGCAGTAGGAGCTTAATCATGGCAGCTTCAGTATTTGCAAAACTCAAGGCTGAAAAGCTCGCTCAGCGATTGGGGAATCAATCAGAAGATCATTCTGCTGAAACAGATAATCCTGTTTTGGCAGGGTTATTGAATGATTTTCGCGTTGATCTCAAGCATGCGCAAAGCTTAGAAAGTAAAAGTGCAAAGAGTGAATTTAAAGCTGAACGATTGGATCATTACCGCTCGTGGGTTACTGGCATTTTAGACAATGAACTGATGCCTTATGACAAGATCACAACGGAAATGGCGGTTTGGTCTGTGGATGGTGGTGACATTGATTTTAGCATTGAGATCGCTCGATACATGATCAATGGCCAACATGATCTGCCAATCACATTCACTGAAAAAACACCCACTGCATTGCTGCGTTTATTCACTGATAAAGCGGATAAAGAGCCTGAATTAGTGTCATTGGAACATTTACAAAAGCTAGAAGAGATTTTTGCGGATGCTGATGTGAAAGACACCGTGCGTGCGAAATTGTACCGCTACATTGCTGAACGACAAGTGGAAAACAGCCCTGCGGAAGCTTTGGCAAATTTTGAAAAAGCAAAAGAGCTGAACCCAAGTGAAACAGTGGTCACAGTGATTAAAAATCTTAAAAAGCAGTTAGAAAAGAACAGCGAAAGCTAACCGAGCCAGCCACGGCAAGGGGCTTGAGTAATCAGCGACTAAGTTTCTAAAACATTAATGCGCCTCATTACTCCAAGCCCCGACCTTTAAAGGATAAATATGAGCGGATTCATTGGAAAAGCAAGCACCAACAGCGAATTAGAAATACCAAGATCAGGTTTTTATCCTGGCTTGAGTGTGAGCCAATTTCGTTTAAGTATGCGCGTGCTCGATTCTGTTGAAAATGCACAGGCTGAAATGGCTTTAATCTCTGCATTGGATTTAGTGATCTCAGATTTAAGAGATTTTAGAGCACAACATTCTGAATATTCAACGCTTGAAGAAGTGCCAAGTGAAGAATTAGCAGGGAAAAGCCGTTATGTATTTAACTTTGAACGCGCTGTGTTCAGTGAAGCCAAAGCCAAATTGTTGGAAGATTTTCGGGATATGGATTTAACGCGTAAAGCGGGTGAAGATCGCGCATCTTTAACAGATCCTGAAATTGCTGAATTGCGCCGTGAGCGATGGAGTGCAGTTCGTACTTTTTATAACCAACCTGATTTATTTGTGGCACTGGTATGAGAACAGTGAAAGCCAATGGCCAACAAACGATTGATGCAGTTTTATATGCAGCAAGTATCCCAACCACACAGTTTGATGAAGTGGTGATGATGAAGGAAAACAGACATTTGGCAACACTGCCTGCAATCTTGCCAGTGAATACCGTGATCTATTTACCTGAATACAAAGCACCCGTTAAACAAACCATTAGCTTATGGAATTAATTATGTTTCGATTAGGCAAAAAATCACAATCCAATTTGATTGGTGTTCATCCACACTTGGTGGCAGTGGTTGAAAGAGCCATTGAACTCACAACACAAGATTTTAATGTGTTTGAGGGTGCTCGTTCCATCAATCAACAAAAAGCCAATGTTGCCAAAGGTGTCTCAACCACATTACATGGCTCGCGCCATTTAATTGGTAAAGATGGCTATGCACATGCGGTGGATTTAGTGCCATACATCAATGGGAAAGTCGTTTGGGATTGGGAAGGTTGCTACAAAATTGCGGAAGCAGTTAAGCAAGCATCCATTGAGCTAAATATTCCAATTCGTTGGGGTGGTGTGTGGAATCAAAACTTAGCAGACATCACAGGCACAACGAAGCAAGCACAACAAAAATATGTTGATACACGCATGAAGAATGGCCAAAGAGCTTTTGCGGATGGTCCTCATTTTGAATTGCCAGTATCCGATCAATATCCACAATTTTAGGAGCTAGATATGTTCAGGAGTTGGTTTATTCATAACTTGGTTGGTCATCCATTAATGGCAATTTGTTTTCTTTTTGGTTTTAACAATGCGGGGAAGAAAATTCATAATGCAACGCTTCCTAAATCTGCATTTGAAGGGATAACAAATGAAAAACATTGATGACACAAAAGTGATCAGTTTAGGTACATTTATCGTAGCCACTATCGTTTTGATTGTGATTGCATGGCGTGATGCTAGCCAGTTGGGTGAGATTTATTGGATTTACTGTTTAGCATTTGCGGGCTTGAAAGTATCGAAAGGCATTGTGACAACATTCCAAAAGCGTGATGAGTTGATCAGTAAAAAGGATGAGTTATGAGCATCACAGTACTTTTAGCCATATTCACAACATTGTTAATCAGCATTGTAGTTTTGAACTGGCGACTTCAGCGAACCATTAAACAACGAGATGAAGCAGTCCAAAAAGGGAGTGTTGCCAATGCAGTTATTCAGAATGTTAAAGAAGCACAAACGATCAAAAAAAGTAATGCTCAGCGCACTACTCATGATCGCACTCAGCGGATGCGCTCAAAAGGTTATTTACGAGATTAGTAATGACAACGTGTGTTTGGTCTTTGATCCGATTTATGGCAGTAGCCAAGACACTGAAAAAACTAAAGAACAATTAGAAACGTATATGGATTTATACACATATTTTTGCAAAGAAGGCGGAACGAATGGTAGCAGATAACCATGTGATTACAGTACGAGAATTCAATAAATCATTGATTGCTATTTTGGGGATATTTTTCTCAATTGGTTTAGCCATTGCTACTTGGTACGTAAATTTTAACAACCATCGCTTGGATAGTTTGGTGGAAGGGCAAAACCAAACGAATATCAAAATCGAGTCATTCAGTATTAAAACTGAATTAAATGATTTGAAGTTGATGAAATTAGAAAATCGAGCGGATGCATTTTCAGTGCGCCAAAACGAATTTGATAAGGAGTTATCGCAGTCAAAAATGATCTTAAAAAATCATGATCAATTGTTGATTCAACATGAAAAACAGATCAAAGCACTGGAGAAGCAATGAGAAAGCTAACTTCCTTAAAGCAGATGTTAGAAGCCTACGCACCCAAAGAGAAAATTACAGTCTTTACGGATGAAGGCACGCAAACAAAGAGCCAACCCAAAGGACCGCACTTTAAATTGAAGTATAGAGCCATTGTTCAAATCAATGAATTTACAGGTGATCCGAATTTAGTCTTTGCAGCAGTTGGCCGTTGGATTACTCAAAATGAGTTTAGAACGGCAGATGATAATTTTTTCAAGTTTGATGTGGCCTTTGTGAGAGAAACCGAAGCTTTTGTGGAAATGGAAATCGACTTGGAAGAGAACGTTTCTGTGGTTGAAAACGAAAATGGGGAGTTGATCGTTAATGCGTGCTGAGTTTAAAGAGTTGAATGAATTGGTCAAAGCATTGTCACCCAGCGAACGCAAAAAGTTAGCTAGACAGGTGGGCATGACGATGCGACGCAATGCCACTCATAAAATTAAACGCAACATCGATCCTGAAGGCAAAGCCTTTGAACCAAGAAAACCACAAAAACGATCCATTAAAAATGGAAAGATGTTTAAACAGCTTTCAAAAGCTAGACGATTAAAGCTGATGGCAAGCAGTGATAGAGCCGTGATGACTTACAAAAACAGCTTAGACAAATACATTGCAGGTGTTCACCAAAAAGGTGAAACAGCAAAAGTGAATCAACACACAAGAGTGAAATATCCAGTGCGCGAATTGTTTGGATTTTCAGAGAAAGACAGCAACGAATTGGCACAAGCCATTCAAAAACATTTAGGGTTTTAACATGTTACCAAGTGACATCAATCGACAAATACAGAACATCGTTGGCACAGGCAAAATCATTGCGATTGATTTATCAGTTGCACCTGGATTAGTTCGTATTGAAATTGATGAAGGTGTACCGAGTGATTGGATGCCTTATGGTATGCCGTTCGTGGGTGGCACTTGGATTTGGTGTGCACCTAAAATTGGTGTGAAAGGTGTTGTGGTTAGTGTGGGCGGTGAAGATGAAGTGTGTCGCTTTATGCCTAATCTGTTTGATGTCAGCAATTACCCTTATTTGAGTGAAGCAGATTTTAAGATCCATTTTAACAATGGTGATGAGATTCATCACAATGCAGAAAGCGGCGCATTAACCATTAATAGCAGCTCAATGGTAACTGTAAATACTCAAAAGGCTGAGGTGAATGCACCAGAGATCACATTAAACGGCAATGTAACGATCACGCAAACATTAACAGTACAAGGGTTTACCAACTTAAATGGCGGGTTTGCCATGAATGGTGGCATGGCTAGAAGTGGAGTATATGGAACCATCAATATTCCTGTGACCTTTACAGCAGAGCCAACCATTATGGGCGTAACTTGGAGCACCCATACACATACAGGCGTTCAACCTGGTGGTGGCAATACTGGTGGGGTGGGATGATGATTAATCGTGCAACAGGCAAAAACATCACACGCAATGAACACATTCAGCAATCCATCTTGGATATTTTAACCACGCGATTAGGTACGAGGGTGATGCGTCGTGAATATGGCTCTTTACTGCCTGATTTAGTGGATAAACCAAGCAATGATGAAACCTTAATGCAGATGATGAGTGCGACAGTGATTGCTTTGGCCATTTGGGAGCCACGCATTACAGCTACGTATGTGAATTTTAGTGAAACAACCATGCAGGGTGTTTTAAATATTGAGATTGAAGCAATGATCAAAGAGAGCAATGAAATTTTCTCTATGAATCAGAACTTATTCAGTAATCCCGAAGCTATGAATGATGTGATGAGGAGAAGAAACGATGGTTAATTTAGAAGGCTTGCCAGCGCCAACGCTCTTTTATGACATTAGCTATGAAGCAGAGCTAAAAACATTACAAGATGAGTTTTTAAAGCTGAATCCAAGCTATGAAAATTTGTTATTGGAAAGTGATCCAGTGAATAAGTTATTGGAGGTTTACGCTTATAAAAATGTGTTGTTTAAGTCAGAAGTGAATGAAAAGTTAAAGCAGTGCATGTTGCGTTATTCCACTGGCAGTAATTTGGATAATATCGCAGCCAACAGTGTCACTATTCGTTTACCGAATGAATCGGATGAATCATTTCGTTACCGTGCAAGCATTGCACCTGAAGGTTTTACCTGTGCAGGGCCAAAAGGTGCTTATGAATATCATGCATTGAACATTTCAAATGATGTGATGCATGCCACAGTATTGGCGCATACACCTGCGCAGGGTTATGTCACTGTTGTTTTATTGAGTTACAGCAACAATGGCGAAGCATCAGAAGAGTTGAGGGATATTGTTTGGAATCATTTGGATGATGAAAAGGTACGCCCTTTATGTGACACGGTTCATGTAGAAAAGGCAGTTTTTAAGAATGTGCCGATTCAACTCAAAGTGACTTATTTTGATAACGCCAATAAAGCAGATGTGGATCAGCGCATTCAAGAGTCATTGCAATACATGAGCCGACTCAACCATGCAGAGCAAAAAACAAAAAATATCTTTGCACCAGGAGAGATGCTCACCATTAACCAAATTCATGAAAGAGCACGTGTATTTGGTGTGCAAAACATTGAAGTGATTGCACCAAAAGTAGATGTCACAACAGGTATCAAAGAGTGTATTCGCATTAGTAACATCAGCATTGTGGATGGTGGCTACTATGAGTAATTACTCTTTACTCCCTATTTCAAGCACGCCATTGGAGTGTGATTTAGAAAAAATGGGGCAATTGGCAAGTGACTTTGGTGCATTGGATTTAACCGCGATTCATGATCCGTATCGTTGTCCAACATCTATGTTGGCTTGGCTCGCATGGTCTCGCCACGTGGATACTTACGATGAAGAGTGGCCAGAGCAAAAAAAGCGCGATGTGATTGCAGGAAGCCCAAAGGTTCATTTAACCAAAGGCACTATTTTTTCCATTCGTGAAGCAGTGAGATTTGCAGGTTATGGCGAGATTGAGATTAAAACACGGGGATTCAATTGGTTTTACAACGGTGTGCGCTATTACAACGGCACGATTAGATATGGCGAACCCTCCAAAATGGGGTGGGCGCAGTTCGCAGTCACATTAAAAACACAAGTTACGACAAGACAAGCACAGATTATACGTGCATTGATCAATGCTACAGCACCTGCACGTTGTGAACTCATTGAACTGAATTATGCACAAGCAATTATTTATAACGGATTGCACCAATACGATGGTCAATTTAGCTACGGAGTTGATTAAAATGGCTAGAGAATTTTTAACAGGAATCAAATCAGAAAATAGATTAAGCAAGGTTCGCTTGATCATGCCAAATGATCCAGTGATTGGTGGGCAACCTTCAGATAATGCTGATGAATTTACAAGCAATACACCATTTTTGGATTTGGCTTGCTCCATTCAATATTCATTAAATGAAGTGGCTAAAAAAGCCAACAGTACTGTGAATATTACTGCGGGTAACGGTTTATCAGGTGGTGGCACGTTGGCAGCTAATCGTACGATTACTTTAGGTACACCAACCAAGATTACAGCCACAAGTACTAATAGTGTGACGACAACAAGCCACACTCATGAAATTGATAATGCATCTTTAACAGTAGCGGGCGTAGTTAAGTTAAACAGTGCAACGAATAGCACATTAGAAACCGAAGCTGCAACACCAAGTGCAGTTAAAACCGTGATGGATGCTGTGGGCACTAAAGCCAACAGTACTGTGAGTATTACTGCAGGTAACGGTTTAAGTGGTGGTGGTACTTTGGCAGCAACTCGCACCATTACTTTGGGTACGCCTACAAAAATCACAGCAACAAGTACCAATAGTGTGACGACAACAAGCCATACCCATGAGATTGATAATGCATCAACAACTGTAACAGGTGTTGTGCGACTCAATAATACCGTAACTAGCACAAGCACAACACAAGCTGCAACAGCTAATGCTGTGAAGTTAGCCTATGATAAAGCGTCTAATGTAGCAAGGTCAGTATATTCATCAAACTTAGCAGGATCTAGAATTTTAAATGTTACATATACAAATAATACGGGAAAAGATTTTGATCTTGTTATTACATCTGAAACAACTATCGCATACATAGGATGGACAATTTTTGTCGATGGGATATCTATGTTAGTCAATGCTATCGGAGGAAGTGGAGGCAATACTACAACTACAAAACTTATATCTAGCACTTTGAAAATACCTGCAGATTCTAGTTATAGGGTGCAAACAGCAGGTGTAGCATCAGAAGCTCCTAAAATTATGTTTTGGTTTGAGGGATAGATTATGAATAAGATTACAAAACACTTTAAAGACAGCAAAAATAATATTTTTGGAATTTCAATTCATGGAGAAAATGTTGAAACATGGGAGTCAGAAGTTGGCAGTGATTGGGTAGAAATTACAATTGAAGAAGCTCAAGCGATTGCTAACCCTCCACTTTCTCAAGCAGAAATTGATCAACAAAAAGAAGCTGAAAATACTGCATTTCTATCATCTGAAACACGCCGAACAAGTGATGCCATTGAAATCTTAGATGATGCGATTGAGTTTGGTATTACAACAGACGATGAAACTCACAAACACACTGAGCTTAGAAAGTACCGTCTATTACTGAGCCGTGTGCCTAACCAAGACACTTGGCCACTTGATCCCACTTGGCCAACATGCCCAGAATTTTTTAAACCGAAGGAGCAATCATGATTGTTGTACGACAAATTCAATTAGGCGCTGTGCGCTATAAAAAAGGAGATCACATCGATGCTAAACAGCTCACCAAAGAGCAAATTGCACGATTAGTGGAAACAGGGCACTTAAAAGAAGTGGCCAAAGTTAAAGGAGAAAAATAATGAGTACAACATTTTTACATGGTACGCGTTTAGTCATCGAAGAAGATTCATACATTGAATTGCGTGCAATGGCTACGGATGTGATCGGTGTGGTTGTGACGGCTGAAGATGCAGATGCTGAAATCTTTCCTTTGAATCGTTGTGTGCTCGTGACTGATGCTAAAAAAGCGATTTTAAAGGCAGGTAAAAAAGGCACATTGGCTGAAACATTAAAAGGCATTGATGAAGAAGTACGTGCACCAATCGTGGTGGTTCGTGTGGCTGAAGGTGAAACAGATGAAGAAACCTATGCCAACATTATTGGCAAGATCGACGAAGCCACAGATAGCTACACAGGGATTAAAGCTTTGGAGTTGGCCAAAGCACAGATTGGCTTGCAACCACGTATTTTAGGCATTCCTAAATATGATGAATCGGAAGCTGTGACTAAGGCGTTACAAGCATACGCAGATAAATTTTATGGCTTTGTGTATAGCTCATGTTCTCATTGCACCAATATTGCAGATGCTTTGCTGTACCGTGAAAAGTTTGGCAATGCTTATGGCATGTTGTTTTATGGTGATTTAATTCAGTTTGATGCTGAAACAGCGATCCAACGTGAGCATTATGCGGTACCAAAATTATTGGGCTTGCGTGCCAAATTAGACCAAGAACGCGGTTGGCATTATTCCATTTCAAACAATCAGCTCAGCAATGTTTTGGGTTTAAGCAAAGAAGTGAGCTATGCGGGCATTAATGGCTATGGCACGGATGCCAATGTGTTGAATGAAGCGGGTATTTCTTGCTTTGTGCAAGATAGCGGATTCCGCACTTGGGGCAATCGTACGACTTCTGCGCCTGATTCATCCATGTATTTTGAAGTTTCTGCACGGTCATCGCAAGTGATTGGTATTACTTTGGCTGAGCTATTGAAAAACATGCTGCAGGATAAACCAATGACACCTGCATTATTGGATCAGTTCAAACAACGTGGTGACTCTGTGTTAGCAGATTGGACACGCGCAGGTCGCATTTTGGGTGGTGAAATCATGTTGCACCCTGAATTAAATGGCAATGACGCATTGATGAGTGGCCGTCCTGATTGGGTTGTGGATTACACGCCTGCCATTCCTTTAGAGTCACCTGGCTTAACAGTTCGCTTAACTGATAAGTTCGTAACAAACGCAATCGGAGGTTAATGATGAGCATTGAATTACCACGCATTTTAAAAGGTTTTGATTTGTACTTAAACGGTCGAAACCTAGCGGGCACATGTGACAAGTTCACATTGCCAAAGAACGCACCAAAGTTTGAAGAACTGAACGCAGGTGGTTTATCTCGTCCATTAAAAGTGAATATTGGCTATGACTCTGATTGGTCAATGTCTTTCAGTAAAAATGGGTTGGATTTATCCCTTTTATCTGAGGGTGACTGCAAGATTGATGGCCAAGAAGTGATGCTGTTAGGTTCTCTAGCGGATGGTGATAGCTGTGATGAAAAGCAGATAAAACTGTACTTTTGGGGACAGATCGAAGAAGCAGATGGCGGTGACAATGAAAACAATACATTGTCTAAGAATGAAGTGAATATTGCTTGTGCTCGCGTTCAGTACTTTGTGGACAACAAAGAGATCTATTTTGAAGATGTGATGAATATGATTCGTCGCATTAATGGCAAAGATGTATTGGAAAAACGTCGTCGTAACTTAGGGAGACAGTAATCATGAGCGAACAAAAAACAATTCGTTTGGCTAAGCCAATTACTGTGGGTGAAACTGAACATACTGAAATCACAGTATTTGAGCCAAATGTCACAGCTTTAAAAGGCTTGTCTTTGCACGCATTGCAGTTTGGCCATTCTGATCAGTTAGTTGAACTATTGCCAAAGATTACAGAGCCACGCTTAACACAAAAGATCATCAAACAAATGAGCGTGAAAGATTTGAGTAAGTTTGCATTGGTGGTGACTGCTTTTTTGACCGATCCGACGGAATGGTCGGAAGAGGAAGCACAGACACAAGCATAAAAATGATGATGATTGGGATCGGCTTAACGTTCCCATTCATTAGCTATAACGATATGTGTGGCATGGAGTTTTCAGAGATTCAAAGTTGGTATGCTGAAGCCAAAAATCATCAAGAAAAGTTAGAGGAAATACGCAATGGCTGAATTAAAAATGGAAGTGATTTTAAAAGCATTTGACCATGTGACAGCCACTTTGCGTGGTATTGATGGCACGATTGGCAAAACCAAACAAAATATCAGTGACTATAAAAAACGCATCCGTGATTTAAGCACAGGCATTCCTTTGAATGGACCTTTAACTAGACAGCAACAACGTGATCAACAAGAGTTAGAGAAAACTAACCGCATGATTGAACGCCAACAAAAACGATTGAAAGATCTGTATAAGATGCAAGCACACCGTAATTCAGGCAAAGAATTAATAGGTGCAGGTGCTGTGCAAATGGCAGCGGCAAGTGCGATGGGTTATGGCGTATCTCGTTTTATGGCTGAGGGCATGGACTTTGAAGAAACAATGAGCCGTGTTCAGGCATTAACGCGCTTGGAAAAAGACAGCCCGATGTTGGCCGCTTTGAATGAAAATGCTAAATATTTGGGGGCAACCACCTGGGCTGATCCAAAACAGGTCGCGGAAGGTCAAGCTTTCTATGCAATGGCAGGTTTTAAGCCTGAAGAAATTATGAAATCTATGGCGGGTACTTTGGATTTGGCACGCGCAGGCGGTGTTGATATTGGTCGTGCTGCTGATATTGGCTCGAATATCTTATCGGCCTTTGGTTTAGATGCTAACCAAATGGATCGGGTGGGGGATATTTTAGTGGGAACATTTACGCGTACAAATACCAATCTTGAAATGTTGGGAGAAACAATGAAATATGTTGGCCCAATCGCTAAAGGTTTGGGAATTTCATTGGAAGAAGCATCTGCAATGGCCGGTGTTTTGGGTAATGTTGGTATTCAGGGTGGTGAAGCCGGTACTGCTATGCGTGCTATTTTCAGTCGTTTAGCTGCTGGTCCTAGTATGGCTAAAAAAGAATTACAGAAATTGGGTATTGCAACCACAGATAAAAAAGGTGATTTGAGAAAGCCTATGGAGCTGTTTACAGAAATGTTAGAAAAAACAGCCAAGATGGGTAATGCTGAGAGAATGAAAGCTTTGACGAGCATTGCAGGTTTAGAGGCTGCATCTGCATTATCAGCTTTGATGGATAAAGGCAGTATTGATGATTTAAAACAAATATTACAAGAAATCAAAGATAATAATGGTGAAAGTAAAAAATTAGCAAAAATAATGGCGGATAACTTATCCGGAGATATTCAGGAGTTAGACTCAGCTTGGTCTGATTTTAAAATCACAGTGTTTGAAACCAATAGTAAAGGTTTGCGAGGTTCATTCCAGTGGATCACTAAAATTATGAATGTTGTGGGTGAGTTCGCAAAGCAAAACCCTGAAATGGTTAGTAACTTGAGTTATATCACAGCTGGTATTATTGGCATTACAGCATCATTAGGTTTGGCTAAATTGGCTTGGGGTGCTTTTCAGTTTGCTGTATTGGGTAATCCTATTGCTGCAGCATTGGCAGTGATTAGTTTATCCATCTATGCCATATATAAAAACCTAGATAAATGGCTATGGTTATGGACGGATGGATTTGGCCAATTGCAAATGGATATTGATGGCTTATTGCGATCTGTGCCATTAATTGGCAACCACTTGGGCAATATGTGGTTAATTTTAAGTAATGGCGTAAAAACAGTGGTGGATTCATTAGGGTTTTTGGTGGATCTTGTCTTTGATTTTGATAATGCCTGGTTAAAAGTTGTGGATACTTGGGATGATTTATCAGCCAATGCTAAGCGGTTTTGGAGCGATATTGTGACATGGGCACAACCTGCCATTGATCAAATCATGAAAATATTGCAGCCATTCTTAGATGCCTATTATGCAATTGTGGGTAAGCCTAATACAGAATTGGCTAATGATATGTATAAAAATGCTCAAATTGAAGAGCGTTATGGCATATCTGCCAATGATTTTTACACTAAAACACCTGATGAACAAGCAGCCATGTTGCATGGCAGAGCTGAAAGCAATCTCAGTGCAGAAGAACAACGAGCAGAAGTGATGCGAATGATGGCAGGTGGCAATAACAGCCCCGTGAATAATACGCAAAATCAATCTTTTGAGATCCATATCACTGCACCTGATGGCAATGCACAATCCATTGCACAAGCAGTGCAAAGAGGTATTGCGAGTGTGACTAAAAAAGATAGTGCTCTTTTAGGAGATTTACGTTAATGAAAATTCAAATGGTTTGGGGATTTTTCCCGTTTTCGTTGGAATCTTTGCCGTATGAAGGTTTCTCTAAAAAAGGGAGTTATAAATATGGCAGCAATTCACGCGTTGGTGCACGTGATGCTAAACAATTTTTAGGACCAGGCGAAGAAACAGTTATTTTGACAGGTAAATTATTGCCAATGATTACAGGTGGGCGCAATGCCATTGAGTTATTGCGCTTGCAAGCAAGCTTTGGGCAAGGCTTTCCATTGATTGAACGCACAGGCCGTATTCATGGCAATTATATTTGTGTGAATGCTGATGAAGTTGCCCGCCAATTTGAACACACAGGCGCACCACATGTTGTGGATTTTAGCCTGGAGTTCAAAAGGGTTGGTGATGATATGTTGGGTGCATTAGGGATGATCACGAGCCAAATTAGTGTGTTGCTTTAATCTTTTCCAACTCATCAAATATGTATTTACCAACTTTTTTTGCACCAATTAATGATAAATGCCAACCATCTCCGTGTAAAAATAAATCATTTTCTATTTGGATACATAGATTATTTTTGCATAAAACATTATTGGGATTTATAAAGTGAAGCCAATCATTTTTAGAAATGGCTTTCTCTAAATTAGTGTTGAAATTTTCAATCTTTTGGTTATAACTAACTATGCTTTGACATTCATCAGGTGCTGTGTCAGCTGAAATGTATTTATTATACCAAGTAACTTGGTTCAATCGTTGCATACATATTGCGGGTTCTTTCCCATGAAACCTATTGTGCTCTCCAATAATTATTATTTTAGCCGGTTGTAGAGTGTTTTTTATTTCAACGAGTTCATTTATTATCAATTGAATATACTCACTATCTTGATTAAAAGTTACATTTTCATCAGTAACTCTATTTTTTAAGATAGTTTTATCATGCTGCCAAAAATTAGACATAATCAAAATTTTATCTTTAATAAGAGTGTTTTTAGACTTTAGAATATCAAAACTTTTTTTACAGCTTTTATCGTATGAATAATAATTTGGAGTACTAAGGCACTGTCCTTGATATAAAAAAGCTAATGGCACATCTAAACTTGAAAAAAAAGGCTCATATTGAGAGGTAAAACTATCACCATAAAAAACGAATTGTAGGTTTTTTTGATTCAATGAATGGTTGTATGGGCGCCACTCAGCGAAAGATCCAAACCTATGTCCTTGTAATATAGATTTTTGTATATTTTCAGGAACGCTAAATCTTTGCTCCAGCCCGTTAGTATTACGTACATACACAGCCATTAATAAAACAAAAATAAATGATAATAATAATCCCCATTTATATTTACGTCTTTTTTCAATTAGTTGGTATGAAATGAAAGATAATACCAACACAATTACGATATATTTTTTAAAGGATAAGTTCCAACTTAAAATATTATTAAAGACAATAATAGGCCAATGAACTAAATATATTGAATAAGACCACAGACCTATTTTCTCAATAATATAACCAGATAAAATTGTTTTATTATTATTTGCGACTATACATAAATAAGTTCCAAAGACCGGTAGCAATGCTATGTACCCAGGCCATGGAGTTTGAGTATTTATTTTTAAAATAGAAATTGCAATTATCAATAAGCCAACTAATTCTAATGTAAAACGAATCTTATTATTTACAGAAGATTTCAAAGGGTATAGAAATGCTATACCACCGAACAGCATTTCCCACGCTCTTGTATAAAACATAAAATAAGCTGTTTCAGATTGATACTTTGTAACAAATACGGAAGCTATAAGTGATAGTATCAACAAGCTAATTACAACGATTTTTAACTTAGATATGGATAAAAAACGTTTTAAAATTAATAAGGCAATTGGATAGACAATATAAAATTGCCACTCAACTGATAAAGACCAAGTATGCAATAAAAATTTGGTATTAGAAGCTACATCGAAATATCCACTTTCATTTTTATAAGTAATATTGGAAATAAATAAGAGACTATCTCTAACATGTCGAGCTAACATTTTATATGCATCCGGCCCGAGTGTAGCATACCCCAATATTAAAAGAATGAATGAAACAGTTAGTAAAGCGGGGACAATTCTTTTTGCTCTATTGGCTATAAAGTTCCAAAACGAAAAATTATTATTTTCAAATCCTCTAAAGATAATTGAGGTCATTAAGTAACCAGATATGACAAAAAACACATCAACACCAACGAATCCTCCAGGTAATTTGTCAGGAGAAAAGTGAAAAAATACAACAGCTAAAACAGCGATGGCTCTTAAGCCGTTAATATCTTCTCTAAAGTTAGTTTTTTGTTGGCTTATCAGCATATCTAGTGGCTTCGTTTAAAAATTTAATGATTATAGCTGAATTTTTAAGTTGTGAGTTCCTTAAGTAAACCGAAAGTTCATTGTTATAAAACTAGAATATTTATAATGAGTATAAGTGAATCATTATAGGAAATATCAATGCTTTTGAATACATTGAAACCACAATATGTCATTACGGTTGATGGCGTAAATATTACGAATAAATTAAATGCACGATTAATGTCATTGAGCTTGGTTGATAATCGTGGCTTTGAAGCTGATACGCTTACAATTGTGATTGATGACAGTGATGGCATGATTACATTACCCAAAATGGATGCGACGATTAACGTGCAAATTGGCTTTAATTTGTTGGTGGATCGTGGTGATTTTGTGGTGGATGCTGTTTCTCATACAGGCGCGCCTGATGTGATCACTATATCAGCTAAATCAGCGGATTTTAGAGGTAAACTTTTAGAGCCTAGAAATAAGGCTTATCACCAAAAAACAATTAAACAGATTGTGGATGAAATAGCAGAACGGAATGATTTAGAAGCTTGGGTGAATATAGAGCTTGGTGAGACGAAAATACAGGATAGACAGCAGAGAAATGAATCTGATGCCAACTTTTTGACGCGATTGGCCAATGAGTTTGATGCCATTGCGACCATAAAAAAAGGCACACTATTATTTTTAAAACGCGGTGATAGCAAAACAGCAAGGGGTAAAGAGTTACCAACGATCATCATTACACGTAGTCAAGGAGATAACCATAGTTATTCTGTTAATACTCGTGATGCTTACACAGGCGTTAAAGCTAAATATGTAAGCAATGAATGGGGAGATCGCAAGGAAATTTTGGCTGGTAATGATGAGAAAACTACAATGCTGCGCAAGGTTTACCAAAGTGAAAATGAAGCAATGACAGCTGCTGAAAATGAGCTTAAAAAATTAAAGCGTGGCACAGCATCATTTTCTTTTAATTTAGCGATTGGCAAACCTGAACTAATAGCAGAAAGCCCAGTGAAAGTTCTGGGCTTTAAGGCTGATATTGATTCAAAAGATTGGGTTGCTATTCGTGTGACACACAACTTGGATCAAAATGGATTAACGACTCAGGTTGAAGCAGAGATTAAGGATAATAATTAGCCACATGTAATTATTACAGTAAAATATATATCCCGCATGATGCGGGCTTTAATTGTTTAATCACACAGTGCTAAACCTTGATCTATCAACTTACTTAATGATGGTTTTGTACCATCTTTATTCTTTTTCCAAACTGTATTCACAGATGGCTCTAACGCAAGGTTTTGGGCTTGTGTTTGCGCCATCCCATTTAATGGATACATTTTATTATCATCAAAGTTAAATACTGCTATGGCTTTATTGCCCATACACCATAAAGAAGCCTCTTCAAAAGTAAATGGCCAGTCTGTACCATATTCCTCTTTACTGATACCAATTGGTGGCTTTGCATGGGATGTTGTTAGAGTGAATATTAAAATCACTGCACTTAAAATGATTTTTTTCATACTGAATCCTTGTATTTAATTGGTTTTATATGTTGCTTTTCACTTCACCTGTTTCTATAAAGTGTAGAAACTCAGCTTCATCCATGATTTCAACAGTGCGAGCACTATTCAAAGCTCTTTCAATCTTCTTTGGTCCTGCATTATAACCACATACTAAAATTCCAAGATTTGTCGTAACATCACTCGCAATATACATATTGTTGTTTTTAGCAATTTCAATCAGTCTTGTTTTGTCTGCTTTTTTGAACCCGGTGAAACACACTTCAAATAATTGATTCGGGTTATAAGATTTTATAAAAGCTAATGGGTTACCATCGAATGCTTTAACTTCTTCAATTGGCTGTTTTGCGATTATAGATTCTGAATCATTATCATATTGGATAACACGTTCTTTTTTAAATGTTCTATATTCATTCGTGTCTAATGTACGGCCACTAAAATAATATTCATAAGATTTTAATAAATATATTGAAAAATGAGATTCTTCACCTTTTGAATTTCTGTAATTAAATGAAATGTTTTGACTCACAAATCCTCCTTTTATGGTTTTTAATCTCTAATTACTCTTCTATTTCTTAATAATGTACCTGGCTCAGTATGTACCACAGCACCAATTATTTCAAAGTCATTAGGTGGATTATTCATATCAATTTGAAATGGCTTGTATATTGGATTGCTACTTGAAATTTCAATGATATTATTCGGTAATTTTTGCACGCTTTTAACGATCAAATCATCATTAAGTCTTAATACATAAATACCATCTGTATAGAGCTTATTGGCTGTATCAATTAGCATCACATCACGATCTTCAATTAAGCCAATCATGGAATCACCACGCGCTGTAATAGCAATCAGGTTTTTATAATTAACCTGAAGGTATTTTTCTACCCAATATTTACGGTATGCCATGCTAAATACATAAGTTTCAGCGTTGATTGCTGATCCATTACCAGCACTGGCACAAACGTCATAACGAGGAACAAAGCAGAATTCATCTAAATCTACTAAATTGCCTGCATTGTCATAAACGATAGGATCAGGATTATCAGATTTAACACCAGTAACAATATATTGGATATCACAGCCCAATTTAGCAATATTACTTAAATATTGAGTATCTGGTTTACGCTCACCTTTCTCATAATTGACTTGTGCAGCATCGCTAACACCAGCTACTGCAGAGAACTCTTTTTGAGTCATTTTTAATGCTATCCGAGATTCTTTTAATCTCAAGCCTATATCAATCATATATTTACCTATTTACGTTTGGTGTGTTTTACTTTAAAACAAAATAATCGTGAGTTTTGTCTTGACTAACTTACGTTTGATTTGTAACATATTAATCGTAGTCATTTAAGTAGTCAGAAATGTAGTCATTTGTAGGGTCATTCTAAGGCGGATTAATGGAAAATACAATCATTACACAGCTCTCGCGCTCCGAATCTTTAAGATTAAGAGTCACAAAAGAAGAGCATAACCGATTGAAAAGGTTAGCAAGAAAGGAGGGTAAGCCAGTAGCAACAGTTGCTTATGCACTCTTAATTAAATCTTTAAATGCGTATTCACAATGAAACAAATGAATGGAGGAAAAATGCACAGAAGAACACCTCATTCGTTTAGTTGTCCTAAATGTGGCAGAAAAGCTAGAACAATAATTTCAAGAGTGCTAACGGATAACACACGAGAAAAACGTTATCAATGTTCAAACATCTTTTGCTCTTCAACATTTGTTACGCATGAAACACTCTCGCACTTTTTAGTAGAAACAAAAGCTAAAAACGATAATTAATTAAATCAAGGAGATAGATTATGGCTTTTATTAGTCAGGGGATTTTTTTACCCAAAAAAGAATTATTACAGCAGTTGGATGAAGCTTATAACGCTTTTCGATTCATTGCTAAACATTCAAAAGGGCAGTCTTTGACTCAACTCTTCAGCAGTAAAGCAATTGAAATGAAAGAGATTTCTAAAAATGCTGAATTCATGAGTAAAGAGCAACGCTTAGAAACATTGGAGAGTTTACGCCATGACTACTACGAAGCAGCAGACAAAGTTGCCAGTCAGAAACTAACCATTCGTTTATTAAAGAAAGCAGTTGAAACCAACGCATTAATTCAAAAGGAGCGCAGACATGGCTAGAAATGTATTCACACAACAACGTCTTGCAAGAATGGCATCAATTTTTGACGTATTAATTGATAAAGATATGCATTGGTTGCATTCAAGCATAAATGCAGGTTTCGCCCGTATTTACTTATATGAAATTAGCCCACCTCTCAATCGTACAGCTCCCAAGATAATTCATGAGACAGTTTTGTTTTCTCATGAATCTGATGAATCGTTCAGTGAAAAGATGAAACGCTTCCACCATGCACTTAGCAAAGCTGTTGAATCATCCAATAAATCTATGGCTGTACGTAAAAAAGAACGAGGTGATTACATATATGGCACTAAAAAAGGATTGATTGAAGAAGAGGTGAATAATGACTAGTAATGTAATTAAAGTCACTAATGGCTTAACGCTCAAAAACATCACAGATAATGAGCCAAGCATCATTTTGTTCACGAATAAACACTGTGCATCTTCTAAAAAGATGTTGCACATGTTGGATGAACTCAGCAAAAAGCACACACATATTGCATGTGTTCACATCGACATCAGCCCGAACAGCACAGGTAAACAATTGGCGCACCGCTTCAACATTGTGGTTGCCCCTTCTTTTGTTGTGTTTTCTAAAAAGCAGGAAGTGAATAGGGGCTGTGGGTTTACGCAATTTGAAAGATTTATAACAAATTGGGGTCAATATGTTTAAAGAAATGGAACGTAATCAGCGTGATGAAATCATTCGTCGCTTTGTTGCTGAAACAGGTGCAGAGCCACAACCAAGATCACATGCTGAACGCTATAAAAAGGGTACATGCCCAAGTTGTGGTAAAAGATCATTATGGATCTTTGCTGATAATCCTTGGAAGATTCAGTGTGATAAAGCCAACTCATGTGGTTATGAAATATCAGCACGAGAACAGTATCCAGATGTGTTTGACAACTTTTCTAAGCGTTATGCAAAGGAAATGGAAACTGATTCACGTGCAATTGCTAAAGCATACTTGAGGGAAGCAAGGGGCTTTAATACAACATTAGTGAATAGCTTTTCACAAGAATCATACACAGATTTTACAACAAAAGCGACAACACCAACGGTGCGTTTCAATATGCCTGGTGATGGCTTTTGGGAACGCTTAATTGAAAACTTAGAAAGCTTTGAACAAAAAGCAAGATTTAAACCAGGTTATTCATATAAGGGATTGGCTTGGCAAGCACCTGATTTAGATGTGACTAAGGTTAAGCAATTGTGGGTGGTGGAAGGCATATTTGATGCAATCGCTTTATTGCATCATGGTTTTCATGCCATCAGTGCAATGAGTGCCAATAACTTTCCTGAAGATACTTTAAAAACTATTTTTCATCAAAAGCCAAATTTGGAATTGGTGATTGCTTTAGACAATGACATTGTGGGCCGTAGAGCTTGTTTAAAGTTTGTGGAAAAGGCGCGTGAAATTGGTTTTCGTGACATTAAAGTTGCTTTAACGGGCAGTGATGAAGATTGGAATGATCAACATTTATATGATCGTTTTAAACCTGAAGATATGGAGCGTTATTTTTATAACGGTGCATTACTCACGGCTAAATCACCATTGGATAAAGCTCAATTAATGTATGAGCGCAATAGCTTCAATCAGTTCTTTTTGGAGTTTGGCCAAAAAACTTATTGGATCAAAGTAGATGCTGAAGCCATGAACAAGGGTAAGGAAGAAAATGAAGATGGCGAAGCGGTTGATTCATTTAAATCAGCTTGTACCGTGACACAGATCGCCAACTGTACCATTGATTTTCTGTACGCTCAGCAAGAGATTGGCACGAATGAAAAGTATTACTTTTTAAACGTCAAAACCAATAAATCTCAAAATAAAGATGCATTCAGCACTAAGCACTTAGCCAGTGCGAGTGAGTTTAAAGCGCGCATTATGAACACAGTCACAGGTGCAATTTTTACAGGTGAAACAAAGCACTTAGAAAACATTTACTCAATGAAGGCTGAATCATTGCGTGATGTGCAAACAATCGATTTCTTTGGTTATGCCAATGAAGTGAATGCTTATATTTTTAAGAATTTTGCTGTGAAGAATGGCCAAGTTTTTAAGATTAACTCTGAAGAGTATTTTGAGCTGCCAAAGAATATCTATGTGAAAAGCACATTTGATATGGATAAGTTTAATCCTGCAATGGAATACCAAAACACATGGGCTGAAGATTACTTTGATGTTTATGGCGTGAAAGGGATTACTGCTTTGGCTTATTGGCTTGGTGCTTTGTTTGCTGAACAGATTCGTGCAAAGTTTGGATCTTATCCATTTTTGGAATTAACAGGTGATGCCAATGCGGGTAAATCTTCATTATTGCGTTTCTTGTGGAAGATTCTTGGCCGTGCGGATTATGAAGGGCAGAACCCAAACAATGGTTCAAAGGTTGGTTACTTAAGAACATTGGCACAAGTGGGCAACTTGCCAACAGTCATGATTGAATGTGAAGGCTTTAATCTTGAAGATTTAAAAACGTTGTTTGATGGTGGTTACTTACGCACAACTGGTCAAAAGAATATGGGTAACAAAACACACATGCCTAAGTTCCGTTCTGCATTGGTGCTTTCACAAAATGAGCGCGCCATTACTGAAGGCTCGCGTGATAACCAATTGGCATTGTTGCAGCGCTTGGTTTACATCCATTTTGACACTTCACGCCATACACCTGCACGACGTGAAAAAGCACATCGATTGGAAACAATGGATATGGCGGATTGTTCAGGTTTTCTATTGGAAGTACTCAAGCATGAAAATGAAGTGTTAAACAAATTAGAAGAAGTGTTCAAAGAGTACGAAGCACGCATTATGGCTCTACCTGATATGAATGTGACACGAATTGGATTAACGCATGGATTGATGTTGTCATTGTTAGATGCATTGGCAATGATCATTGATATTCCAGAAAATTTGATCATAGATACACGCAATTATATTTGCAGAATCGCATCTGAACGCCAAGTGGAATTGAAGCAAGATCATCCAAGCTTAGAGCAATTTTGGGATGCATTTGATTATTTGGAATCTCAAGGTTTCCAGGTTAATCATTCGCGCCATGATGATTACATTGCACTGAATTTAAACCAATTTTATTCGCTTTGTGGTGAGTTGAAACAGCCATTGGACGACATGAAAACCATTAAAAAACTACTGCCAAATTCTATTCGTTACAAATACTTAGAGCATAACAAGAATGTGAACTCGAAATATGACGATGCGAAGCTTTTACAGCAAGGGCAGAAACCATTTAAAACGCTGCGCTGTTACTTTTTGGCGCGTAAACCTAATTTGAAAACAGGGTCTTAATTATGAACGAAAAACTATTAAGCATTAAAGATATTGCGGATTTGGTGGGTTATTCCTTGTCGCACACAAAACGTTACATCATCACACAGCCTGAGTTCCCAAAGCCAATCAAGCTTGTGCCAAAAGGTGCACCACGTTGGAAACACTCAGATTTGTTGAAGTATTTTGATACCAGGAAGGAGATTTGATTATGGATAAATTATTAATCAATGAGCGTATTGCAGGAGTTCAGCGTTTGCTAGCTTATCTTGAAAAGAAACGTTTTCAATTATTTGATACTCGCAACATCCAATCCAAAGATTACAAATTAACAATTGATGAAATTAACAAAACTAAGCAGCAGTTAAATAAGCTCAAAGCAATGAGGAATGCTTAATGGAAAACTTCACGATTAAATTGGGTAGCTATGAATATGTCATAGCTGCACAAACTTTTGAATTGGCGCACTTGGAAGCAGTTAAACAACATTTGGAATTGGGGAGAAAAATATAATGAGCATGGCAGATAAACGCGATAAAACATCGTACATCATCAATAATCCAATCAAAAGATTGCTTCAGGAAAATGGCTATTTACTCACACGAAACAAAACCAAAAGTTGGGATGGCCAATGGCTTTATAACGTGCAAAAAGTCAGTTTAAGTGGGGTACAACCGATCGATCAATTTACCAGAATGGGCTTGATGGATGCTTATAACAAAGGTGTTTTGATTGATATGTTGGAAGAGAAAAGGAATAAATAATATGAAAATTTGTAAGGGTTGCCAACAACAGAAACCATTCGCTGATTTTTATAGAAGTAAAAACAATAAGGATGGTTACAACAATAAATGTTTAATATGTTATCGCGCTGATTATACTAAGCGACGCGCTAAAAGAATTGGTATAGAGCCAACGCCAATTGAGCAGCAAACTATTAATAAAGCTGAAATCTTAAATGTTTCAAAGTTATTTACTAATGGAAAAGTGACTGTAAGAGCCAAAGTAAAAGCCAATCATTCATTGGTAGATATTAATTGGCCATGTTATTCAAACTCTGAAGCTGATCGATATATTGATCAACTATATAAAAATCCAATGCGAATGGTTAAGGTGTATTTGGAACGAGTTAAGTAATAAACATTAAAAAGCCCGAAAGGGCTTTAATTTTGTATTAGAATGCCTTATATATTGATATAAATATATGTATTAAAAATAAAGTTGAGTGGAATATGATCAAATATATAGATGAATATTTAAGAGATGATTACTATTTTTTTACTCATTCTGATGAGTTTATTGGTAAACATATTTTTAAAAGTAACGGCTCTATTGGCGACTATCTTGGCGCTATTACTGAAATTCGCGGGCCAAACAGGATTTTTTACCATAATTCTTATACTAATAAAAATAGTTATTTAGCATATAGAACAATTGGATTAATTTGTGACAATATGGATGATGTTCAAAAGCTTTTTGCTATAAAGAAAGTTATTTATGAAAGAAATCAAAAGTTTCAAAAAGAAGTTGTTGCAAAGTTCCAACAAGAAATTAGTAGCTATAAAAATGCTGAGTTAAGAAAAATTGTAGAAAATTATGATCCTAAAAAAAATAATAGATTGTCTCTATATTCTGCATATGAATAACTACCCCAACCTATCTGCTAATTCTGATGCCGTTGGATTGTAGTAAATCATCAATGATTTCAAATCACGATGGCCAGTCATTTTCGCTAAGTCTAAAACATCTAATTTTCTTGCTAATCTGGTGCATGCTTCATGCCTGGTATCGTGAAAAGTTAAATCAACAATTCCACATTGTGCTACAGCTCTTCTAAACATTGTGCTCACTGTATCTGCGGTAATATCAAAAACAGGACCAGATTTTTTAGGTTCCATCATTTCAAATAGTTCAATGGCTCTACGAGAAAGTGGCACATTGCGACGATAACCATTTTTAGAATTTGGGATTCTCAAGTATTTTTCATTCAAAAAAATATTATTCCAAGTCGTATTCACAATTTCACCTTGTCGCATTGCTGTTTCAAGTGCAATCAAAAATATAATTGCAACCACGCCTTTTTGTGTTGTTGGGGTTTTATTCTCTTCAAAGCCTAAATTATTCAAAATAAGATCAATTTCATAATCAGCATAACGACGATCACGATGTTCTGGCTCTTTTAATCTGCGAATTGAACGTACAGGATTTGTTTGCATCCACATCCAATCTTCAATGCAAGTTTGAAAAAGAGCACTGAATAATGTCATTTCTCTATTTTTAGATGAGTTGGATACATCCCGTTTATCGCGCCATTCGCGCATTACACGAGGTGTGATTTTGACAAGAGGATAGTGCAAAGGGCAATAATCTTGATTCAAATATGATTTGATCTTTGTGATTTCCCAATCTACGCTTTCTTTCGTGGGTGATACTTCTTTCATGTAACGTATCAAAGCATCTTTTAATGTTTTGGTTTCATCAACTTCTTCACGTTCGCCTAGGCGCATATCTTTTTCAGTACGCTCTATCCATGACCATGCTTCAGCTTGAGTGTTAAAAGTTTTAGCTTTATTCTTGGTGATGTAGTTATGCGTAACTCTTGCACGAGCTAAAAACTTCTCACCTCTTTTTGTTACAGAGCCCATATAGTTCCACATTTGTTCCAATTAGACAGGCTTTTATAATATCAAATAATACTCTAAAGCATTGTTGATACTGCTTTTTAGTATTATAAAAGTTTACTGAGTAGCGTATATTGGCCCTCCTTCGGTACCAAATAAAAGCTCTAGAGCCCGCTAAACAGCGGGCTTTTTTACATCTGTAGGTTCGAGTGTTCAATAAACTGTTCAATAAAATGACTACTTTTTGATCATCTGCTGATTTTGATGGTTTGTTTCTGATTTAAAACCGTTTTTAAACCAAAGAAATCTATTGAAAAATATCTAATATGCTTCGGAAAGTCATTACATCGTTACAAAGATGATATTTAATATATAACCTATTAATTATTATAATTTTTTTCTGTTATAAAATTTTGTTACAACTCATTACATTGTTATAAAATTGAGATAACACAAAATTGATTATTTTTGATTTAAAATCAATGATGTAATGAAATATGTAATATTTGTAACGCCATGTAATAGATTTTTATAACAAAATATATTTATAAATTACAATTAGTTATATAGAGTTTTTGCTAAGTGTTATGTTGTAATGGATTTCCGATGTATTGGCTTAAAGCCAAAAAGAAGAACGTTTATCTCTTTTGTATATTATTTATAGTAATTAATAAGCCAATTAGAAGATGATGCTTAAATCTTAGCGTGGATCACTTGATTTTTTTGCATGTTCGATACCATTTTCAAAGCTGTCATAAACTCTATTTAATTTTGAGTAAAACTGAATTAATTTTTTTGTATCTATATTGCTAGTCTTAGCTTGAGTATTAATAACTTTAGCTAATTGATTGATATTGTTACTAGCCTTATTAAAATAAAAAAGCAGTTTCTCGATGTCTTTTCTGGTTTTCTTGTCATGTATTTTAGGATCAAAATTATTAAGAAGCACAGCTCTTAATAATTCAGCATTCGACAGACCTAGCTTTTCTGCTGCAGATTTATAGGGTGCAAATTCTTCTTCTGTAAATCTAATGCCTACTTGGATGCTTCTATTTTGTTTTTTCAAATTACTTACCTTTTTATGCATATTGAGTGTGTATTGTAGATTATTTAAAAAAATTCCAGATTCTTTAAGTTATTTTGCAGGAAGTTTTTGTGAAATATAGTTGTTAACTTTTTTTATATTCTCAAAATGATCAATTCTACTTAAATTTATTTGATTGAGCTCTTCTTCACTTATCTGATTAGTTAATATTTTTTTCAATACAGTTTTGTTTAATGGGTAGTATTCGAGAACTTTTTCTAACCATAAATAATCATCGAGTTGATAACCGCATTCATTTAATAAATTAGTTAATAGTGATTTATCATCTTGTTGTTGGATACTCTCAGATCTTATAGGCTGCTCATGACTAGACTTACTATGGTGAGTTTGTGTCATATTTCTTTTGTCTTTTTCTTTTTTAAAGGCAACATAAAAAGAATTTTCTTTAATGTTAGATTTAATGAATAAATTTTTGGATTCAAAGGATCGATCTATAAATTGGTTAATTGATGATGCAATATCTCGTAATGTTTGTGTTTTAATTTGCTTCTCGATGTCATCAAAATAAAAAGCAATAAATCGAGCAAGATTAGAAAAATATAGTTTTTCTTCACCGTTAACAATTCGTTCTAACTTGTTATATAAGTTCATTATAGTGCCAATAAAATAATTAATATTTTTTCATTATAACAATTATATAGCTGCGATAAAGCTTAAAAATCAAATAAAATCATAATTAGTAAAATTAACTAAAATTTAGCTTGGTTAATGAAGAAAAATGGTCAATAAAAATCAAATAAACTAAAATTAAATAATATAAATTTTTTATTATCATACTAATTTTTTATTTAAATAATTGATATTTATTTATTTTTTTATAGTCGTTGGTAGTTTAGATTTATGCTATGAGATAGTCAGAAAAGAGAATTCAAAAAAATATAGGCACGATTACGCATGATATCAAAAATATATTTTGGATATGCCATGCGTAGTGCTTAGGGCAAAGCCCTAATACCCTTTAGAAAATTAAAATCTAACGATTTCTTATACAAGTACACTGTGTAATTATGTATCAGATTAGGAATAAAAGCTTTTTACAGCTTGTTGGATTTCTATCATAGAGTTTTGCTCTTGTTGGCGAGCTTTTTTGTATAGTTTATTTAATACGATAGTCATTACCATGAATAAGCAACCAATGATAAATGCAACCGATGGTGTGGCAGCAGAAGAGTGGGATGTTATCAGAGATGAAATCAAGAGTAATACAGTTAAAAATATACTCACAAGAATATGAGTTTTGTATTGTGAGTATATATTTTTATTCACTGCTTTTTTTATATCATGATCGATAACATTTAGAGTTCGTTTTTCGTCGTGTTTCATTATTTATGAGTCCTTACCAAGTTTAGTATTAAGTACTTGAATAGCTGCTTTTTGTAGAGAGGGATCAGCATTGTTAAATAAGTTAAGTATTTCTGAATGTTCTTTAGAAATGAGAGAAGACGATGAAATACCTGTAATAATATATTGCACATCACAGCCCAGTTCCGCAATGTTTTGTAGGTACTTTAGATCAGGGTAACGCTCACCTTTTTCATAATTAATCTGCGATTGTTTACTTACGCCCGCAATCGCACCAAATACTTCTTGTGAAAGTTTTACTTTGTTACGTTCTTCTTTTAGTCGAGAGCCAAACATTGATTACCTTAAAATTAATTGACAAGTAAAACTTTGTTTACTATTATCATATCTAAATGAGTAGCTATTATAGTGGATAGCTAGAATTAAAGGTAAATTTTATATGATACAGAAGATTAATCCAATTAAGCGGACGGAAGTTGTCAATGTTCGATTCTTACCTGAAGAAATTCGAATGTTGAAAGAAGAATCTGCATCTAAGGGGATCCCTTTATCAACTTATTGCTATTTGATCATCAAAAATGCAATAGATGAGCAAATGAAACAAGCATAGTCTAAGCAATTAATCCCTTAATTTTAAAGAATAGTTTTAACTAGCTAGGGGATGCTTTTATCTAAATTTTTATCAATCAATTACTGAAACTTTGGTTTTAGTGATTACGGGATTCTTTTGCCTGAAATATAGGAAAGTCCATGTCAGAGAAAAAAGAACGGTACAACAAACAACATAATCCAGAGCTATTAACAAATACGGCTTTGGTGAAAGAGTGTTTTAAAAAGTGGCAATCAAATACCTCAGATTTAGCCTTTTACGTCTCGATTGGCTATACAAGCTATTGGTGTATTGTTGATGATACTAAATTAAAAATTATTGATTCTACAATTGAATTAAACACATTCACGAAGCATATTGCATTAAGTGAAATAGCCAATTGTTCGATCACAATTCTATATTCACAAGTAGAATTAGGTTCGGAAGAATGTATTTATTACTTAGAAATTGCACAATCTAAGACGAAAAAAGCCAAAAGTGCATTTACGGCAAAGCAATTGTCGAGCAAATCTGATTTTAAACAAAAAATCATGGCAACGCTTTCAGGTGCAATTTACACAGGCAATACAGAGCAATTAAATAGAATATTTTTGGATCAAGCACCATTAGTTAAAACAGTACAGACGATACCTTATGTAGGCTATTTCAGCGATATTCAAGCTTATATTTATCCTGATCATGCAGTTTATCAAGGTATGCTATATCAAAAAAATTCAGATGATTTTTTTGTGTTACCACATTGTTACGTCAAAAGTACGTTTGAGTTATCCAATTTTAATCCAAGTACTGAGTATAAAAATGAATGGTTCGATGCTTTTATCACTGTTTTTGGTGATAAGGGTTTATTGGCGCTAACTTATTGGATGCTTTCTCTGTTTGCAGAGCAAATACGTTTTAAATATGGGATGTTTCCTTTTTTGGAAGTAACAGGTGATGCCGGTGCTGGCAAATCATTATTGATTGAGTTTTTGTGGTCATTGGTGGGTCGTTCATCCTATGAAGGCATCAATCCAACCACATCAACTAGAGTTGGACGTTCTCGAACCTTAGCTCAAGTATCCAATTTACCTGTAGTATTTATAGAAGGAGATATTAATGATCCAAATAGTCCAAATCATAAACAGAAGGCTTTTAGCTTTGAAGAATTGAAACCATTATTTAATGGTCGATCACCTCGTGTTAAAGCAGTAAAAGATCATACCAACATTACAGATGATGAACCGTTTAAAGGTTCTGTAGTGATTTCTCAAAATCAGAAAGTATCAGGGTCAGAAGCCATTTTATCTCGTTTGGTTTACTTAAATTTTGATCGTTCACAACACAATGCACAATCACGAGAGGCTGCTAGTTATTTAGCACGTTTATCAGTTGAAGAAGTTTCAGGGTTTTTATTCTATGTATTGAAGAATGAACAACTCATTATGGATATTGTTGATCGGACTTTTCAAAGTAATCGTGATCATATTATGGCTTTGCCAGGTGTCAAAATGGAACGTATAGGATCTACTCATGGTTTGATGCTATCAGGTTTACAAGCTTTATCTGAAATTCTACCCATTACTGATAATACTAAACAAAAGGTAGTAAATTTCATTGATCAAATAGCGATTGAACGTGAGCGGGATCTTGTGAGTGATCATCCTGCATTAGATCAGTTTTGGGATGTGTATGAATATTTTGAGAGCTTGGTACAACCGAATCAGCCTTATAGTTTCAATCACTCACCTAATGAAGATGAGATAGCAATTCATCTCAATGAGTTCTTTCCTCATGCAAGGCTTAATCATCAAGCCCTTGAGGATATTAAATTAATTAAAAAAATCATTAAAACCTCAGTGAGGCACCAATTCATCGCAGTCAAAACAGTCCGTAGTCCTATCGCATCTAAGTCAATGCGTTGTTATGTATTTAAAAAGTGAGGATAACCATGAGTAAAAATCTATTAACGATCTCTGATTTAGCTGAAAAATTCAAATTTTCAGTTGGCCACATTAAACAGCAAATTATTAAGTTAGAAGGATTCCCTGATCCTATCCGTTTTAGTCATAGAGGTGACCCAAGATGGATTGAAGCAGATATTGATGCATTCATTGAAAATCAACGAAACAACTCATATTAGGAGAGGATATGGGCAGTATTACTAAGCGTGGTAAAAGATATCTAGCCAGAGCTCAATATACAAGAAATTATATTAAAGAAACTAAAAGTAGGACTTTTAATAGTCACTTAGATGCCTTAATGTGGATGGAAAAAACAGAAAAATCTTTACGCTTGGGCAAAAGCCAAGCCATAGACACAACTAAAAAGGTTAAGGATGCTGTGATCCGTTATCGTGATGAGGTTTCACCGACTAAGAAAAGCAAGGAATATGAGATTAATCGGTTAAATTACTTTCTCAGAATGAAATCATTTCCTTCAGAGGTGCCATTGCATACGCTGATTACAAGAGATATTGCAACATGGCGTAACAGCCGTAATATTTCTAATTCATCGAAAAATCGTGAAATATCCTTGCTCAGTGCTGTATTTGAAATGGCTAGAATTGAATGGAATTGGATGGAGAAAAATCCCACTCGTGATTTAAAGCGATTAACGCCACCACCGCCACGAAATAGACGTATATCTGATTTTGAAGTTAAATTACTATTAGAAAATCTAGAATTTGCTGATCAACCACCAACAATGCAAAAACATAAAGTTGGATTGATATTTCTGTTGGCTTTAGAAACAGCAATGCGCCAATCTGAAATTGCTACATTAGATTGGTCACAGGTATCATTAAGAGAGCGATCAGTGACGTTATTAGCCACAAAGAATGGCGATAGAAGGCAAGTGCCTTTATCTTCAAGAGCACGAGAGTTATTTGAATTAATGAATCCTAAAAGTCATGGCAATATATTCAATATTACAGCTGATACGGTTTGCACAACTTTTAGAAAAGCAGTCAAAGAATGCAATATCATTGATTTAACATTTCATGATTCACGCCATGAAGCGTGTACAAGATTGGCTCGAAAATTAGACGTATTAGATTTAGCTAAAGTTATTGGACATCGTGATACAAAGTCATTAATGATCTATTACAACCCAACTGTTTCAGAGCTAGCCGATAGATTGGGATAAATATTGAGAAGTTGCTTGAGTGCTACCAAATATTGCTGATTTTGGTATGATCGTGAATTATTTTACTGAATCAGATTGTATAAGGAAGTATATAATGACTAGCGCTCAACAACGTCAAGAATTACAACGCCGTATTTGGCAAATTGCAGGTGAAGTTAGGGGTTCTGTTGATGGTTGGGACTTTAAGCAGTATGTTCTAGGTGCTTTATTCTATCGTTTCATCAGTGAAAATTTTTCAATCTATATTGAAGCAGGTGATGAAAGCATTAAATATGCAGAAATGCCTGATTCAGTCATTACAGATGCAATAAAAGAAGACGCCATTAGAACCAAAGGTTACTTCATTTATCCAAGCCAATTGTTTGCCAATGTTGCAGCAAATGCCAATACTAATGATCATCTGAATACGGATTTAGCTGAGATTTTTGCAAGCATTGAAAACTCAGCCATTGGTTTTCCATCAGAAGATGATATTAAAGGATTGTTTGCTGACTTTGATACCACAAGCAATCGTTTGGGTAATACTGTTACAGATAAAAATAAACGCTTAGCAGCAGTATTAAAAGGCGTTGAAGAGTTAAATTTTGGTCGCCAATTTGATGAAAATGAAATTGATCTATTTGGTGATGCTTATGAGTTCTTAATCTCTAACTATGCAGCTAATGCAGGGAAATCAGGTGGTGAATTTTTCACACCGCAAACAGTTTCTAATTTGATCGCTCAAATTGCGATTCATGGCCAAGATAAAATCAATAAAATTTATGATCCTGCCTGTGGTTCAGGCTCATTGCTATTGCAAGCTAAAAAGCAGTTTGATAAACACATCATTGAAGATGGTTTCTATGGCCAAGAGATCAATCATACAACGTATAACCTTGCGCGTATGAATATGTTTTTACATAACATCAACTACGATAAATTTAACATTAAGCTCGGTGATACTTTGATCAATCCTCAATTTGGTGATGATAAGCCGTTTGATGCCATTGTATCGAATCCACCTTATTCGATTAAGTGGGTTGGGGATAATGATCCGACATTAATCAATGATGAAAGATATGCACCCGCAGGTGTTTTATCACCTAATTCAAAAGCTGACTTTGCATTCATAATGCATACGCTCAGTTATTTATCTGCTAAAGGCCGTGCGGCAATCGTCACCTTCCCTGGTATTTTTTATCGTGGTGGTAAAGAGCGCACAATCCGTAAATACCTTGTGGACAACAACTACATTGAAACAGTGATTTCATTACCGCCTAATCTGTTCTTTGGTACATCTATTTCTGTGAATATTTTGGTGTTGGCCAAAAATAAGAAAAATACTGATATTCATTTCATTGATGCAAGTGGTGAAGATTTCTTTACTCCAGTTACAAATAATAATATTTTAGAGCCTCATCATATTCAAAAGATTCTGACCATCTTTGCTAAGAAAGAAAATATAGAATATGTAGCCAAACTTATTGATTATGATGATATTGTGGAGAATGATTATAATCTTGTAGTTACATCTTACATTGACGCAAAAAATCTAAAACAAGAAATAAATATTAATCAGTTAAATAGTCAATTAACTTCTATGATTCAAAAAACAACAGAGCTAAGAGGGAATATTGAAGCTTTGCTTTCTAAATTACATGCAGAGATAGATGAGATTTTGAATAGTCCTGATATGCGATGGTATGAAATAGGCGAAATAGCTGAAATTTATGGCGGATTAACGGGAAAGAGTAAGGATGATTTTCAGCATGGTAATTGTAGATATGTGCCTTATAAAAATATATTTAATAATATTGAAGTAGATGAAAATTATTTAGATTCTGTGAAAATATCACAAACAGAAAGGCAAAATACAGTGGAGTATGGTGATGTTTTATTTACAGCATCTTCTGAAACAGCGTTAGAAATAGGCATGTCATCAGCAGTAACAACAAAATTTGATTGTAGAGTGTATTTAAATAGTTTCTCGTTTGGTATTAGATTTAATAAAAATATTGATATTATTCCTGAGTTCTCTAAATATCTATTTCGTTGTGAATTAGTAAGAAGTCAAATTATTAAAACAGGAAATGGCGTAACTAGAATTAATTTATCCAAAGCTAGGTTTAAAACTATTCGAATACCAGTTCCATCTGTTTGTATACAAGAAAAAATTGTTGAGATTCTTGATTTATTTACACCATTTATTAAAGATATATCTTCTGAATTAAATTTAGAGATAAAAGCAAGACAATCACAATATGAGTATTATCGTAATTTATTGTTGAGCTTTCCGAAGCCTGAAGAGGTGAAATGATGGCGAAAGATTTGACAACATCCAATGTCAGTCGACAAAATATTCTGAATAATCATGTGGCACTTGAACAAGTGGAAACACATTTAAATTTAGGTGGGGTTTATTGGCAGAATGAAGCGATCTTTACTAAGGCACAAGTTGCAGAGATTTTAGAGGTTGATGAGCGAACCATTGACCGATATATCGAAAATCATAAAGATGAGTTGATTGAGAATGGCTATAAAATTTTAAAAGGTAAAAGTCTTAAAGAATTTAAAATTTATGTCGACGACATCTATGTCGTCGACATATCCAAAGCTCCGTCATTAGGCGTGTTTTCCTTTAAAACCGTTTTGAATCTTGCCATGCTTGTGACAGAAAGCGATAAAGCAAAACAGATCAGAAGCAAGATATTGGATATTGTTTTAGATGTCATTGCTCAAAAGTCAGGTGGACATACTAAATATATCAACCAAAGAGATGAAACGTACCTGCCTGCGGCTTATAAAGAGTATAACTACCGCAAGGAATTTACAGATGCGCTGAATCATTATTTGGATTCCAATCGATGGAAATATAGCCGATATACAGATAAGATTTATGAGGTTGTTTTTTTAGAAAAAGCAGCTGAATATAAGAAAATTTTGGCTCTCCAAAAAAATGATAAAGTCAGGGAAACGATGTATGCCGAAGTGCTCACTGCGATTTCTAGCTTTGAACATGGTTTAGCGGTTGAAATGAAAGAAACAGCACAAGCATTAGGGCGGAAATTAACAACGGCTGAACTTGATACAATTATCGACAAAGCTGCAAAGAATCCGTATTTACTACCGCATATTCATGATGCCAGAGTCAAAATGGCAAGCCGTGATTTATGTTTTAGGGATGCACTGCACCAAAAACTAGAAAGCTATATCCAATCTGTGCCACAAAGTGATTTTGATAAGTTTTTAGGGGAAACGAGCAAATCCCTTGAAGAACGACTTTCAGATCCAGAAACTTTAGCGGTTTTAAAGCGCTTAAAAGATCGCTAAATGGAAAATCTAACTTTATATTTTGATATAGAACACGCCATTAATGA